>NZ_JAMYOE010000002.1:0-439951 GCF_040319695.1 Mesorhizobium sp. M0898 | reverse complement strand
TATCGGGGAACAACCACCCGCTCTTCAATATGTGACCGTTTCCGGCTTCAGGGCGACTCGCTCCGCGATTACCCCATGTTTGAAATTCAGACTTCCGCGTGAACGATCAAAAGACGGCTTACGTGCGTCGTCCAAGCGGATGTGTCTGCGCACATCCAGCCAATAGCTTCGATTATCTCAGCATGGAGCTTCGGCAAGTCACGTTGAAAAATTGGCTCGTGATGCGCGATGCGATTCCTAAACCGGCGAATTGCGTTGAAGCGACCGTGTACAACAGTCCGTTTTCGTCTTCCCCCTACGGCAAAACCATCGAATAGTGTCTTGCGCCAAATGGTGTCGTCGTACCCCGTACCTAAGAGGCCGACCCAAAACGCGTACTTGAGTTCAGAGACAATCGCGTCATTGGATGGCCAATCGACCCCTTTCTGTAGCTCAGCTATCGCGTCGCCGATCATCCTAAGTGAAGCCTCAGCCAGCGGCGGGCCACCATTCGTCATCCAGTCTGACCCATAAACTTCTGACATTCGGAAATGGATCGTGTTCCGCAGGCAGATTTCCACGCACTGCAAAGGCGTGTAAAAGGCTTCTGAAAGTCGCGCGTTCCGTTCGTAACTCGATAGTGCGCCAGAAACGTCATCGCCGCAGACGGCTAAATATTTCCGAAGCCGGCTGAGACTTAGGGTTTTAACCAACGACGCGTTAATTGCATCTGTTCTCAAATCGTTCACTTGCCGTTCATAGAATT
The DNA here is from genome assembly GCF_040319695.1 of Mesorhizobium sp. M0898. Classification (NCBI taxonomy): domain Bacteria; kingdom Pseudomonadati; phylum Pseudomonadota; class Alphaproteobacteria; order Hyphomicrobiales; family Phyllobacteriaceae; genus Mesorhizobium; species Mesorhizobium sp. M0898. The sequence continues at coordinate 439,206 of NZ_JAMYOE010000002.1, read as the reverse complement.
TGCGCTATAACACCATCCGTATACCCCGGGCCGGCCTCTGCTGCAAAGCATGCTCCCGGGGTCAGTCTTTTTAGGCCTGTACCTCTTTCGTACGGTCCACGCTTGCCCGGCTTCGGCGCAACAGCATCCGTCTTCTCGCACAGATTATCCATTGACCAAAGCGTCTGCGAGAGGCCGGCGGCCATTGCCGGTGACATTTTCAGCGTACGGCCATAGGCCTCTAAAAGGGAGCGTCTGAAAACAGACGGGAAACAGGGACAAGTCAGCTCGGAAATTCCATTGCGCTCTATGCGCTTAGGCCAGTTTAATCCCCACTGAAAACAGCGACGGATCAGCTACGGCCGCCGGTTATGCGTTGGGTCCTGGGCTGCAGGAAACAGGCTAACGGCTCGCTGAAAACAGCGGCGGAACAGCAGCGGCGGCTGACCTTTTGAACCTTTTTAGTGTTGGCTGAGGGGGCTTATATGAAAAAATCGCTACCGGATTTCGCGAGGAACGGCCGGAATTATCGAGATAGCCGTTCCACGGTTTCAATGATGGCCTTGGCAAGGGCTTCTGCCTCATGGATCGGCTCGGGACCGTAGAGCATCAATACCGCTTCCTCGCTGGGCAATACGCCGGCCGGGCATGTCTGTTCGATAGCCATGCGGATCAGATTGAGGCATGTTCGATCGCCGCTATGGGCGAAATTTTCCTTGATGAGATCTGGCGACACCGCAAAGGCTTCCTGCATTAGTGAACCTAATGTAACTCAGCGGATTGAATCGCGTTCCGCGAGTGCCGTTCATGCGTTTGAAGTTCATCCCGCCGCTGATGCCGACGTTGGTAGACAAGCCTCCCGCGGGCGACGACTGGATTCACGAGGTCAAGTTCGACGGCTACCGATCGCAGATCGTCATAGACGAAGCCGGCACGCGCATCTTCACGCGCAACGGGATGGACTGGACGGCGAAATATCCCGATTTGGTCGAAACGGCCAAAGTGCTCAACGTCGACAGCGCCATCGTCGACGGGGAAATCATTGTCCCGAATGAAGCTGGCCTTGCCGACTTCGCGGCTCTGCGGAAGGCGATTACCCGGCGCCAGCATATCTCTTCCGGGCGAAACCAAAGCAATCTTTCACCTGCTCGATCAGGCCGGGATGGAGGGGATGGTTTCGAAGCGCCGCAAGAGCAAGTATCGCAGTGGGCGGTCGATCAACTGGGTGAAGGCGAAGTGCTACGCCGTTGACGAATTCGAGCTGCTCGGCGTCGAGCGCGAGGCCGGAAAGCCGGCGTTCGCCCTCATGGGGCAGATCGGCACGCGAAGATATGTCGGGTCTGCCTTTATCAATTCAAGCCGCGAGATCCGCGAGCGGCTATGGAAGCGCGTCCAGGAGCATGCCGGACCGGCGCCGAAGGGCATGAAGCGGCCGGCCACGCAATGGGTCAAGCCGGGACTGATCGGCCGCGTGAAGCACCTTCGAGGCGAGGAAGACTTGCGCCACGCCTCGCTGCAGGATTTCCGCGAAGACGATTGAACCTTGGCGCGTTGGTCGGTGCTGAATGCAGCGATTCCCCGCTGCCCGCTAGTTCGCTGGCCCCGTGCCGTGCCATCGGATGAAAGCTGCATCCTGGCCGGTAATGTCCTTCACCGATTTCAACAGGGTTTCATGGACCGCTCGAAGCGCTCGATAGTGGTCGCAGGTAGGCGATAGCAGCGGCCGGACAATGCTTTTGTGAAGCTCTTCCGCAGCCGCCATGAAGCGGTCGATCTCGGCCTGTGAAAGTTGCTTGGATGGTTTGGTTCTGGCCATTGTGCGATCTCCGTTAAGTGGATCGCCGCACCGCACCGGCACAATGAGGACCATATTCCTAATTCGACCGCAAGAGTTATTCTGCCAGATGGTCCTGATCGATCTTCGCAATTACCCCCTCAAGGGCCTGGACTGCACGCCTCGATATCTCAACATGAGCAGCCGTGGTATCGACTTTTCCCTTGCCTGGCTGAACGGTCCAAATGCCGGTTTGCCCTGCTTCGGCATTGGCGATGAACCGGCGCTCCTCTTCGAGCTGCTGGCTAAGTTCTTCTCGGAAAGCCTTCCACTGGTCTATCGTTGCGGCCATCGGGTCTCCTTCCTCGCTGACTTTCGGCTGAAAGTGACGCAGCTCTGGTGGGCGCGCAAGCTTTCGCCCCTCAAGGGGGTTCAGCCGATGGATGCCCCCCCGAAATAACGGGAAGGAAACGGGACCCGGCCGCCCTCCTGAAAACAGACGCGAAACAGACGAGGCGACCCGTTTATCGGACAGTATCGGCGGTTCCCCGATCTGGTCTACACTATCTCCCAAGGGGCAAACAAATTTATGGCATCACGCAAGCAGAAGCTGCCGACAGACCACCATTTCGTACCACAATTCATTCTACGGAACTTCATGGACGGGAATGGCGAATTGCATGCCTACGATCGTAGATCGCCCCCACGAGGCGTCTTCTCAACGCCTCCGGCAAAGGTCTTTTTTGAGAAGAACCTGTACACAGCCATCAAAGAAGATGGCACTCGCAACGTGGATCTCGAAACAGGGTTCCGCCCGCTTGAGCATGCCGCTTCAATACTTATCAGGACCATCATTGACGCCGCCCGACAGGGCGTGGTTCACCGTCTGTCACTCGACGATAGGAACCTGCTTGATGCTTTCCTCTATTTTCAATGGAAGCGGGTTCCGGACAGTATCAACAGGGTTGTGTCCCGCTCCGATCTCAAGGCATTTGGCATTGCGAGGTTGAAGGAGTTCGAGGAAACAACGCGCCCGCTGACCGAGGACGAGAAGGAGAAGTTCGAGGACCCAGCCACTTGGGAGCGCATTATGAAGAACGCCCGACGAGACACCATTGCGAGGGGCAGCACGGCCATCATGCAAGTGCTTTCAGGTCTTGTTTTCAACGTGGTCCATATCCGCAATCCAAAAAAGGCATTTATCGTTGGTAGCCACCCAGTGTCGAAGCTCCATCCAGCCGGTGAGGCGCAGCTTAATGGCGCTCGAACGGAGCTGTGGTTGCCGGTAGCTTCGGATGTTGCGATAGCCTTCACAGGAAGCGGGAAGTCGCAGCATGTGGCGCTTTGGGATGGCGACCAAATTCGCAAAGTTAATCAGGCAACGGCCTGGGGGAGCAGCCTGATCGCATCACGTTCGCCGCTACTTACTCGCTCCCTCATCACTCATGTTGGGAGCAGAATGCACCTTGTTGGTCTACAGTCCTCCGGACGTGGATCGATCCCCTCTGAATTCGGATAGGCGGTCATACATTCCATCTCGGGCCAATCACCCGTGTGCGGCACCTGTTTGCTGCCGAAACCAAATCAAAAAATTGGACCGTGCGGAACACTTATTTGACCGTTATTTGACGGTTTTGACTGCCGACCAGCTAAGGCTTTGAAATGCTTGGTACGCCCAAGGGGAATCGAACCCCTGTTACCGCCGTGAGAGGGCGGTGTCCTGACCGCTAGACGATGGGCGCGTTCAAGAACCGGCGATATAGGCTGACGGCTGGCAAAAAGCAACTAGGCTTAAGGCTGCCGATCGCGCCGGTGAAGTATCCGCTGCAAGCCTAGCGTTTTGGCTCGATCAGGTCCCAGAGATTTCCATAGAGATCTGCGAAAACCGCCACAGTGCCATAGGTCTCGTGCCGGGGCGCCTCACGGAACTCAACGCCCTTTTCGAGCATCAGCGCATAGTCGCGGGCAAAATCGTCGGTTTCGAGGAACAGAAAGACCCGGCCGCCGGTCTGGTTGCCGATGGCGTGCCTTTGCGCATCGCCGGATGCCTCGGCGAGAAGCAGCCGCGCACCCTGTCCGTTGCACGGCGTGATCGTGACCCAGCGTTTGCCGCCGCCGAGATCGACATCTTCGGCGAGCACAAAACCCAGCCGGTCGACATACCACGAGATCGCCTCGTCATAATTTGCGACGACAAGCGCGACCGTGGCAATGCTGCGGTATTCGGCAAAACCGGTCATTTGTTCCTGATCGAAAAATGGCCAACGATGCGGCGCTCGGTGATGTCATAGACGAAGATGGCGCGGCTGCCGTCGGGCAGCTCTGCGTCGATCGACAGGTGATTGCCGGACAGCGATTGGCTGATCACCCTGGCGCCGACCGGCAGCACGATGTCGCCGTTGACCGTCTCGCCGATCGGCACCTGGATGTCGCTGCTTAGCGGAGGGGCGGCAGGCGGCGCGTTGCGCGCTTTGTAGACAAGTGCCGCGATCACCACCATAAGGGCGAGGAACAGCAGGCCGAGATTGATGGCGACGAAGCGGACGAGCTTCCTCCGCACCTTTTCGACCTCGGGGTCGAGCGGCTTTTCCTCGTCTTCGTCGGCAAGCGGCCGGGCCATGGCAGCAGATTCCGGAACTGTTTTCGATGAGCGCTCATAACGAAGTGGTCAGACAATTAATAGGGGCCGGACCGATCGTCCTGGAGGCGGGCGCTGATGCGGCCGGCCAGCGGCTCGACCAATGGCTGGCGGCCAGGCTCGGCCCCGACATGTCGCGCAGCCGGGTACAGATGCTGATAAAGCAGGGCGCCGTCAGGATCGGCGGCAAGCCAGCCAGCGAAACGAAGCGCAAGATGGCGCAAGGTGACAGCGTGTCGGTTGATATGCCGGAGCCGGAACCGGCGGCGCCGCAAGGCGAAGATATTGCGCTGGACGTCCTCTACGAGGACAGCGAGCTGATCGTCATCAACAAGCCGGCCGGGCTGGTCGTTCATCCCGGCGCCGGCAACTGGACCGGCACGCTGGTCAACGCGCTGATCCATCATTGCGGCGACAGCCTGTCTGGCATCGGCGGGGTGAGACGGCCGGGCATCGTCCATCGCCTCGACAAGGAGACCAGCGGCGTCATGGTCGTCGCCAAGACCGATCGCGCCCACAAGGCGTTGTCGGAGGCCTTTGCCGACCACGGCCTGACCGGCGATCTCGAGCGGGCCTATCTGGCGTTGGTCTGGGGCATACCGGCAAGGCCGACCGGGACCGTCGACGCGCCGCTCGGCCGCGCCGCCGACCGGGTACGCCGCGCCGTGGTGCCGCAAGGCCGCGACGATGCCCGCCACGCCGTCACGCATTTCACCGTCGTTGAGCGCTTTGGCGAGCAGCAGCAGGAATTCGCCATGGCGAGCCTGGTCGAATGCCGGCTGGAAACCGGTCGCACTCACCAGATACGCGTCCACATGGCCCATATCGGCCATCCGGTGATTGGCGACCCCGAATACGGTCAGGCTTTCCGCACCAAGGCCAATCGGTTGCCCGAGCCGCTAAGAAGCAAGGTAAAGGCGTTTCCGCGACAAGCTTTGCACGCCCGCCTCCTTGCATTTCGCCATCCCGATACCCATCTAACGATGAGGTTCGAAGCACCGATACCGTGGGACATGGAGGAACTCGTCGACGGCTTCCGCAAGCTCTGAACCAGCCACCTGAAAACCTGACCGGCGTTGTTCACTTCAACGTGACACACTGTTTCGTGTTGAACAAATGCCTGTCTTTCTGGTTTTGTTCCTATATATGTCGGTTGGCGCGAATGTGCCTTTGGCATTCGCGCCACATGCCCGCCGCGTTTCGGGGGCATCACTCCAATAGAGAGGGGGCGCTATCATGGCCCAGTCATTACCCAGTATCGTTTCCGGCGAAGGCGGTCTCAGCCGCTACCTGGAAGAAATCCGCCGCTTTCCGATGCTTCAGCCGCAGGAAGAGTACATGCTCGCCAAGCGCTACGCCGAGCATGAGGACACGACGGCTGCGCACAAGCTCGTCACCAGCCACCTTCGGCTCGTCGCCAAGATCGCCATGGGCTATCGCGGTTACGGCCTGCCGATCGGCGAGGTGATCTCGGAAGGCAATGTCGGCCTGATGCAGGCCGTCAAGAAATTCGAACCGGAGCGCGGCTTCCGTCTCGCCACCTATGCGATGTGGTGGATCAAGGCCTCGATCCAGGAATACATCCTGCGCTCGTGGAGCCTGGTCAAGATGGGCACCACCGCCAACCAGAAGCGCCTGTTCTTCAACCTGCGCAAGGTGAAGGGCAAGATCCAGGCGCTCGATGAAGGCGATTTGAAGCCGGACCAGATCACCGAGATTGCCACCCGGCTGAACGTCTCGGAAGCGGAAGTCGTGTCGATGAACCGCCGCCTGTCGGGCGACGCCTCGCTCAATGCGCCCATCCGGGCCAGTGAAGGCGAGTCCGGCGAATGGCAGGACTGGCTGGTCGACGACCACGAAAGCCAGGAAGAGATGCTGATCGAGCAGGACGAGCTGGAAAACCGGCGCGGCATGCTGTCGGGCGCTCTTGCCGTGCTCAACGACCGCGAACGCCGCATCTTCGAGGCGCGCCGCCTCGCCGATGAGCCGTTGACGCTTGAAGAGCTGTCGGCCGAGTTCGATATCAGCCGCGAGCGCGTGCGCCAGATCGAGGTGCGCGCCTTCGAGAAGGTGCAGGACGCGGTCAAGGCCGCAGCCAAGCGCCAGACGCAGGCGCTGCGCACCATCGAGGCGCAGCCGGCGGCGTAAGGCCTTCCGGTAGAAACAAATAACGGCGGCGTCAGGTAACTGGCGCCGCCGTTTTTTTCTAAAGCGCGTCGCGTTCGGGCCGGCCTTGTGCGACGCGCTTTAGATTCTTGTTTTTATGCATGTCGTTATCGCAAAACCGCTGCACACTTGCGCGACATGCATTAGCGGGTTGCCGGTTCCGCGGCGCCTTCGCGGATGTCCGATCCGTCGCCCTAACTGCTCAGTAGCCTTGCCAGGCGTCCCCAGACGATCTCATTGATAGCGGCATTGTCGCAATTTTCCCCAAGCCCTGAAAACCGCAAGGCTGCAAGCTGTGGCGGCAATGTTGCGGCGCCGACCGCGGCATTCCACAACCCGGCGCTTGCGGCAGGCGGGCGCGACAACGGTCCGTCGGGCAGTTGAGTTCGTCTATTGGAAACGAAAGGCAGTGTGATGATGACGATTTCTCCGTTTCTGGCCGCCCTCGGATCCGACGGTCCGCCAGCCGATCGAGCGAAAGACATGGCCCTGTATGGATGGCTAATTGGAAGCTGGGAGATGAACTCGGTCCACTACCTCGACGACGGCACAATCCAGAAATGGGATGGCGAATGCCATTTTGGCTGGGTGCTCGAAGGCCGCGCGATTCAGGACGTTTGGATCAGGCCCAAGCGCCCTGCTCCGTCCGCGATGTATGGCACAACCTTGCGCATCTTCGACCCTGGGATCGATGGCTGGCATATCATATGGAACGACCCGCTCAACCGGGATCACTCGCGCCAGATCGGGCGGGCCGAGGGTAAGGACATTGTCCAGCTCGGCAATGACTCGCGCGGTCTGCAAACTCGATGGCGTTTCACCGAGATCACTGCCACCAGCTTCCATTGGATCGGCGAGGAAAGATCTTCCGAGAGCGATCCTTGGCAAATCACGTATGAACATTTAGCCCGCCGAACAAAACCCTGACGCTCGACTGGCTGGCGTCTGCGCTGCTCCTCATCCGGCTGCCGCCACCGTCGTCCCGCATAGACCTATCGGATTCAAACATCGCAAAAATCGAATCAGGATCAATAGCTTGGATGACCATCGCAGAACGATGAGGGCGGCGCCGAGTCTGAATGGCATTGTAGTGCCAGCGACCCATCCTCTCACAGGCAATCGAGCGGAAACTTCAGATAGCGCTGCCCGTTGGATTCCGGTTCCGGCAGGCGTCCGCCATTCATATTGACCTGCAGCGCGTGCAGGATCAGCCGCGGCATCGGCAACGTCCTGTCGCGGGCTTGGCGGAGCGCGACGAAGTCGGCTTCCGTCTTGCAGCCGGCAACATGGATGTTGCCGGCTTTCTGCTCCGCGACCGTGCTTTCCCACCGCGCTTCGCGACCGCCCGGCTGGTAGTCGTGACCGACGAACAGACGTGTCTCGTCCGGCAGCGCCAGGATGTCCTCGATCGAACGCCAGAGCCGCTCGGCACTGCCGCCCGGAAAGTCTGTCCTTGCGGTGCCGCTGTCCGGCATGAACAGCGTGTCGTGGATGAAGGCGGCGTCGCCAATGACGTAAGTGATCGAGGCCAGTGTGTGGCCCGGCGAGAACAGCACTCTTGCCGCAATGCCGCCGACCGAAAAAGTTGCGCCGTTGGCGAACAGCCTGTCCCATTGCGAACCGTCGGCGGGGAATTCCGGCCAGTTGTAGATCACCTTCCACAATTTCTGGACGTCGATGACCTTCTCGCCGATTGCCGTCGGCGCTCCGGTTCTCCCCCTCAGATAATGGGCGGCGGAGAAATGATCCGCATGCGGATGCGTGTCGAGGATCCACTCGACCTCCAGCCCGCTTTCCCTGACGAAGTCGAGCAGGGCGTCGGCGTTTTTCGTTGCCGTTGCACCGGACCTTTCGTCGAAGTCGAGCACCGGATCGATGATGGCGCATTTGCGGGTCGCCATGTCGGCGACCACATACTGGACGGACCCGCTCGGCTTGTCATAGAAGCCGGTGACCTGCGACCTGGCCGATAATGCGTCCAATCCAGCCTCCTTCGCCCCTCACCACGGCAGGAAGGATTTTCTCTGCCACGGCAAATTAAAGGCATGGTTGTCCGTCAACCAGGCATCGTCAAGCACCCCATGCTCACACGGCCAGGAAAACCGAAAACTCTCTGTGCCGCCTCTGCCTGCTCAGGCGGAAGGCTGCTTGGTTTTCCTGAGATATGGCAGGATCGTCTCATAGGCGCCGAAGCGCTTGATGGCATCCTCATTCGAGACGGCAGCGGTGATGATGACGTCCTCGCCCTGCTTCCAGTTCGCCGGCGTCGCCACCTGGTGCTTGGCGGTCAGCTGCATGGAATCGATGGCGCGCAGGATTTCGTCGAAGTTGCGGCCCGTCGTCATCGGGTAGGTGAGAACCAGCTTGATCTTCTTGTCGGGCCCGATGACGTAAACCGAACGCACCGTGGCATTGTCGGCGGGCGTGCGGCCTTCCGAGCTCTCGCCGGCACCCGCCGGCAGCATCTCGTAAAGCTTGGCGACCTTGAGATCCTTGTCGCCGATCAGCGGGTAGTTCACCGAATGACCGGTCGCGGTCTTGATGTCGTTCTGCCACTTTTCATGGCTTTGGACGGGATCGACCGAGATGCCGATGATCTTGACGTTGCGCTTCCTGAACTCGCCTTCGAGCCCGGCCATTGTGCCGAGTTCGGTCGTGCAAACCGGCGTAAAGTTCTTCGGATGGCTGAACAATACCGCCCAGCCGTCGCCGATCCATTCATGGAAGCTGATCGGTCCTTGCGTGGTCTCAGCGGTGAAGTCCGGTGCGATATCGTTGATGCGAAGGCTCATGACGTGTCCCTTACCCTGTGCGTGCAGATCGCAGCCGGCGTTGCCCGGCGCTGCTTTTGCCTTTCTATCACTCCGGCGTCATCCTTCAAACGCCTGTTGCGCCGGCATCAAGGCCAGCGGCGAAATATTTTCATTGCTTCTCGGCAAATGCAGCAGGAATTTTCGCTGCGCTGGTTCAGGCCTTGTTCACTGCCAGCGTCGTCGCCAGGTCTTCCATGCGCTGGGCCAGTGCGCCGAGCGCCCCGGTCAGCACGGAATCGTTCTTGTCGGCCTTGGTCAGTGCGTCGTCGCGCGTCTTGCGCAGCGTCAGCACTTCGCTTTCCATGCCCTTGACCCGCTTCTGCAGTTCCGAAAGCTCGTCCATGACCATGATGCCGGCCATCACGGTCAGCCGCTGGTCGCCGATCTCGCCAAAAGAATCCTTCAGATGCGAGACATAGCGGTCGAAGCGCTCGGCAAGATCGATCAGATGCTCTTCCTGGCCCTCGTCGCAGGCCATCCGATACTGCTTGCCGTCGATGGAAACCGTGACTTGTGCCATTGGCCTACCTGTCCAGTACCGCGCGGATGGTTTCCATAGCTGTCACCAGCCTTCGCGACACTTCCTTGTTGGCATCTTCCAGCCGTTCGGCGCGGGCCTCGGAATTGTCGAGCTCCTGCGCCAGCCGCGAGCGGTCGGCGTTCATCCGCTGCACTTCGGCCTCGGCTTCCGAATAGTCCCGCTCATGCTCAAGCTTGGCCGCGACGGCGTTTTCCAGCCCTTCGATGGCCTTACCCAGCCTGGCAATGACTTCCTTGAGGGTCGTTTCCCCGGTCATGGCTTTCGTCCTGCGCCCTGCCCATCACCGAATCATCCACGTTCAGAACGCGTTATCCCTGAAACATTACGCGTCGTGTGAACCGCACGTCAATAAAGCTGTCGCGACTGTCCCCTGCTAACGCTAATGTAAGTCGCGCACGGCCATCACAAGACCGGCAAAAGCACACCGATTTGTTGACTAAAAGGCCGCGCCTGCTATGTGTCGCGCACCCTTTTCAAGGGCTTTCCCAAGGCCCAAACCCCCATTTTGGAGGAAGCATGACCTCGCGCGAACAACATGACCGGATGGCCAATGCGATCCGTTTTCTCGCCATGGACGCCGTCGAGAAGGCAAATTCCGGCCACCCCGGACTGCCCATGGGCTGCGCCGACATCGCCACGGTGCTGTTCACCCGCTTTCTCAAATACGATCCGAAAAGCCCGCATTGGCCGGACCGCGACCGCTTTATCCTGTCGGCCGGCCACGGATCGATGCTGCTTTACTCGCTGCTCTATCTGACCGGCTACGAAGACATCACCATCGACCAGATCAAGCAGTTCCGCCAATTGGGGTCGAGGACGGCGGGCCACCCGGAATACGGCCATGCCGCGGGCATTGAGACGACGACCGGCCCACTCGGCCAGGGCCTTGCCAATTCGGTCGGCTTCGCGCTCGGCGAGCGCATCATGAATGCCGCTTTCGGCAAAGATCTCGTCGACCACTACACCTATGTGCTGGCCGGCGACGGCTGCCTGATGGAAGGCGTATCCCAGGAAGCCATCGCGCTTGCCGGGCATCTGAAGCTGAACAAGCTGATCGTCTTCTGGGACAACAACAACATCTCGATCGATGGCCCGGTGTCGCTCGCCGATAACACCGATCAGGTCGCCCGCTTCCAGGCGTCCGGCTGGAATGCCAGCCATATCGACGGCCAGGACCCGGAAGCGATCGCCTATGCCATCGAAGCGGCCCGCCACTCCGACAAGCCGACGATGATCGCCTGCAAGACGACCATCGGCTTCGGCGCGCCGACCAAGGCCGGCACCAACAAGGCGCATGGCTCGCCGCTCGGCGCCGAGGAAATCGCTGGCGCCAGAAAATTCTTCGGCTGGGATTATCCGCCCTTCGAGGTTCCGGCCGATATCCTCGACGCATGGCGTACCGCCGGGCGGACAGGCGTCAAGGCGCGCACCGACTGGGAAAGCCGCCTTGCCAAGGCTGATGCCAAATTGCGCAGCGAGTTCGAACGCCGCATCAGTGGCACGCTGCCGGCCAACTTCGACGCCGTCATTGGCGATTACAAGAAGAAGCTCGCCGCCGACAAGCCGAAGGTCGCCACCCGTAAGTCATCGGAAATGGCGCTGGAGGTCATCAACGGCGCCGTGCCCGAAACCATCGGCGGCTCGGCCGATTTGACCGGCTCCAACAACACCAAGACCAGCCAGACCAAGAACATCACCGCCGACGATTACGGCCAGCGCTACGTTCATTACGGCGTTCGCGAGCACGGCATGGCGGCCGCGCTCAACGGGCTGACATTGCATGGCGGCATTATCGCCTATGGCGGCACTTTCATGTGCTTTTCCGACTATGCCCGTCCGGCGATGCGGCTTGCTTCGTTGATGGGCATCCGCTCGATCTTCGTCATGACCCATGATTCCATCGGCCTTGGCGAAGACGGCCCGACCCATCAGCCGGTCGAGCATCTGGCAGCACTTCGCGCCATTCCGAACCACAATGTCTTCCGCCCCGCCGACGCGATGGAAACCGCGGAATGCTGGCAGTTGGCCATTGAGTCGGAAAAGACGCCTTCGACATTGGCGCTGACCCGGCAGAACCTGCCGACGGTACGCAACGACTTCGTTGCGGAAAACCTCTCCAGCCGCGGCGCCTATGAACTTGCCGCCGCCAGTGGCGAGGCGGCGGTGACGATCTTCGCTTCGGGCTCCGAGGTCGAGATCGCGCTGGCCGCCCGCGAGGCCTTGGAAAAGCACGGCCACGCGACCCGCGTCGTCTCGGTGCCGTGTTTCGAATTGTTCGACAAGCAGAGCGCCGACTATCGCAGCAGGACGATCGGCAATGCGCCGCTCAAGATTGCCATCGAAGCCGGCATCCGTCAGGGCTGGGATCACTTCATCGGCACCGACGGCATCTTTGTCGGCATGACCGGCTTCGGCGCCTCCGGCACCATCGAACAGCTCTACCCGCATTTCGGCATCACAGCCGAGGCAACGGTGAAGGCGGCGGAAGCCCGTCTGCATGGCAAATGAAAGTGAGCCCCGCCCGGCAAAGGCTGGCATAGCGGTTTTGCCGGACGGTGGAGCACTAATCGATTTAAATCCACGCCTCGGCGGCTGGATTCTTTGCCCGTCCGCCGTTATGAAGCTGCGGACTTGATCTTCGGCCTCCAACTCCCAGGGAGAGAACAATGACCGTCAGAGTTGCCATCAACGGATTCGGCCGCATCGGCCGCAACATCCTGCGCGCCATCCATGAATCCGGCCGCAAGGATATCGACGTCGTCGCGGTCAACGATCTCGGCCCGGTCGAGACCAACGCGCATCTGCTGCGCTTCGACAGCGTGCATGGCCGCTTTCCGCATGAGGTGACGGTTGACGGCGACCAGATCATCGTCGGCAAGGAGAAATTCAAGGTCACCGCGATCAAGGATCCGACGCAACTGCCCTGGAAGGAGCTTGGCATCGACATCGCGCTCGAATGCACCGGTATCTTCACCGCCCGCGACAAGGCCGTCGCCCATCTGACCGCCGGTGCCAAGCGCGTTCTCGTCTCCGCTCCGGCGGAGGGCGCCGATCTCACCGTCGTCTATGGCATCAATCACGACAAGCTGACCAAGGACCACATCGTCATCTCAAACGCCTCCTGCACCACCAACTGCCTGGCGCCGCTGGCGGCCGTGCTGAATGAGGCGGTCGGCATCGAGAAGGGCATGATGACGACGATCCATTCCTACACCGGCGACCAGCCGACGCTGGACACCATGCACAAGGACCTCTACCGCGCCCGCGCCGCCGCGCTGTCGCAGATTCCGACCTCGACCGGTGCTGCCAAGGCCATCGGCCTGGTACTGCCCGAACTCAAGGGCAAGCTCGACGGCATCTCCATCCGCGTGCCGACCCCGAACGTCTCGCTCGTCGATTTCAAGTTTATCGCCAAGCGGCCGACCACCGTCCAGGAGATCAATGACGCGGTGATCGCCGCCTCGAACGGCAAGCTGAAGGGCATCCTCGCCGTTACCCGTCACCCCAATGTTTCGATCGACTTCAACCATGATCCGCATTCCTCGATCGTGGCGCTCGACCAGACCAAGGTCATGGACGGCAACTTCGTTTCGGTGCTGTCGTGGTACGACAATGAGTGGGGCTTTTCCAACCGCATGGGCGATACCGCCGTCGCCTTCGGCAAGACCATCGCCTGATCGCAGAGCCAGCTTCTCGACTTGGAGACGCCCGGCTCAGTCCGGGCGTTTTTCATTGCAGCACGAACCGCCGAGGCACGCTCCGCTGCTCGGGGGTGCCAAAACTTTCGACGATCGGCAGCGTGGGGCAAAAAGCCACGCTGCTGCCTTGCAGCGGCCATGTCTTCGCCCCACTCTCCCGTGATGCCGTAGCATATCGACTAGGGGCGACCAACGAATGGAGCATGGTATCTATCTTGTGACGCTCGTTGGCGCAGCACTTGTCGTTGCCGCCGCGTTTTCAAGCCTGATCGCCTTCCGTTTCGGCGCCCCTCTCCTGCTGCTGTTTCTCTGCATCGGCCTCGCCACCGGAACCGACGGTCTCGGCATCCATTTCGACAATGCCCGAGTTGCCTATTTTGCCGGCTCATTGGCGCTGGCGGTCATCCTTTTCGATTCCGGCTTCGGCACGCCGCTCAACGCCTTGCGGCAGGCGGCCGGGCCGGCGCTGTCGCTGGCCACATTCGGCGTCCTTTTGACCACCGGGCTCTTCGGCGCCGCCGCCTATTATCTGCTCGACCTGACCTGGCTGGAATCCTTCCTGCTCGGTGCCGCCGTCGCCTCGACCGACGCCGCGGCGGTGTTCTTCCTGCTGCGCGCCGGCGAGATCAATTTGCGCGAGCGCGTGCGGTCCACGCTCGAGGTGGAATCCGGCACAAATGACCCGATCGCCATCTTCCTGACCATCACGCTGGTCGAGGTCATCGCCGCCAATACCCACCCCGAGGCCAAGGTGCTGGTCACCGATCTTGCCGTCGGCTTCCTTGTCAACATGGGGCTCGGCGCGGTCATCGGCATTCTCGGCGGCATGGCCATTGTGCGCCTTGTCGATCGCCTCAATCTCGATCACGGCCTGCTGCCGATCTTCGTGCTGACGCTGTCGCTTATGGTGTTCGCTGCCGCCGGTGCCGTCGGCGGCTCCGGCTTCCTGGCGGTCTATCTCGCAGGCCTGATTGCCGGCAATTCCGATATCCGGGCCGTGACCATCCTCAAGCGCTTCCAGGACGGCATGTCGTGGCTGGCGCAGATCATCATGTTCCTGATCCTCGGACTGTTCGCGACGCCTTCACAATTTCCGGCGATCCTGGTGCCGGCAGTGCTGCTCGGCCTGTTCCTGGTATTTGTGGCACGGCCAATCGCCGTCTGGCTCTGCCTGGTGCCGTTCCGTCTGCCACGCCCGGAAGTCGCCTTCGTCTCGTGGGTTGGCCTGCGCGGTGCCGTGTCGATCCTGCTTGCCATCACGCCGCTGCTCGGCGGTCTTGAGAACGGCCGCCTCATCTTCAACACTGCCTTCATCATCGTGCTGGTCTCGCTGATCATCCAGGGATGGACCGTCGGGCCGCTGGCGCGCCGTCTCGGCCTTATCGTGCCGGCCCGCCTGGGACCGCTCGACAAGGTCGAATTGGAACTGCCGGGCTCCGCCCATCATGAGCTTCTCGCCTACCGCGTGTCACCTGGCAGCCCGGTGGCGCGCGGCGAACGCATTCCGCGCTGGGCGCGGCCGTCGCTGGTGCTGCGCGACGGACGCTCGATGCGCTTCCAGGATATGGGCCGGCTCGCGGCCGGCGACCATGTCTACATCTTCGTGCCGGACCGCTATCCGCGCCTGCTCGACAAGCTGTTCGCCAGCCGTGCCGTGGTCGATCCCGAGGACGCGGATTTCTTCGGCGCCTTCGCCGTCGATCCGTCACGCCCCGCCGAGGAACTGGAAACCGCCTACGCGCCGGGCCTGACCGAAGCGGAACGCAAGCTCAGCATTGGCGACCTGGTCACTACGCGGCTCGGCGGCCACGCCGAATATGCCGACCGCGTGCTGCTCGGTCCAATCGAGCTGATCGTCCGCGACGTCGACGACAAGGGCAGGATCACCGGCCTTGGCCTGTCCTTTGAGCCGACCGCGCCGGTGGCGCGCGTTCCGGTGTTTCTCAGCGCCGGCGAAATCCGCGACCGCATCGCCGCCTTCATCCGCAACCGGCGCAAGCCGGCCGAGGCGCGGGCGGTCGAGGCGGCGGCCGAGATGGAACCGGTTCCGCAGCCCGTGGTGGAAAAGACAACTGGCGAAGGCTGACCGCTGTCCACCCGAGCCGCGGAACCCTGCCGCGAGGCTGAAGAATGGCTCGGCAACTGGTGTGGCGGGTCCATGTGGTCCGACATCGCCGGAAATGATCCCGATCGGCCGGTTGCGAGGACGTTCGGCCGATCAGTCGCCAATTCTCCGGCGCGCCATAGGGGCGCGCTTAATTGTTGCGGGCCGCTACGAACTGCGCCGCTTGTTTCAGAAGCGCAGCTTGCTCGCCAAAAGGTTCGAGCAACGCATGAGCCTGGTCAACGAGGCCATGGAGCTGGCCCCGCGCCCAGTCCGGTCCGTGCAGCGCGACCAGCGTCGCCTTGCCGGCCGCGGCATCCTTGCCGGTCGCCTTGCCCATCTGATGCGCGTCGGCGGTCAGGTCGAGCAGATCGTCGGCAAGCTGAAAGGCAAGCCCGATCGCCGAGCCGAACTCGGCCAGCCTTTCGCGGTCGCCCGACGGCGCGCCGGCAAGGATAGCGCCCGCTTCGCAGGCAAAGCGGATCAGCGCACCGGTTTTCATCGCCTGAAGCCGGATGATGCCGGCCTCGTCCGGCCGGCTTTGTTCGGCTTCGAGATCGAGCATCTGGCCGCCGACCATGCTTCCCGCCCCGGCGGCGCGGGCCAGTGCCAGCACCAGCGTTGCCCTGCGCTCGGCCGGCAGCATTGTCGCCTCGTCGGCAAGGATGTCGAAGGCAAGTGTCAGCAAGGCGTCGCCCGCAAGAATGGCGGTCGCCTCATCGAAAGCCCTGTGCACGGTCGGCTGGCCGCGGCGCAAATCGTCGTCGTCCATGGCCGGCAGATCGTCATGGATGAGCGAATAGCAGTGCACGCATTCGAGCGCCGCCGCGACGCGCAGCGCCGCCTCGCCGTCGGCTGAAAACAGTGCAGCACTTTCCATGACCAGGAAGGGACGCAGTCGTTTGCCGCCGTTCAGCACGCCATGTCGCATTGCCGCCATCAGGCGTTCGGGCCGCGCGACCTCGCCCGAAAGCGTCCGTCCGTCGAGCAACCGCCTCAGCAGCGCCTCGAGCGGAACTGCCCGGGCAATAAGTGCAGCTTCGAACGCCATTTGGTCGTCTTTCGTCATGGTCGGGAGCGGTAGCCGACACTCAGACATTGCGCAAGAAGCCAAGCGCCATTATGCCGGGGGCAGGGAGTAGCGCGGACTGGGTGGCTTGGCGGAACCGATCGTCGATCACGAAACCGAAGGGTTGGACATGGCGAGACCGAGACGCGGCAGCCGCATCGGTCTTCAACGCTGGGTCCGGCGCGGCATTGCCGTCGCCGTCGTGCTGGCGTTGGTGCCGGTGGTGCTGACCTTCCTGTATCTGCCGTCATTCGTGCATCCGGTGTCGACATTGATGCTGAAGGACCTGGCGACGTTTTCCGGCTACGATCGGCGCTGGGTTTCCATCGACGATGTCGCGCCGGTGCTGGCATATTCGATAATCATGTCGGAGGACGGGCAGTTCTGTTTCCATCGCGGCGTCGATCTGGGCGAGTTGCGCGGCGTCGTCGACGATGCGCTCGCCGGCGAGATGACACGTGGCGCCTCGACCATCACCATGCAGACGGTAAAGAATCTTTATCTATGGTCGCGGCCGTTGGGCTCGGTCCGTAAGGTCGTCGAACTGCCGCTGGCCGTCTATTTCGATGCGGTGCTGTCGAAACGGCGGATCATGGAGATCTACCTCAACATCGCCGAATGGGGACCGGGCATCTACGGCATCGAGGCCGCCGCCCAGCATCATTTCGGCGTCTCGGCTAAACAGCTGTCGCGCCGGCAGGCAGCGCTGCTTGCCGTCACCTTGCCGAATCCGATCGTGCGCAATCCGGCGAAGCCCGGGCCGGGACTGAGGCGGCTTGCCGCGTTGATCGAACGGCGCGCCGGCCGCGCCGGCGCCTATGTCGGTTGCCTGCGATAGTGTCAAAAAAAAACACGGCGACGCTGGCCAAAACGCCGTCGGGCGTGTATAGGCACCCGACTTTCTCAGATTCCGGCCCCTGATGTGGCCCTTTCACGAGGGCCGCCGGGGCGTTTTGACCATGTAGTGGAGCATATCCATGGCCGTTCCGAAACGAAAAACCTCTCCGTCGAAGCGCGGCATGCGCCGTTCTGCCGACGCACTGAAGGCCCCGACCTATGTCGAGGACAAGAACTCCGGCGAGATGCGCCGTCCGCACCATATCGACCTGAAGACCGGCATGTATCGCGGTCGCCAGGTTCTGGAGCCGAAGGAAAGCTGATAGAGCTTTCGACGGTTTATTGGGTTGCGAAGCGACCGGCCATTGGCCGGTCTTTTTGCGTTTGCGACAACTGATCGTATCAGCCGGGCCTGACATTGTTGTTTCACGCCGTCTTTGTCCGTGTTTATCGGCCGCACGAAAATTCTTGACGGCGAACGCCGGGCGCACTCTACAAAGATCAGTCCAACCGGAGCCGCCACATGTTCGGTGCCATCCCGCTGCTGATCGTGCCTTTCATCCTCTACAATCTCGGGCTTCTGGGAATATTCGGCAGCGGCGACGATCCGTGGGCCACCGAAATGTTTTCGGTCCGGATGATGTCGGGTGGCGTGTTCTCGATGACCCTCGGCGACCTCATCGTGCTGATCGCACTGATCTTCTTGTTCGTCGAAGTGGTGAAGTCGACGCGCACGACAAATGCCTCGATCATGGACCATCTTTTGTCGACCTTCGTCTTTGTGGCCTATCTGGTCGAGTTCCTGCTGGTGAAGGGCGCCGCCCATTCCGTTTTCTTCACACTGATGGTCATAGCGCTGATCGACGTGCTGGCCGGCTTTTCGGTGTCGATGCGGTCGGCCACCCGCGACATCAATATGAGTTAAGGATCCCGACTCAGCCCGGGTCAGCGGAGAAGCCAGCCGCCTCGACACCGGCGATGGCCGCCGTTTCATCATTGTCGGACGTGTCGCCGGAAATACCGATGGCGCCGATGATCGTGCCGGCGTTGTCACGGATCAGCACGCCGCCGACGACCGGCAGGACGCGCCCGCCCGACACGTCGGAGACGCCGGCGATCAGATGCGGGCGCTCCTTGGCGAAAGCTTCCACCCGGCGCGAGCCCATTCCGATAGCGAGCGCGCCATAGGCCTTGCCGGCCGACATTTGCGGACGCAGGAACGAGGCGCCGTCCTGACGCTGGAACGCGACCAGATGGGCGCCGGCGTCGAGCACCGAGACGCCAAGCGGCCTGAGCTTGAGCTCGGCACCCTTGGCAAAGGCGGCGGCGATGATTTCAAGGGCTTTGTCGAGCGTCAGTGCGGTCATGGCCGTCTCCTGAACGCGCCAGTTATCAGCCGTCAGAACAGACTCCGAGTGAACTGTTTCGCGTGCGGAAGGAAGCATGGATTCTGGGAGCGCCGGCCTATTTCTTCTTGGCCCGAGGCTTCTTCACCGGGGCCGGAGGCGCATTGGCCAGGTCTTCCGCTTCCTTGGCGAGGCGCAGCGCCCGCAGCTTGTTGGTCTTGGCTTGGCGAGCGTCGCTCTCGGCGACATATTCCGCCATCGCCTTCTGGCGAACCGTGGCTGCCTCTTCCTGTTTCTTGAAACGCAAATCGGCCCGCGCACGGGCAGTGTCCTTAGAGTTCTCGACCAAGAGCGTTATCCAATCCGTAAATTATCTTCAGTCCCTTGATAGCAGAGCCAGCCCGCAATTGGGAAAATAAGTTGGTCATGGCGCCGGGTCGCAGCCGACTCGCTCCGCCTTGCGGGCGACGACCGCATCGTATCCGGCCTGCAAAGTCGCGCGGACGGTGGGTCCAGATGGGGCGGGAGACGCACCCAGATGCTCGTGGCGCAACTCGTTCATGAACTTGTCCCACATCGGCGGGCCGCCTTTTTCCAGAAGCTCGGCACGGATAGAGAGCTCTTCGCTGACCGGCAGCCAGACGCGACCCCAGGCGCCGAGATGCGCCAGGATCGGCACCAGCGTAATCGCCATTTCGGTCAGGCTGTAGATCGCTTTTTGCTTATGGGAGGGATCGTCCGCCTTGGTCAGCATGCCGAGCTCCTTCAGCCTCTTCAGCCGGTCGGCGAGGATGTTGGAGGCGATGCCCTCCACCGAGCCGTTGAGCAGTTCGCGAAAGTGGCGTCTGCCGCCGAAGATGATGTCGCGAAGGATGATCAGGCTCCACCGGTCACCGAACACTTCGAGCGACAGGTTGATGGGGCATCCGGACCGACGATCGATGTTCATGCGAATCTCCAAAACCGGTTGCATTATCGTATCGGTTTTAATATCGTGCAACTGATTGCAAAATGCAATCAGTTGGAAGCCCAGGGAGGAAAGCCATGAAAAACGCCGAACACCCCGAAATCGCATCCCAGACGTTCGGCGATCCGGCCCATCCTGCGGTGTTGTTGATCATGGGCGCGATGGCTTCCATGCTTTGGTGGCCCGAAGCGTTTTGCCGGAAGCTGGCCGGCGAGGGTCGCTTCGTGATCCGCTATGACAATCGCGATACCGGCCGTTCGACCAAGTACGCGCCGGGCGAGCCGCCTTATACATTTGACGACATGGCGGACGATGCTATCCGCGTCCTTGACGACCATGGAATCCGAAAGGCGCACGTGGTCGGCATGTCGATGGGCGGCATGATCGCGCAGCTTGTTGCGTTGAAATACCCGGCGCGTGTCACTTCGCTGACGGTGATCAGCAGCTCGCCCCTGGGCATCGATACTTCGCATCTGCCCGGAACCACCCAGGCCTATAGGAACCACTCGGCCGAAGGCGCCAAGGTCGATTGGGCGGACCGGGGCCAAGTGGTCGATTTCATCGTCAAGGACGCGCATGCGCTCACCGGTGCGGCGAACTCTTTCGACGAGCAGCGAACACGGGCTTTCGTCGAACAGGATTATGACCGGTCCGGCGGTTTTCTAAGTGCGACCAATCATTTCATGCTCAAGAGTGGCGAAGATGGGAGCGGCGAGCACTGGACGGGTCGGCTGCGCAACATGAAAATCCCGCTCCTCGTTATCCACGGCACCGACGATCCCATCTTTCCAGTCGAGCATGGCGCCGCTCTTGCCGACGCGGTCGCCGGTGCAAGGCTGCTCCGGATCGAGGGCGGCGGCCACGAGCTGCATCCCGACGACTGGGCCGCGATCATCGATGCCATCGTCGCCCACAGCCGGGCCACGTAGCAGCGGGCCGAACCTTGACACCGGATGCCCGCGAGACGAAGCACCAAAGATAGGAGCAAAAATGTCCCTGATTATGCACCTTCATCCACTGGCCTCCTTCTGCTGGAAGCCGCTGATCGCGCTCTATGAGAACGGCACGCCATTCACATCCGTCGTTGTCGATCTCGGCAATGAACAATCGCGCGCGGCGTTTCTGAAATTGTGGCCGCTCGGCAAGATGCCGGTGCTGCGCGATGAAGCGCTTGACCGGACCGTGCCGGAATCGACGATCGTCATCGAATATCTCAACGCGTATTATCCTGGGCCGGTCGAACTGATCCCCGCCGATCTCGATCTCGCTCGCCAGACCCGGCTCGCCGACCGCTTCTATGACTTCTACGTCCAGGAACCGATGCAGAAGATCGTTGGCGACCGGCTGCGGCCGGAGGGCAAGACCGATCCGTTCGGCGTCGAGCAGGCCCGCGCCCAGCTGCGCAGCTCCTACGCCATCATTGAACAGGACATGCGGTCGAGGACATGGACGGTGGGTGCGAGCTTCACCATGGCCGACTGCGCTGCCGCCCCCGCGCTGTTCTACGCCAACAAGGTCGAGCCGTTCGGAGACGAATATCCTGCGGTCAGGCGCTATCACGACCGGTTGCTGCAACGCCCCTCGGTTGCCCGTGTGATCGAGGAAGCGCAGCCGTATTTCAAGCTCTTCCCCTACAACAATGGCTAGAGTGGTTTGTCGTTTCACGGAAACGCCGAACCGCTCTATCTCTTTGTTTTTGCGCAATTCCGTACGGAAAACCGTTTCACACTTTTCCTGGAATTGCTCTAGGCCCGATGCTGCCTAGTTGCTCGACGCGCTGACGATGCCTCTCAGCTTCCGGGTGAACCGAGCTGCTCCGCATCCCAGAACTGGTCAAGCCAGATGTTGAGCTTCAGGAAGCCGGCATTGCTGACCGTATAGACGCGCCTGGTGCCTTCCGGCTTGGCGTTGACCAACCCCGCATCAAGCAGCACCTTCAGGTGCTGCGAAACGGCCGGGCGGGACACCGGCAAGCCGGATGCCAATTCGTTGACGGTCTTCGGTCCGCGCCGGAGCTCTTCCAAGAGATGGCGCCGGTTGGGATCGGCAATCGCCATGAAGGCGTCGGAAAGCATCATGCCTTATTTGTGGGGCAAAGCGCCTCGAATCTCAACTGTCGGCTTCAGCTTTTCTGCGCGGGTCGAGCCGCAACGCTTCCGGCGTCACCGAACGATCGGCCGGCTGGGTCTTGAAGGCATCGCGGCCTTCGATCGGCACCGGCGCGCGACGGCTGATGCGCAGCAGCGTATAGCCAGCCAGGCTGAGATGCGCGAGCGCAGTGGCCAGGAACAACCCCTCAGGGCGCATCCAGCCCATCAGGCCGGCGGCCACCAGCGGACCGATCATCGTGCCGAAGCCATAAAGCAGCAGCAGGCCGCCCGACACTTTGACGAAGTCCTCCGATCGCGCATGGTCATTGGCATGCGCCACCGCGATCGAATAGAGCGTGTAGGCGAAGGCGCCGTAGGCGGCGGTGCAGACGATGACGAAGACGCCGGAGCGCGGTTCGAACAGGAAGATGGCGATGGCAAACAGCGCAGCGCCGCAGGCCGCGCCCGCCAGCACGAAACGACGGTCCGTCGTGTCGGAGAGCCGCCCGGCCGGAAGCTGCATGGCGGCGCCGGCGATGACCACGAGGCTCATCATCAGCGCGATCTCGGCTGTCGAGATGCCGATGCGCGCTCCATAGACGGCACCAAGTGTACCCCAGGCGCCGTTGGCGATGCCGATCAGCACGCAAGCGATCGCCGACACCGGCGAATTGACGTAGAGCCCCTTGACGTCAAGCGACACGTCCTGCAGCGGCTTGGGGTGAGACGCCGTCGAGACCGCCGTCGGGATCAGCGACAGGCAGAACAGAATGCCGGTGATCATGAACAGCGACGCCGATCTCACATCGCCGCCGGCAACGATCATCTGACCGCCCATGATCGAGGCATAGGTGACCATCATGTAGAGGCCGAAGACGGTGCCGCGGTTTTCGTTGGTGGCCTTCTCGTTGAGCCAGCTTTCGATGACCATGAAGGCGCCGGCCATGGTGAAGCCGGTGAAGGCGCGCAGCAGGATCCAGGTATATTCGTCGATGATCAGGCCGGTGAGCAGTGCGACGATCGCTCCCGATGCGGCAAAGGCGCCGAAAGCCCTGACATGACCGGCGCGGCGCACGATGCGTGGCGCAAAGAAGCAGCCGGTGACGAAGCCGCCGGCCCAAGCCGTGCCCATCAGGCCGAGCGATGCCGTCGAGAAGCCCTCCACCTGGCCACGCAGCGGCAACAGCAGACCGTGCAGTCCGGATGCCGCCAACAGGAACGCGGTGCCGCGCAGCAGCGAGAGGATCGGTCTGTAGCTTGCGAACATTTTTCAATCCGGCTGGGGTTTAGGGCACAAGTCTGGAGACAGCGGCATTCGGCTTTTCGGCGGCGTGCCCGAGCTTTTGGAATTACCCGCAGTAACTACCCGCGGCGAAACAGCGCCTCTGCCGCCGACTTGGTCGAGCCCTTGGTCTTGAGCTCGGCTTCCAGCCGGGCGATCTCGTCGCGCAGGATACCGATCCGTTCGGACAATTCATCGACGGAAAGCAGCGACAGATCCTGCCCGATCTCGTGCGGGCGCGCCTTCTTCTTGGGTTCGTCGTCGAAGATCGCCATCGTCGCTCCTCCGTGATTGCCCATTTGCCTGATTTGCCAATGAGCATACATAGGGCAAGGGTATGGATGCAAATGGCGGGCAAGAGCTGGCACGAGAAACCGGCGGAGCACGACGGGAAAATTCATGGCGAACGCACAGAAAATTCCGGCGAAGATGATGGCGATCGCCATATCGGAACCGGGCGGGCCGCGGGTGCTGAAACCGGAAACCCGCGACGTACCGGTTCCCGGTCCCGGCGAGATCCTGATCCGGGTGCGGGCCGCCGGCGTCAACCGGCCGGACGTGCAACAGCGCAAGGGCGCCTATCCGCCACCGCCGGGAGCGTCGGATCTGCCGGGCCTGGAAGCAGCAGGCGAAGTCGCTGCCCTTGGTGACGAGATATCGCGCTGGCGCGTCGGCGACCGGGTCTGTGCGCTGACGGCGGGCGGCGGCTATGCCGAATATGTCAGAGTGCACGCCGGCAGCGTGCTGCCGCTGCCCGCCGGCTTTACCTACACCGAAGCGGCGGCGCTGCCGGAAAACTACTTCACTGTTTGGCACAATGTCTTCGAGCGCGGCGGCCTGAAGAGCGGCGAGACACTGCTCGTGCATGGCGGCTCGTCGGGTATCGGCACCACGGCGATCCAGCTTGCTGCCGCTTTCGGCGCCTATGTCGTCACCACCGCCGGCAGCAAGGAGAAATGCGACGCCTGCCTCAAGCTCGGCGCCGACCGGGCGATCAACTACCGCGAGGAGGACTTCGTCGCCGCAGTCAAGGAGGCAACCGGCGGCAAGGGTGCCAATGTCATCCTCGACATGGTCGGCGGCGACTATGTGGCGCGAAACTATGAGGCTGCAGCCATGGAAGGCCGCATCGTCCAGATCGCGACGCAGGGCGGGGCAGTGGCGAGCGCCGATTTCTTCAAGATCATGGCCAAGCGGCTCGTGCACACAGGATCGCTGCTCAGGCCACGCACCGTGGAGTTCAAGGCGGCAGTTGCGGCTGCGCTCGAGGCGCAGGTTTGGCCGCTGCTCGGCACGCGCAAGGTTGCGCCGGTGATGGATACGATCTTCCCGCTCAAGGAAGCGTGGCGGGCGCATGAGCGGATGGAGGAGGGTGAGCACATCGGCAAGATTGTGCTCGATGTCGCCTGACGGCCCGCAAGCAGGCTGAACGAAAGCTTAATGGTGCAATGCAACAAACGCATTGCGGCCATGCAAAAGCGTCTGTTCAATTTTTCATCGCCGATGCCTATTTACGCGGCATCAAAACGATGGAGGACTATCATGAACCCGATCCGCGCTTTCCGTAACTGGCGCATGTACAACGAAACCGTGCGCGAACTGAACCGGCTGAATGCTCGTCAGCTCAACGACCTCGGCATCAACCGCGGCGACATCGAGAGAATCGCCCGCAAAGGGCTTTGATCTCGAGCACGATCCCGCTCGAAGACCGGGCGCCGCTTTTCGGCAACGCCGAGCCGCGGTTCGGGATCAAGCTTTAGAAGCCAGAGCCGCAGCAGACGGATTTCCGTCGCCGGTTCCGAGCCCGCCCGACCTTGGTCTGGCGGGCTTTGTCTTTTTGAAGGTTTCGACTGCATGGCGTCATCTGCCGACCCTTCGCGGTCTGCTGGTCGCGCTGCCGTGCCGTCCTTGACGCGCGCCTGCCAAAAACATTGCGAAACGGCGAGCGAGCGGTTATATAGACCGCGATTTTCCCATTTTGGTGGCTCTAAACCACCGCCCGCGCGGGAACGCGGGCGAACGAGAAGGATTTTTGTAATGGCCAATACGCTGCTGATGCCAAAGGCGACCGCCGTCTGGCTGGTTGACAACACAGCGCTTTCCTTCGAGCAGATTGCGCAGTTCTGCGGATTGCATCCGCTTGAGGTCAAGGCGATCGCCGACGGCGAGTCGGCGCAAGGCATCAAGGGCATGGACCCGATCATGACCGGCCAGCTCACTCGCGACGAGATCGCGCGCGCCGAGAAGGACGCCAACCACCGGCTGAAGCTCTCCGATCCCAAGGTGCGGGTGCCGGAATCCAAACGCAAGGGTCCGCGCTACACGCCGCTGTCGAAGCGCCAGGACCGGCCCAACGCCATCCTCTGGCTGGTGCGCAACCATCCCGAGCTCAAGGATGCGCAGATTGCCCGCCTTGTCGGCACAACGAAGTCGACGATCGACCAGATTCGCGACAGAAAGCACTGGAACTCCGCCAATCTCCAGCCGATGGATCCGGTGACGCTCGGCCTGACGTCGCAGATCGACCTCGATATGGAAATCAACCGCGCCTCGCGCGGCCGCGAGCAGGCGCAGCCGGTCGGCGATACGCTGCTGCCGGCCGCCTTGACCGAACGGCTGGTGCCGGCGCCCGAAAAGCCGAAGGACGAGGACCGCGAACTTGACGCCAACGCCGTCTTCGCCAAGCTTTCGGCGCTGAAGTCGAAGGACAAGGACGCCGACGAAGAGGAATAGGTCTGGCATCCAAAACTAAAAGCCCACTTTCAAGCGGGCTTTTTTTGTGATCTTCCGTGTCAGCTTCGCGCCGCCCGGTCCGGCGCCATGCCGTAATCCTCGCTGCGCTCCACCGCGCGATAGAAATCAGCGAGCTGCTTGCCGCGCTCCGGCTTGAAGGTGCGGCCGGCGATGACCACCGAGGCGATGCGGTCGATGCGGAAAGCGCGGAAATCGCCGCGCATCTCACACCAGGCGACCAAGGTCCACACCTTGCCCCAGAACCACAGGCCGAGCGGGCGGATGTCGCGCGCGGTGCTGCGGCCGGCCTCATCCGAATAGTCGATGGTCAGCACCTGACGTTTCTCGATGGACCGCTCGATCAGGTCGATGGCTTCGCGGGCGGCATCGCTTACCACCCACATCGGCGTGTGGATCTCGGTACGGGCGATGCGGTCCTTTTCGGCGTCGGGCAACACGGCGCCTATCTTGACCAGCGCCTCGTCGGCGGCTCGCGCCATGGCCGCGCCGCCAAAGGCGCGCACCATGCGGGCGCCGGCGACCAGCGCGACGATCTCGTCACGCGTGAACATCAGCGGCGGAAGATCGAAACCCTCCCTCATCATGTAGCCGACACCGGCCTCGCCGTCGATCGGCACGCCGGTCGACTGCAGGTCTGCGATGTCGCGATAGATCGTCCGCTCGGAAACCTCGAGCCACGTGCCCAGCTTCTGGGCGGTGACCAGACGACCACCACGCAGATGCTGCACGATCTGGAAGAGCCTGTCGGCGCGGCGCATCGTATGGTCCCTCGGCGTCTATCGTTCCAGCCCTTCGCGCTTGCGCTGCGCGGCGACGAAGGCCGCGCCGAAGGACAGTTTCCTCGTTGTCGGCGTGTTTGCGTCGACCACCCGCCAGAACGGCGCAAAGTCGCCCAGCGCCATGCCACGCTCAAGATCCTCGTTGGCGGCCTCGGCGACGGTGCGCAGATGATAGCCGATGGTGACCGGACATGTCATCTCGGCACCGTGCTCGATGGCGAGAGCGGTGCGCAAAGCGCGGATATTCATGTCCATGCCTTCGGGGATAGAGCGGATGAATGCATGGACCTGGCGAGCTGTAGGAACCAGCATCGGCTGGCCTTCGACGACGTCGCCGATGGTGCGTGGCGACGGTGTTATGCCGTTGATGCCAGGCGTGTTCAGCCTGTCGTTCCAGCTTTTCATCGATCGTCCTCTCGGCCATCCGGCTCCGGCGGCCATTGCACTATGGCACGAGCCTCCTGACACCATACTGTCAGGAGGCTTCAGCATGCCCATTTCAGCTCGTCGCCAGGTTGCATCCAAACGCCACGCGGAAAGCTTGCCTCAATTGCCGCCATTGCGGCGGTCGCCATACATGTCCGGCCAACCAATATCCTTGCGGATGTCCGCCGGCAGGGTGTTCATGAATCGCTGGGTGCGGATCTCATTGCGGATCGTCCGGATCTTGCCGACATAGTGCTGCACGCTACGCAGAATGGTAATACCGTTCATGGCTGGTCTCCTCTCTTTCGATGCAGGCACTATCGCACACCCCTGCTGACAGCAGTCTGTCAGGAGGGTGCGTCTCTCCTGACCGGCGTTCCGATTTGTCGACCGAAGTGATCAGGCAGTGCTGAAAAGAGGCCTGCTGCACTGGAAAGACGGCGATTCCGGAGCCGCTTTGACAGCCAGCCGCGATGCTGATCAAAGGCTGCATGTCGAAACTTCTCGCGCTCGTCATCATCGCCATGATGGTCATCCAGCTCATCAAGCCGCTTGGCTGGCCCGGGCTGAAGCGGCGCAGCGATTTCTGGAAGCTGGCGCTGCTGGCGATGGCGGCGATTTCGATTACGGCGGTGCTCGGGCACTGGACGTAGTGCGGGCGGCCCGCTACGCGACGCCCGGTTCGTTGGCGAGCACCAGGCTGACCAGATGTTCCGCCCAGGCTCGGTAGCCGGCTTCCGAAGCGTGAAATCCATCCGATGCGAAGCCGGCATCGGCATCCGTGATCGGCAGCCGGGGCGCCGGTATGGCGCCGCGTTCGAGGCAAAGGCGCTCGCCCATCCGGTTCATTTTGACGGCGCGGATTTCGAGGATCTTGCCGAGCAGCGGCGGCATTGCCGGAGCCCGGGTGAACTCCAGCACCGGCGACCACACGACGCGCGCTTCCGGCCATTTGGCGCGCAGCGCGTAGAGCAGGCCGCCAAACTCGCGCTTGAAGCGCGGTACCGAATGAAAATTCTTGGTGTCGTTGGTACCGATGGCCAGCACGATATGCGTCCACGGATCGGCCGATAGATTGGGCAGCACATGATCGCGGATCTGGCCAGAGGTTGCCGAGTTGAAGCCGGCCGCCCGCCAGCGCACGGTGCGGCCGGTGCGTTGCGCAATCAGAACTGCCAGTTGCGCGGCCAATCCGTTTTCGGAATTGCCGATCCCTACCGAAGCGGCGGAGGAATCGCCAAGCACCAGAACCGAGATTGCTGGCACCAGGCCAGATATCTCGTGCATGACCGGACCTTGTGCCGGCAGCATGCGGGCGGTGCGGCGACGCACGCCAAGTCCTTGCCAGACATAAACCGGAAAGGCGAGCCAGGTGAGAAGGGTCGGAAAGCGCCGCATGGCAAGTCCCTTTTAGGGCATAGCGAACAGCACTTAGCGCATGTTGCACTGAAGGTGAACGACCTTGCAGCGACACCCTTGTCGCCTCAATGGCAACCGTCATGCGTCCCGGATTGGTCTTCATACTCGTCATGCAACCGCACCCAGTCCACCAGGCTATGGTGGGGACCGGTTTCGTTGCGACCCTTCGGCGTCAGGTCGAGATAGTGATAGGCGCCGATCAGCGGATCGCCGCCTCTGGAGCGCGAGATAAAAGTCAGGAAGATGTCGCCTTTCTCGTCGCGATAGAACACGCTGGTGCCGGGAAGGTCTTTCGATCTCAGCGCGCACTGCTCGAAATTGTAGGTGGTGTCGCCGGCCGCGATCTGCTTGTCGGTGAATGACACCTGCATGTCGAAGTTGAAGTCCGAGGCGTAGGACGACACCCAGTCGAATTTCCAGCCCATGCGCTGCTTGTAGGGCAGCAATTCAGCCAGTGGCGCGCGCGCTACCACGACAAGTGAGACATCGTGATGCCTGAGATGCTGGTTGGCGCCGTCGATGTGGTCGGCAAGAAATGAGCAGCCTTCGCAGCGATAATCGGCGCCCGGCCCGAACATGAAATGGTAGACGATCAGCTGGCTGTTGCCGCCGAACAGGTCGGGCAGTTTCTTTGGCCCTTGCTCGGTCTCGAAGACATAGTCCTTGCGGATCTTCAGCCACGGCAATTCGCGGCGTTGGGCGGCGACGCGGTCGCGAAAGCGCGTCAATTCCTTTTCGCGCCAGATGCGCCTTGTGCGCCTGAAACCATTTTTCCTGCGATACGGTCTTGTTGTTTGGCATAGGTCTGCTCCTCTTTTCACGGAGGACGATCGGCAGCGAGGAATGCCGACACAGAGCTGCATTTCAGTTGCAGGAAATTGCAGACCTTGCTGCTTTCAAACAAACCCGGGCACATGGCCCGGGTCGGAGGAACGCAACCTGAATTCAGTCAGGCGGCTTGCTCAAGGGTCGGCTGCCATTGTCCAAGCGCTGCCAGATGGTTCATGTGGGCGCGATGGGCGAAGGCAGCCTGTGCGGCGGCGACATTCGCCGCCTTGCCGCCCCACGCCTTCTGCGGAGCGGCCTGCAAGGCGCGGCCGTAGGAAAAGGTCAGCTTCCACGGATGCGGGCCAATGGCATTGATGGCGTTGAGGTTGGCGGTCGCCTCCTCGTCAGATTGTCCGCCCGAAAGGAAGGCAATGCCTCCAATAGCGGCCGGCACCGTCTCGCGGAACAGTTTTATTGTCTTCTCGGCGACTTCGTCGGGGCTGCTGACCTTGCCTGATTTCTTGCCGGCCAGCACCATGTTCGGCTTCAGGATGGTGCCTTCGAGCACGACGCGAGCCGCATAGAGCTCGGTGTACAACTTTGTCAGTGTCGCCTTGCTGATCTCGTAGCAGGTGTCGATGTCGTGGGCGCCGTCCATCAGCACCTCCGGCTCGACGATCGGCACGATGCCGGCCTCCTGGCAAACCGCGGCGTAACGGGCCAGCGCATGGGCGTTCGAGCCGATCGAGGTGGCGGAAGGCACGCCCTTGGCAACATCGATGTCGATCACCGCGCGCCATTTGGCGAAGCGGGCGCCGAGCTTGTAATAGTCGGCAAGGCGTTCGCGCAGGCCGTCCAGGCCCTCGGTGATGGTGTCGCCGGGAAAGCCGGCCAGCGGCTTGGCGCCGGCGTCGACCTTGATGCCGGGGATAGCGCCTGATGCCTTGATGATGTCGACCAGCGGTGTGCCGTCGGCGGCCTTCTGGTGAATGGTCTCGTCGTAGAGGATGACGCCGGAAATGTACTTGGTCATTGCATCGCTGGCGCGGAACATCATCTCGCGATAGTCGCGGCGGCTGTCGGCGGTCGACTCGACGCCGATGACGTCGAAGCGCTTCTTGATGGTGCCGGAGCTCTCGTCGGCAGCCAGCAGGCCCTTGCCATTGGCCACAATCGCGGCGGCAATGTCCTCGAGACGTTCGCTCATCGTGCTTCTCCTGAAAGAATTGATCCGTGCCCAGCAGACCACCAGAGCAGCGCAGGTTCAAGTCGAACAATTTCGCCGGGTAAGCGCGAATCGATTGAAAGTCGCGGGCGCCCTCTTTCGCGCTGTTATTGCGGCCGATCTCAGCGCTTCAGCACGTCGACGCCAGGCAAGGGTTTGCCTTCCATCCATTCCAGGAAAGCGCCACCGGCCGTCGAGACATAGGTGAAATCGTCGGCGACGCCGGCATGGTTGAGTGCCGCTACCGTGTCGCCGCCGCCGGCGACGGAAACCAGTTTGCCGGCCTTGGTGCGCGCTGCCGCGTGCCTGGCCGTCGCCACCGTTGCGTGGTCGAATGGCTCGATCTCGAAGGCGCCGAGCGGCCCGTTCCAGACCAGCGTCGCGGCGCGGTCGATCCATTCGGCAATGGTTTTCACGGTCTTTGCGCCGACGTCGAGGATCATGCCGTCGGCCGGCACGTCTGCTATGGCGACGGTCTCGCTGGCGGCGCCGGCCTTGAACTCCCTGGCGACAACGCCGTCGGCGGGCAGGATGATGGCGCAGCCGGCCTCGGCCGCCTCGATCATGATCTGCTTGGCGGTGGTCGCGAGATCACGCTCGCACAAGGATTTCCCGACATCGGTGCCGCGTGCCGCGAGAAACGTGTTGGCCATGCCGCCGCCGATGACCAGCGCGTCGACCTTCTTCACCAGGTTCATCAACAGGTCGATCTTGGTCGAGACCTTGGCGCCGCCGACGATGGCGACAACCGGACGGACGGGATTTCCAAGACCCTTTTCCAACGCGTCGAGCTCGGCCTGCATGGTGCGGCCGGCGAAGGAAGGCTGCACATGCGCCAACCCTTCCGTCGACGAGTGGGCGCGGTGCGCAGCGGAGAAGGCGTCGTTGACGAAAATGTCGCCGTTGGCGGCGAGCTTTTCGGTGAAGGCCGGATCGTTCTGCTCCTCGCCCTTATGGAAGCGGGTGTTCTCGAGCAGCAGCACGTCGCCATTATTCATGGCAGCAATGGCATTTCCCGCCTTGTCGCCGATGCAGTCGGCGGCAAAGCCAACCGGGCGGCCGAGCACTTCCGCCGTCGCCTTGGCGATCGGCTCGAGCGAGAATTCCGCCGCCGGTCCATCCTTCGGCCGGCCGAAATGGGCAAGCAGGATGACCTTGGCGCCCTTGCCGGAGAGCTCGGCAATGGTCGGCGCAATGCGCTCGATGCGGGTGGCGTCGGTGACCTTGCCCTCGGCGACGGGAACGTTGAGGTCGACACGCACCAGCACACGCTTGCCGCTGATATTGCCGATGTCGTCCAGTGTCTTGAAGCCGGCCATGCTGATCCCTTTCGCGAAAAATCGCGGGGACCTTACCCCGCATCGACGACGATGCAAGACCTGCCTAACGGTTCACCGAAAATATGATTCACGTATCGAGGACGAAGTGCCCACGGGGAGCGAGATGGGCAGCAATGGCGCAAAACGCACCGACATATGGCTTTACCGGTTGCGCACCACGATGCAGGCGCCGCCGACGCTTTGCAGCTTGTCGCAGATTGTGTCGGCCTTGGCTCTGCTATCGGCGCCGATCCGCACGGCATAGATGCCGCGCCTGCCGATCGGTGTGCGGACCCGGCTGACCACCGGATCGTGGCCGGCAAGCAGTGCCGGGAACCGGCTTTTCACTCTCAGCCACTGGTTGAGCGCCGCGGCGCGGCGAAAATTGCCGGCCACCTGCACGCCCCACGGCTTGATGTTGATCGACGACATCGGCACGGTTCTGGACATGATCACCGGCAGCTCGCGGCAAGCGGCAGCGAAACTCGCCTTCTTGTCGAGCGGCCGGATGACGCCGGCGTACGCGGCATCGGTGAACTTGTCGGCCGGCTCGCCCATGACGTCCAGGACGTAGCTTTCGGTCTCCAACGGGAGGAATCCGCCGGAATTCAGCCAGCGCGTCACCCGGCTCTCGCCGGCATTGTAGGCTGCGGCGGCGAGGCCGAGATTGCCGAAACCGGATTTCATTTCGGCAAGGTATTTTGCCGAGGCCGGGATCGCCTGTTCGATGTCGAAGGAATTGGCGAGCCCGCGCATCTTGGCGGTGCCCGGCATGAATTGGGCGATACCCTCCGCGCCGACGGGGCTGACCGCATTGGGATCGAAACGGCTTTCCTTCCAGATCAGCCGGGCAAAGAAATCCCGGGGCAGGCCGTTCTGGTCGGCATGCGTCTCGATAAGATCGCAAACTCGATCGATCAGCTTCTGCTTGGCGGGCCGCGGCGGATCGGCCTGGACGGCTGTCGCCCAGCCCAGCCCGCAAATGACAACCAGCGTCGCCCCAAGCAAACGCCGCATCGAACTACTCCGCCGCGGCTTTGCCGTGTTGCCCAAACCGCCGTTCGATGTAGTCGGCGACCATCTTCTCGAAATCCGCGGCAATCGATGGGCCGCGCAGCGTCGCCGCCTTCTTGCCGTCGACGAATACCGGGGCGGTCGGTGTCTCGCCGGTGCCGGGCAGCGAAATGCCGATATCGGCATGTTTGGATTCGCCCGGACCGTTGACGATGCAACCCATCACCGCGACCTTGAGGTTCTCGACGCCGGGATATTGTTCGCGCCACACCGGCATGTTCTTGCGCAGGTCGGCCTGGATGTTCTGGGCAAGCTCCTGGAACACGGTCGAGGTCGTGCGGCCGCAGCCCGGGCAGGCAGCGACGATCGGCACGAACTGCCGGAAGCCCATGGTTTGCAGCAGTTCTTGCGACACCTGCACTTCGCGTGTGCGGTCGCCGTTCGGCTCCGGCGTCAGCGAGATGCGGATGGTGTCGCCAATGCCTTGCTGGAGCAGGATGCCCATGGCCGCGGACGAGGCGACGATGCCTTTCGAGCCCATGCCGGCCTCCGTCAGACCGAGGTGCAGCGCGTGGTCGGAACGGGTGGCAAGCTCGGTGTAGACGGCGATCAGATCCTGCACGCCGCTGACCTTGGCCGACAGGATGATTTTCTCGCGCGCAAGGCCGATCTCTTCGGCCATTCCGGCCGACAGGATCGCCGATTGCACGATTGCCTCGCGCGTCACTTCCTGCGCCGTCAGCGGAAAGCCCTGGGCCTGGTTGTCGTCCATCAGCCGGGTCAGCAGCTCCTGGTCAAGCGAACCCCAATTGACGCCGATGCGCACCGGTTTGTCGTATTTGATCGCCATCTCGACGATCGCCGCGAACTGCCGGTCTTTCTTGTCCTTGAACCCGACATTGCCGGGATTGATACGGTATTTGGCCAGTGCCTCGGCACAGGCCGGGTGGTCGGCCAGGAGCTTGTGGCCGATATAATGGAAATCGCCGACCAGCGGCACGTCGATGCCGAGCCGTTCCAGCCGCTCGCGGATAGCCGGTACGGCCGCAGCGCTTTCGTCGCGATCGACGGTTATGCGCACGATCTCCGAGCCGGCACGATGCAGCGCCGCCACTTGCGCGACCGTCTGGTCGACATCGGCCGTATCGGTGTTGGTCATTGACTGGACGACGACCGGCGCGCCGCCGCCGACCATCACGCCGCCGACATCGACACCGACCGACCTGCGGCGTGGGAAGGGTGAGGAAAAATATCCGGTCATGCCGGCTGCCTTTAATCTTGAAGGTCCGGGCATGAGGTGGAGGAGCAAAGATGGCTTGTCAATGGCGACTGGCGCGCAGGCCCAGCAAATCGGAAATGACAAGACGGCAGCTTGCCGCAAATCCACGAACGTTTCCGGCAGCATAGCGATGCCACCGGAAAGATCGCGCGCCGGGCGGCGCTTCTAGTCCTGGAAGGGCTTCAGTGCGTCGTCGGTTTCGCCTTCAGTTTTTCAATCTCGTCCTTGAGCGCCAGCTTGCGCCGCTTGAGATTCACGATTTCGAGGTCGTCTACCGATGGATGGGTCATCGCATCATCGATTTCGCGTTCGATGTCGCCGTGTTTCCGCTGCAGCTCATCAAGATGGGATGCAAGAGACATGATTGGTTCTCCCTTTCATGGTTTCCTCGGATTGCAGCCGTCATGGCACGTCCACCGCAGGCTCGCTTCTATGACGGCATGATGACAGTGTGCCACCATCGCGCACCGATGTCGAATGCTGCGTGGTAGCATTCCACGCCAATATGAAATGTGATATGGGCTGCGCGCCGGTGCAAGAAGGCCCGGTCCCGCCCAATCAGGCCCATAGTTTGGGCGCCGCAGACGTGCAGACGGTAAAAAATGTCCGATCAGGAACAGGCAGATATCCGCCTCGAATATTCCCGGCTGAAGCAGGAACACGCCGATTTCGACGCGGCCATCAATGCGATGATCGCCATGAATTGCGACCCGCTGCAAATCCAGCGCATGAAGAAAAAGAAGCTTTTCCTGAAGGACAGGCTGATGGCGCTGGAAGACAAGATCATTCCAGACATTATTGCTTGAACGAACGCCATTGCTTGAACGAACGCCGGCGCCGGCTTGCTGGAAAAGCGGTTATGCCGCGATCGAAAGCCGTGCGGCGCGCTCGCGCAACAACGCTATCAGGTCGTCGGTCTTTTCGGTCGAGGTATCGATCGGAACCACCAGGCACATCGTCGCCTCGACCCTGCCCGGCGCTGAAAAGACCGGCGCGGCCAGGCATTTCGTGTAGGCATCGACAAGGCCGGAGGTGACGCAGTAGCCGGCCGACTTGGCGACCGCGATGTCGTCTATGAAATCGTCGAGTTGCAATCTGCGGCCGTCCGGCAGCACGAGATCGTCCTCGGAGACCATATCCTCGATCGCTGCCCTGTCGAAGCCGGCGAGGAGCAGTCGCCCGGAAGCTGTCCAGGGGAGCGGTATTTGCAGACCGGTCGCCGAGCTGATCCGGAATGGCCTCGTTCCCGGGCTTGAATGGACGATGGTGTAGCGGCCGCTTTGCAGCATGCACAACTCCGAGGTCTCGCCGGTCTCGCGTGACAGATGGTCGACTTCCTGGCGCCCTCGCCTGAGCAGGTCGTTGCCCCGCACATAGTCCATTCCGTAGAGATAGAGCTTCTTTCCGAAATAAACCCGATTGCCGTCTCCGGCCATTTCCAGCAGACCTGCGTCGACCAGCGAGCGCACAAGCGTATAAGTCGTCGAACGCGGCGCGTTTACCCCCTTGGCAAGATCGCCGATGCCGATCGCGCGCTGGGTCGCGTGAAGAAACTCCAAAATCTGGAGGACCCGGTTGAGGCCCTTCTCCCGAGAACCCGAGTTCTTGTCTTCGTCCAGACCGGCGTCCGGTCGAGCGGCCAAGGCATTACCTTCTTGCATTATCGATCCCTGATGTTAATCTGTCTTGTACAGAGTACAGGCGTCTCTTGTAAGGGACAATGATGTCAGTTGCAACCGATGCCTGTACTGCTGGTCCAAAGGGGAACTCAACACGAAAGGAGGTCGCCGTGAACGACACATCCAAAAGGCGTGAATTTCTGAAACTGGGAATGGCCGGGCTTGCAACGGCCGGAGTGATGAGCGCCGCTACCGCGGTCGACGTTCAGAAAGCGGCGGCCCAGGCAGCGCCGGACAGCCTGCTGCGCACCGTCCTCGAGCGCGGCAAGGTGATCGTCGGCACCGGCAGTACCAATGCGCCCTGGCATTTCGAGAACGACGCCGGCGAACTGGTGGGCATGGACATCACCATGGGTCGCATTCTCGCCAAGGGGCTTTTCGACGATCCGACCAAAGTGGAATTCGTCATGCAGGATCCGGCTCAGCGCATTCCGAACGTGACCACCAACAAGGTCGACATCACCATC
This sequence comes from Mesorhizobium sp. M0898, assembly GCF_040319695.1. Lineage (NCBI taxonomy): Bacteria > Pseudomonadati > Pseudomonadota > Alphaproteobacteria > Hyphomicrobiales > Phyllobacteriaceae > Mesorhizobium > Mesorhizobium sp. M0898. Next base: position 402,773 of record NZ_JAMYOE010000002.1, on the reverse strand, counting down.
CAGTTCATGACCATGACCGCCCAGCGCTCGCAGCTGATCCACTTCTCCCGACCCTACTACGTCGAAGGCATCGCCTTGCTGACCCTTCCGAACGCCGAAAACAAGACCTTCGACAAGCTGCTTGCCGGCGGTTCGGCGACGCGGATTTCCATCCTGCAAAATGTCGATGCCGAGGCTAACGTGCATATCGTCCTGCCGGAGTCGCAGGTGATGCAGATAGACACGCAGGCCAACGTGCTGCAGGCCCTGGAATCGAAGCGCGTCGACGCCGCCGCGGTCGACCTGTCAACGGTGCGCTGGCTCGCCTCGCGCAATCCGGACAAATACTTCGATGCCGGCAAGAACTGGTTCTCGATGCTTTATGGTGCCGCGCTGCGGCAGGGCGACCTCGACTGGCTGACCTTCGTCAACCAGACCTTCACCATCGCCATGTTCGGCCATGAAACGGCACTCTACGACGCTGCGTTCAAGGATTATTTCGGACAGGAGCCGCCGGCGCGCCATCCCGGTTTCCCGGTCATTTGATGCAAGCAGGCGGAAGGACAACGTCCTTCCGCCTTCTCTCATCACAGCCCTCCATGACGAGGACGCATGGGTTATACTCTCAACTTCAACCTTATCTGGCGGCATTTCGACAAGCTCTGGGGCGGACTGCTGTTAAGCCTCGAACTGGCCGTCATCTCGATCGCGATCGGCATCGTCATCGGGCTCGTTCTGGCGGTCTGGTACGTGTCGGCCGGACGTGCGGTGCGGACCATCATCGCGGGGTATGTCGAGTTCATCCGCAACGTGCCGCTGATCCTGCTCGTCTATCTGGTCTTCTACGGCTTGCCGACGGTGGTCGACATTGCCTACAGCGCGCAAACCTCATTCATTGCCACGCTGTCGCTCTACAGCGGCGCCTACCTGGTCGAGGTGTTTCGCTCGGGGCTCGAGGCGGTGCCGCGCGGTCAGCTCGACGCCGGCAAGGCAATCGGCCTGACACCATGGCAAAGGCTGCTCGATGTGCGCCTGCCGACGATGCTGCGCATAACCCTGCCGGCGCTTTCCAACACATTCATATCGCTCTTCAAGGATACGTCCGTGGCGTCGGTCATCTCGGTACCCGAACTCACCTATGGCGCCCAGTGGATCAACTTCAACACGTTCCGCATTGTCGAAGTCTATCTGGTGGTGACGGCAATGTACCTGTTGACCGGCTACACGCTGCTTTTCGCGCTGCGGCTCGTCGAGCGCCGGTTCAAGGCGGCGCGCTGACATGCTGAGCCAGATCATCTACGCCTTGCCGTTCCTCGCCGAAGGCTTTGCCGTAACCTTGTGGGTGTCGCTGCTGGTCGTGGTGTTATCGCTCATCGCCGGCGTGCTGATGGGCGTCGGCCTTGTCTATGGTCCTTTTCCGCTGCGCTGGGCAGTGCGCATTTTCAGCGACACCATACGCGGCATTCCGATCCTGGTGCTGATCTTCTTCGTCTATTACGGCCTGCCCGCGGTGGGGCTGCATCTGGAATCCTTTTGGGCGGCCGTGTTCGCCCTCACCCTCTTCAAGACCGCACAAGTCGTCGAGTATCTCAGGGGCGCCGTCGGCTCGATTCCCAAGGGTCAGTCCGAGGCGGCGATGGCGATCGGACTGACCTTTCGCCAGCGGCTGGCCTACGTCATTTTTCCGCAGGCGTTCAGGCGCTTCCTGCCACCCTGGATCAATGGCGTCACCGACGCGGTGAAGGGCAGCGCGCTGGTCTCGTTGCTCGGCATCACCGACCTCATGCAGGCAATCAACCAGGTCATCGGCCGCACCTATGAGGCGATGCCACTCTACATTCTCGGTGCGCTCGTCTACTTCGCCGTCAACTACGCCCTCTCCTTGGCCAGCCGGCGGCTGGAGCGGCGTTTCTCCTTCATCCGGGAATAGCACGATGTCCAACGCCTCGCACCAGAATCCGGCACTTCTCGATGTCACCGAGGTTTCCAAAGCCTTTGGATCCGTCGAGGTCCTGCGCTCCGTCAGCCTGCAAGTGACGCGCGGCGAGGTCGTGACTATCATCGGCCCCTCCGGCAGCGGCAAGACCACGCTACTGCGCTGCGTCAACTTCCTGGAGAGCTACGACAGCGGCTCGATCCGTATCGACGGCAAAGAAGTCGGCTATCGCGAGACGGGAACACGCCAGCGACGCAGCGAGCGCGACCTGGCGGCGATGCGAGCCGAGACCGGAATGGTGTTCCAGAGCTTCAATCTGTTTCCGCATTTGACTGCGGCCGGCAACATCATGCTTGGCCTGCGCAAGGTGCGCGGCAAGAGCAATGCCGAGGCCCGCACCATTGCCGAGCACTGGCTCAGCCGCGTAGGCCTCGCCCACAAAGCCGACAGTCTGCCGGCCGAGCTTTCCGGCGGCCAGCAGCAGCGCGTCGGCATCGCCCGCGCCGTGGCGATGGAGCCGAAGATATTGCTTCTCGACGAGATAACCTCGGCGCTCGACCCCGAACTGGTTGGCGAGGTGCTCGAGGTCGTGCGCAGCCTCGCCGAAGACGGCATGACGATGCTGATGGTCACACATGAAATGGCTTTTGCGCGCGACGCATCGAGCCGCATCGTTTTCATGGCGGATGGCGGCGTCAGTGCCGTCGGACCACCCGCCGAGATTCTGGCGGCGGGGTTCGACAATGAACGCCTTCGCAGTTTTCTGGCGCGGTTTCGCGCCTCGCATTTTTGACATCGGACGGCGAAAGCTGTCGCAAGGAGCTTTTATGACGCCTTACACCCGGCTCGCGGAATTGGGCCTGACACTGCCCGAGCCGCCGAAGCCCATCGCCAACTTCGTCACCTATGCCGAGAGCGGACGGCTGATCTTCCTCTCCGGCCAGGGGCCGTTGCGCGCCGATGGCGCGCTCTGCACCGGCAAGGTCGGCGAGGATGTCAGCGTTGAAGAGGCCTACGGGCATGCGCGTCTGACCGGCCTGAACCTGCTCGCCGTCATGCATGCGGCGGCCGGCGACCTCGGCCGCATCGTGCGCGTCGTCAAGCTGCTTGGCTTTGTCAATGCGACGCCGACATTCAGCGAGCACCCCAAGGTGGTGAACGGCTGTTCCGATCTTTTCGCGGCCGTCTTTGATACGCTTGGCGGACATGCCCGTTCCGCGATCGGTGTCGGCTCGCTGCCGGGCAACATCACAGTTGAAATCGAGGCGGTCGTCGAGATCGCCGCCTGAAATCTTAAACAGGATCTACAGAGATGACGACCTATGCCGCTGACCGTTCCAACACGACAATCCGCGAACGACTTGGCCTTCGCCCAATCATCAATGTCTCCGGCACGATGACGGCACTCGGTGCTTCGATCATCGTGCCAGAAGCGATTGCCGCAATGTCGGAAATGGCCTCGCAATGGGTCGAGATGGACGATCTGCAGCGCGCCGCAAGTAGGGTGATTGCACGCCTTACCGGCGGCGAGGCCGGCTTCATCACCGCATGCTGCGCCAGCGGCATAACAATGGCAATTGCCGGCGCGATGACCGGGACCAGCCTTCTTGCGATCGAGCGGCTGCCGGACGACACCGAGGGCCTCAAATCGGAGGTCATCGTTCAGCTTGGTCACATCGTCAATTACGGCGCGCCGATCGACCAGTCGATCCGGCTTGCCGGAGCCAAGGCAGTGCCTGCCGGCACGGTCAGCGTCACCCAGGATTATCATGTTGCCGAGGCGATCCGGGACCGGACGGCGGCAGCCCTCTACGTCGTTGCGCACCACACCGTGCAATACGGCATGCTCTCGCTTGAGGAGTTCTGCGAGATTTGCCACGCCAAGGGCGTGCCGGTGATCGTCGACGCCGCCTCGGAATACGATTTGCGTGGCTTTCTGGCGCGCGGCGCCGACATTGTTGTCTACAGCGGGCACAAATTTCTCTCAGGGCCGACAAGCGGCATCGTTGCCGGCCGCAAGGATCTGGTACGGGCCGCCTATCTCCAGAACCGCGGCGTTGCGCGCGCCATGAAGGTCGGCAAGGAGAGCATTGCCGGCACCATGGCGGCCCTGGAAGCCTGGGAGCGGCGCGACCATGCCGGCATTCGCCAGCGGGAAGAAGCCGCACTGCATCTGTGGCAAACCGCATTGCAGGACCTGCCTGGCATCGAGGCACGTATCATTCCAGATCCGACCGGAAATCCTCTCGACCGCCTGCAGGTGTTTGTTGCGCCGGAAAGCCGCTTCACCGCCGCCGGCCTCGCCTCGGCGCTTGCGGCGGGTTCGCCGCCCGTGATCGTGCGCAACCACGAGGTCGAGCGCGGTCACTTCTTCCTTGATCCGTGCAATCTCCATCCCGGCGAGGCGGAGATCGTTGCCGAACGCCTGCGGGCGGTATTGAGTGCTGCCGATCGGCCCACCGATGCGATGAAACCCGCTCGCAAGCAGTCCGCCGGAGCGCTGCGCTGGCCGGACTAGACATCGCCAGAGCGTGGTCGAGCCAGTGCCTTCCAGCACCGGCTTCGCATCGGGCCAGTGCGCCATCACGGCAGTGTGAATGAACTTTTAGTCTTCGGGCGGAATAAACCACCCCGCCCATTGGTCTCCCAAACAGACGCCATTTCCGGCGTGCAGGAGACCGGTATGATCCACCACCACGACAATGAAGCTGACGGCATCAGCCGCCGTCATGCACTGGAATGCATGATCTGGGCCGGCACGGGAGTGCTGTGGACAATTTCGGCCGGCGTGCCGGTCTCGCTCAGCCTGCTCGGTGCGTCGCAAGCCGCCGAGGCCTTGGCCACCGGCTTCACTTTCCTCCAGATCTCCGACAGCCACATCGGCTTCGACAAGGCTGCCAACCCGCACGCCATCGACACGCTGAAGGAGGCCATCGGCAAGATCCAGGCGTTGCCGCAAAAGCCCGCTTTCATGATCCACACCGGCGACATCACCCATTTGTCGAAAGCCGCGCAGTTCGACAACGCTGCCCAGATCATCGGCGGCGCAGGCTTCGACGTGCATTATGTGCCCGGTGAGCACGACCTGATCGATGACGGCAATGGCCAGGCCTATCTCGACCGCTACGGCAAGGGCACCAAGGGCGCTGGCTGGTATTCGTTCGACCAGAACGGCGTCCATTTCATCGGGCTGGTCAACGTCGTCAACCTGAAGGCTGGCGGGCTGGGCAATCTCGGCGCCGACCAGTTGGCATGGTTGGCCGATGATCTGAAGGCGGTCACCGCCTCGACGCCAATCGTCGTCTTTGCCCATATCCCGCTATGGGCTGTTTATCCCGAATGGGGCTGGGGCACCGACGACGCGGCGCAGGCCTTGGCGCTGCTCAAGCGCTTCGGCTCTGTCACCGTACTCAACGGCCATATCCACCAGATCATGCAGAAGGTCGAAGGCAACGTTACCTTTCATACCGCGCGCTCGACCGCTTTCCCGCAACCGGCGCCGGGCACCGCAGCCTCACCCGGGCCGATGACGGTACCTGCCGGCCAGTTGCGCAGCCTGCTCGGCACAAGCAGCGTGACAGTCAAGCAAGGCGGGCAGGACCTCGCCATCATCGACAGCACGCTGGCCTGAGGGGAAATGCGATGATCCGCTTCCCATCCCGCGTCTTGGTCGTATCCCCTGTCACGTTCGGTTTGGCGGCGATCCTGATAATGGTTGCCATGCCACTGAACGCAGCAGGCCAGCCAATGGTCAAGATCGAGAACTTTGCCTTCACGCCGGCGGTGCTGACGGTAAAGCAGGGCACTACCGTGACCTTCGAGAATGACGACGACATCCCGCATCTGGTGGTCGCCAACGATGCCTCGTTTCGCTCCAAGGCGCTTGACACCGGTGACACATACGCCTTCACCTTCACCAAAGTGGGCGACTATGCCTATTTCTGCGGGCTTCACCCGCACATGCAGGGCAGGATCACCGTCGCTCCATGAGGATTTTCGGAAGGTTCTGCCCGGGATGCCGGGCGATGCGACGGTGTTGAACCAAGAGGCCGCGACCGAGCGCTTTCGCGAGGTGGTTCTGCCTCATCTCGCGGATGCGCTTGCGCTTGCCCGCTGGCTGACCGGCAACGCCGCCGACGCGGAGGATGTGGTGCAGGAGGCCTGTTTGAAGGCGCATGCGGGCATCGCCGGCTATGCCGGCGGCAATGCGCGCGCCTGGCTGCTGGCGATCGTGCGCAACGCCTCTTACTCCTGGCTGGCGCGCAACCGGCCGCGCAGTATCGTCGCCGTCGGCGACCTGAGCGACCTCGATGACATGACGGCTGCATATGGCGCCGGCCTGCCGGATACGGATAGTCCTGAGGCAAGCCTGATCGCCAAGGCCGACACGGCCGCACTCGAGGCGGCGATCGCCGCGCTGCCGCACCAATTTCGCGAGACTGTGGTGCTGCGCGACATCAACGGCCTCAGCTATCGCGAGATCGCGACGCTGCTTGGCGTGCCGCTAGGCACGGTGATGTCGCGGCTGGCGAGAGCGCGCGGTCTGCTGATATCCCAACTTGGGAGGGCGCCATGAGCGCGCACAACGATGGACTGCCCGATGACCCGGCGGGCGTGGAACTGATGATCCATGCCTTGGTCGATGGCGAGCTCGACGCAGCGGCAGCATTGGCGGTCGAGCGGCGCATTGCCGCCGATCCGGCGCTCGCGGCCGAGCATGCCCGCATCGTGGCGCTGCAGTCCGCTGTCGGCAGGCTGGCGCTGCCACAGGTCAGCGACGCCCTCAATGCGCGCATCGCGGCGATCGGCGCGACTGGCGAGGCACAGGCTCGGCCGGCGCCGACGCGGCCGCCGCAAACCGTGCCAACCCACATGCGGCCAACCCAAACGCGGCCGGGCCGCTTCGGCGCGTTCGACTGGCGCGCAATGGCGGCATCGATCCTCGTCACCGCCGTGCTGGCCAGCGGCGTGACGCAATGGGTGATGCTCAGCGGGGCGCCCGACAGCTTTGCCGCCGCAGTCGCCAGCGGCCATCGCCGCAGCCTGCTGGCAGCCAGCCCCGTGGACGTCGTCTCGTCGGACCGGCACACGGTCAAACCCTGGCTGGATGGCAGGGTCGGCCTGTCGCCGCCGGCACCTGACCTTGCCAGTGACGGCTTCGCGTTGCTCGGCGGCCGGGTCGAGGTGATCGCCGACCAGCCAGTGCCGGCACTGGTCTACAGGCACCGCGAGCACCTGATCACTCTCGTCGCGGCGCCCGAGGAAACCGGCTCGACAACCGCGCCGGTCGATCTTTCTACCGGTGGCTTCTCGCTGGTGCACTGGAGCGACAGCGCCTTTTCCTATTGGGCGATTTCCGATACCGAACGGCCTGAACTTGACGACTTCGTCAACCGCTTCCGAGCAGCGGCCGCCCGATGACAGACCGACCCTGTCCATGTGCGTAGCCACGGAGACGGCACAAGCGGCTTTGCCGTTTCCAGCCATCCTTGCGGCTCCCCTCGATTTCAGCTAATGCGCGCTTTTGCCGCCGGAGAGCAGAAGCTTGGACGATCACCGCGCCGACGTCGCCATCATCATGGGCAGCCAGTCCGACTGGGCGACGATGCGCCACGCCGCCGAAACGCTGGAGGCGCTTGGAATTCCGCACAAGCGGCTGATCGTCTCGGCCCACCGCACGCCCGACCGGCTCTATGACTTCGCCAAGGGCGCCAAGGCGGCCGGCTACAAGGTGATCATCGCCGGTGCCGGCGGTGCGGCGCATCTGCCCGGCATGACGGCGGCGATGACGCCGCTGCCGGTGTTCGGCGTGCCGGTGGAATCAAAGACGCTGTCGGGCCAGGACTCGCTGCTATCAATCGTGCAGATGCCGGCCGGCATTCCGGTCGGCACTTTGGCCATCGGCAAGGCCGGCGCTGCCAATGCTGCCCTTCTGGCCGCCGCGGTGTTGGCGCTGAGCGACGAAAAGCTCGCCGCCCGGCTGGATAGCTGGCGCGCCGCGCAGACCGCCAAGGTGGCCGCCGAGCCCACGGACGCGCCGTGAGCCTGCCGGCGGGATCGAGCATCGGCATCATCGGCGGCGGCCAGCTTGGCCGCATGCTGGCGATGGCCGCGGCCCGCCTCGGCTACCGCATCGTCGTGCTGGAGCCGCAGCCGGATTGCCCGGCGGCACAGGTTGCCAACCGGCAGATCGTCGCCGCCTATGACGACGCGGCCGCGCTTAGCGAGCTGGCTGCGGCCAGTGCCGTCGTTACTTATGAATTCGAGAACGTACCGGTCGCGGCCGCCGCGGCACTTGCCTCTACGGTGCCGGTCTATCCGCCGGCACGCGCACTGGAAGTGGCGCAGGACCGGCTGGCGGAAAAGAAATTCCTCAACGGCATCGGCATACCGACCGCCGATTTCAGCCCCGTCGACAATGACGAGGAACTGACGGCTGCGCTGAAAAAGTTCAACGGCAGCGGCATATTGAAGACGCGCCGCATGGGCTATGACGGCAAGGGCCAGCGTGTCTTCCGCAACATGGAAACAGGCGGCTTTGCCGGCACTTGCGAGGCGATGGGCAACGTGCCGTTGATCCTGGAATCCTTCGTCACCTTCGAGCGCGAGATTTCGGTGATCGCCGCGCGCGGCAGCGACGGCTCGCTCGCCGCCTACGATCCAGCGTGGAATGTCCATCGCAACGGTATTCTTCACAGCTCGACACTGCCGGCCGGAGTAAAATCCGAGACGGCGGCTGCGGCTCAAACGGCGGCGGCGGAGATCCTTGCAGCGCTCGACTATGTCGGCGTCATCGGCGTCGAATTCTTTGTCCTTGCCGACGGTTCGCTGTTGGCCAACGAGATAGCGCCGCGCGTCCACAATTCCGGCCACTGGACGGAGGCCGCCTGCACCATCTCGCAATTCGAGCAGCACATCCGCGCCGTCGCCGGCCTGCCGCTGGGAAATCCCGCCCGGCAGTTCGACTGCGTCATGGAAAACCTGATCGGCGACGATGTCAGGCGCGTTCCTGATCTGCTCGCCGAGCCCGATCTGATGCTGCACCTCTATGGCAAGGCCGAGGCGCGGCCCGGCCGCAAGATGGGCCATTTTACGCGCGTGAGCCGCCGCAGCTAGAGCATGATCCCGAACCGAAGGTCCGCGCTAGCGAAAAGTGGAATCCGGATTTCGGAAAAGATCATGCTCAAACACAAAGTTAGAACCTACGCTTACTGGATTTCGCCGCTCTCGTCCTCGTCGGGGCTGGCGCAGCTAACATCGCCTTCCGCGCAGGTCGAATCGGCGGTGAGCTGCTTGGTGCGATCGTCGGTCAGCCGCGTCAGGCATTCCGATATCAGCATCGGATAGATCGAGCCGCCTTCGCTGTCCGCGGCCGAATAGCTGCATTCCGCGTCGCGAAAAGCGATCCAGGCGCGCTGCGCCGTCTGCAACAGCTTCCTGGCTTTTGCGTCAGTTCCGCCGATGATTTCCTGGTAGGCCTTGTTGAGCTTGGCGTCGGCGGATTTGTAGTCCGCGTCGGCGCAGATGTTCATCATCTGCTGGCTGTCGTCGTTGCGGTCGCATTCCTGCGCATAGGCAACAGAACCTGCCGCGAGGACGACAAGACAGGCGGACACAAGAATTCGGCGCATGACGATCTCCAATTCGCAACCGCATCATTCCAGCCGTCTCAAGCCTGCGCAACGCCAGTGACGGATATTTGATGATACGAAACGGTCCGTATCGTTTAGGCAACGCGCTTGCGGTTGACACGGGCAACGCTCCTCGTCTATGAGCCACGCACAGTTCAAAGGCGCGTCTGTGGGCGCGCCTTAATAATTCGGCCCGTGACCGGGCCCAGACCGACGGGCAAGACCATGAAAATCAAGAATTCGCTCAAGGCGTTGAAGGCGCGTCACCGCGACAACCAGCTGGTTCGTCGCAAGGGCCGCGTCTACATCATCAACAAGACCGCGCCGCGCTACAAGGCGCGCCAGGGTTGAGTTTTCGACGGAGGCTGCGCGCCTCCGTTCGCATGATACGACTCTCACGCTAAATTCAGTTTGACGATCCGGCGTCGGGGGCTAGATTCCCGCGATGCGGATTCTTTTTGCATTTTTCACGGCCTTCCTCGTTTCCGGCGCTGTCTCGCTGCCGGCGTGGGCTGAAGATCCGACCACAACTCCGCCGGCAGCACCTCCGGTCGTCAAGACGAAACAGGCGCGGCTCGATCAGCTGTTTGCCGATCTCAAGCGCGAACGCAATGAACAGGCGGCCGAGCGCATCGCCGGACGGATCGGCAGCGAGTGGTCCCAGTCGGGCAGCGCCTCTATCGACCTGATGATGCAATGGTCGCAGAAGGCGATCGAAAACCAGAAATTCGATGTTGCACTCGATTTCCTCGATCAGGTGGTGACTTTGCAGCCGACCTATGCGGAAGGCTGGAACCGCCGCGCCACTGTTCATTTCATGATGAAGAACTACGGGAAGTCGATGGCGGACATCGACCGCACCCTGCAGCTCGAACCACGCCATTTCGGCGCGCTTTCGGGCCTAGCTCAGATCATGGCCGAAACCGGCCACAAGCAGTCGGCACTTGAGGCCTGGCAGCGCGTGCTCGGCATCTACCCAATGATGCGCAGCGCCCAGGACCAGGTCGCCGCACTTTCCGAGGAGCTTGCCGGCGAAGGCATTTGAGACCAGTAAGGGAGTAGGGGAATAGGGTAGTATGTGAGAGGTGCAGATTGCACTGTGGAACACATGCGCCCTACTCCCCTACTCCCCTACTCCCCTACTCCCCTACTCCCCTATAGGCCCGATCTATGCCGTTTGCTTCCGTGACGAGTTTCTCCACAAGGGCGGCGGCCGGCATCTCCCGCAGCTTCGCAACGCCCTGCCCGGCCCAAATAGGCAAAAAGTCAGCCCGCTTGCTTTCATCCTTTGCCATCGAAAGCGGCATGACCAGACTCGCCTGCAGCGGAAACGCCAACGCTGCATCTTCCTCACCAGCCATTTCCATCACAAACCGGTTGCGCACCACGCGCGCTGGGCGGCCAGTGAAGCAGCGAGTCACCGACGTGCTCTCGTCGTTGGCCGAGCGCAATGCTACGCGATAGACTGGCTGCACATTGGCTTCAGGACAGGCCAGGAAAGCCGTGCCGATCTGCACACCAGATGCACCAAGTGCAAAGCTGGCAGCAATGCCGCGACCGTCGAAGATACCGCCAGCGGCAATTACAGGCACCCGCACGGCATCAACAATCTGCGGTACGAGTGCCATAGTGCCGGCTGTGCCGATAGCAGGGTCGCCGGTGAATGTGCCGCGATGCCCACCCGCCTCGTATCCCTGGGCGATAATGGCGTCCACCCCTCCTGCCTCAAGCTGGCGCGCTTCCGAGACGGTGGTGGCCGAACACAAGACGGTACAGCCGGCCGCTTTCAACTGCTGCACAATTGCGGTGTCGGGTAGACCGAAGTGGAAGCTGACCACCTTGGGGCGCAGCTCGAGCACAATTTCGAGACGCTCACGATCGAAGGTGGGGAAGGGCTCGCCCGGCTCGGGCACCGGTCCGAGACCGACCTCCTCATAGCAGCCGCGAAGGCGGTCTCGCATACTTTGGGCTGCCGCATCATCGTGTATCGGCGCCGGGTGCGCAAAGAAGTTGACGTTGATCGGACGATTGGTGGCGTGCTGTGTCGCCGTGAGCTGCTCGCGGATAGCCGCCGCAGGCAGAATGCCGCATCCGAGCGAGCCAAGCGCCCCGGCATTGCTGACTGCCGCCGCCAGTTCCGGCGTGGTGATGCCGCTCATCGGCGCCTGGATTATCGGGTGCTCAATGCCGAGGAGTTCCAGAAGATCAGTGCGCATCCACATTGGATCACCCTCCTCTTTCTCCCAGGAGAGATTACCTTAACTGACTTCCAGCTCAAGATCGGATAGGGCCTTCGAACCGCTTCACGGCCGGCCACAGGCTGATGCAAGCTGGCGGAGTTCGGCGTTGATCGCAGCCCAACTGCCGTCAATGCACCGGGCCGCCGCGTTTACGACGCGCCATGCAGCCGGCCTATCCGGCAGCCGCGGCCGACATTAGCGGCCGACTTCCGATCCGACATAGGCGATGCGCAGCATGTTGGTCGAGCCCGGCGTCCTCAACGGCACGCCGGCCGTGATGATGACGCGGTCGCCCGGCTTGCCGAAACCTTCATCGAAGGCGATGCGGCAGGCGCGGTCGACCATGTCGTCGAGGTCGCTGGCGTCGGGGGAAACGACGCAATGCGTGCCCCACAACAGCGACAGCCGCCGCGCCGTGTTGAGGATCGGCGACAGCGCCACGATCGGCACTTGCGGCCGCTCGCGCGCGGCGCGCAAGCCGGTCGTGCCGGACGCGGTATAGGTGATGATCGCCGACAGCTTCAGCGTCTCGGCTATTTCGCGGGCGGCGAGCGAAATCGCGTCGGCTCCGGTCGCTTCCGGTTCCGAGCGCTGCGCGTTGATGATGCCGGCATAGGTCGGGTCGGTTTCGACCTTGGTGGCGATCCGGTTCATCATCGCCACCGCCTCGACCGGATAGGCGCCGGCGGCGGACTCCGCCGAAAGCATGATCGCGTCGGCGCCTTCAAACACGGCGATCGACACGTCCGACACCTCGGCCCGCGTCGGCACCGGCGCGGTGATCATCGATTCCAGCATCTGCGTGGCGATCACCACCGGCTTGCCGGCACGGCGCGCGGCGCGGGTGATCTGCTTCTGAATGCCAGGCACGGCTTCGAGAGGCATCTCGACGCCGAGATCGCCGCGGGCGACCATCAGCGCATCCGAAAGCTCGATGATCTCGGCCAGCCGGGCGACGGCCTGCGGCTTTTCGATCTTGGCCATGATCAGCGCCCGGCCGCGTGCGATCTTGCGCGCTTCGGCCAGGTCCTCGGGCCGCTGCACGAAGGACAGCGCCACCCAGTCGACGCCGGTCGCCAGAACCGCGTCGAGATCCCGGCGGTCCTTTTCCGTCAGCGCGCCGACCGGCAGGTCGGTGTCGGGCAGGCTGACGCCCTTCTTGTCGGAAATGGTGGTGCCGGCGACGACGGTGCAGACGATCGCCTTGCCGTTGCTGCTGACCGCCTTGAGCTCGAGCTTGCCGTCGTCGATCAGCAGGCGATGACCAGCCTCGACCGAACGCAGGATTTCGGGATGCGGCAGGTAGACCCTCGTCGAATTGCCGGGCTCCGGATTGTCATCGAGCGTAAAGGTCTGGCCGACGGTCAGCACCTCTTTGCCGTTGGCGAATTTGCCGACGCGCAGCTTTGGCCCTTGCAGGTCGGCGAGAACGCCGATCGGCCGGCCGACCGCCTCCTCGACGGCACGAATGCGGCCGACAAGCGTACGCATCAATTCATGGTCGGTGTGGCTCATATTGATGCGGAACACGTCGGCGCCGGCTTCGAACAGCTTCTTCAGCATCTCCTCGGACGAGGAGGCCGGACCGATGGTGGCGAGGATCTTGACCTTGCGGCTGCGTCTCATTGACTGTTTGTTCCCGGGGCGGCTGGAGCGCCATCCGTTGCGGGCTCGTCAGTCAGCTGGACCATCCAGCTTGCCTGCTCGCCCGTGTCATATTCCTGGAATCCGGCGCGCTGAAAGCCCCGGGCGACGCAATCGGTAACGCCGGCGATCTTGAACTCTTTTTCGGCCACGCACATGTTGATCGGGCCATCCCAGCGTCCGCCGCGCTCGGCGTCTTCTGCATAAAGATAGTAAAACCTTGATGACAACGGTCCCTCGATCAGCGTCTTGCAGCTCGATCCTTCGATGTGCCACCAGCCTTCGGTGATCCAGCCGGCCTTGGCGCGATAGCCGATGCCGACACCGACCAGGTTCTGCGTGGCGTTGCAGACCCGGAAATCGGCCCGTGCCGGCGAGGCCGAAATCACCGCGAAAAGAGCCATGGCCGGTACCAGGAGCGGCATGGCCAAGGCGTGGCGCACACGCAGCCTGCCGGCGAAACCCATCCTGAAACCCCTCAAGAACCACATTTGCATCTCTCAACGCCCCTTTTCGGAAAAGTCCGTACGCATGTCAACGCGCCGATCTGTCCAATTCCAATCGATTTAGAAGGCTCTGGCGCGCTTGCGGTCGCCCCTGCTCAGTTTTTTGGCAGAAACCGTGGCCAAACAACGGCATTGCGCAAGCGTTCTCTTCGTGGAATGACGATACCACCCTCCCCGAAAGCCAGCGAACAGACCTTTCCCGCCAATGACCCGATCCACAGTTTTCGCGCCTTTCGATATCGTCGAAGGCGATCGCAAGCGCGGCATGGTGCTTCTGGCCGATCACGCCCGCCGCGACCTGCCGGAGGAGTATGGCAGTCTCGGCCTGCCGGCGGCGGAGTTCGACCGCCACATCGCCTACGACATCGGCGTCGAGACTGTAACCCGCGAACTCGCAAGTCTGCTCGGCGTTCCGGCGGTGCTTGCCAATTTTTCGCGACTGCTGATCGACCCCAATCGCGGCGAAGACGATCCAACGCTGATTCGTCAGCTCTATGACGGCACCATCATCCCGGGAAATCATCCCATGGCCCCGGAGGAGCGCGAAAGACGGCTGGACCGCTTTTACCGCCCCTATCATGATGCCGTCGGCGCCATGATCGCCTCTGTGGCGCGAGCATCCGCGCAGGCACCCTTCATCTTTTCGGTGCATTCCTTCACACCGACCATGCAGGGCTCCGTGCGGCCGTGGCACGTCGGCATATTGTGGGACCTGGACGACCGCGTTGCGCGGCCGCTGATCGACATGCTCGCCGAGGACAAGAGCCTCATCGTCGGCGACAACGAACCCTATGACGGCGCACTGCGCGGCGATACCATGTTCAGGCACGCCATCGTCAACGGCTTTGCCCATGCGTTGCTCGAGGTCCGCCAGGACCTGATCGCCGACCGCAAGGGTGCCCTCGCCTGGGCCGAACGGCTGGCGCCGATCGTTGACGCGATAGACCGACGTGCCGATATACATGCGGTGAAAATATTCGGCTCGCGCACCGGGCCGGTATGATGAGGCCCAAGGGAGGCCAACATGACATGACCGAACTCAGCGAAGAACAAAAGCGCGATTTCGAAGCCGCTGCCTTCCGCCGGCTGGTCGCGCATCTGCGCGAGCATTCCGACGTGCAGAACATCGACCTGATGAACCTCGCTGGCTTCTGCCGCAACTGCCTGTCCAACTGGTACCGCGATGCGGCGCAAGCCGAAGGTGTCGAACTCAGCAAGGAACAGTCGCGCGAGATCATCTACGGCATGCCCTATGCCGAGTGGCAGGCACTGAACCAGGTCGAAGCCTCCGACGCCAAGAAGGCCGAGTTCGAGGCAAGGCGCCCTAGGGATCACTAGGGAGGACGCCGTGCCTAAGATTGACGTTGCCGACGTGCCCGGACGCAAGGGCTCATCCTATCCACCGCCGTTCGATGCACCCTGTGCCGAACGCGTGCGCCAGCGGCTAGGCAACGCAGGCGGGCTCACCGACTTCGGCATCAATCTCATGCGCCTGCCGCCGGGCAACTGGTCGAGCCAGCGCCACTGGCATTCGCACGAAGACGAATTCGTCTACGTGCTTGAAGGCGAGCTGACGCTCGTCGAAGATGCCGGCGAGACGGTGCTGCGCGCCGGTGATTGCGCGGCCTTTCCGAAAGGATCAGGCAACGGCCATCACATGATCAATAAATCGGGCGCGATGGCGATCTATCTCGAAGTCGGTTCGCGCTGGCCCGACGACGTCGCCACCTGCTCCGACATCGACATGATGAGCACCAACGCTGACGGCCGGTTTGTGCACAAGGATGGCGCGCCTTATCTCGAGCCGTAGGGATTTCGGAGTGGACCGCCGAGATGGTTGGCCGACGCGAGAGGACGTAGCGTCTGGTCCAAGCACTTTCGGCGAAGAGCGCTTGACTGTGAATTGAATCGATCTAATTTGCCGCGCAACGCCATTTCCGGACCGGATTCTACCCGATGGACGCGCAGAAAATCACGCAGATCGCGATTCGTGGACGCTGGGCAGTGGCCGGCATCTTCCTCGCCAACGGCTTCTTGACCGGCAGTTGGGCGCCGCAGATCCCGGTGTTCCTGACGCGACTCGACATTTCGAGGTTCACGCTCGGCTTGCTGATTCTGTTGTTCGGTGCCGGCGCCGTCACTGCCATGACCTGGTGCGGCCATCTGATCTCGAAGCATGGCTCGCGCACGGTGCTGCGCTGGTTCGGACTTGCCGGCAGCTTCGGCCTTTTGGTTGTGGCTCTGGCCCCCAACGTGCCCCTTGCAGCCATCGCCATGTTCATCTTCGGCGGTTCGATCGGCGGCATGGACGTCGCCATGAATGCCAATGCAGTGGCAGTCGAACGGCGGCTGTCCCGTGCCATCATGTCGTCCTCGCACGGCTTCTGGAGCCTTGGCGGTTTCGCCGGCGGCGCTTTGGGCGGTTTCGCCATCCAGAACTACGGTCACCTCGCCCATGCGACAGTGGTGACGGCTCTTGCCTTTGCCGTAATCGCCGTAGCGATCCGCTACCTGATCGCCGAGGACAAGCACCCAGTCGCCGAGCACCACAAATTCGCGCTGCCGGCAAACCCGCTGGTCTATCTGGTTGGGCTCATGGCGCTGCTGACAATGATCTCCGAAGGTGCGGTACTCGACTGGGCGGCGCTGTATCTCAGGCAGGAGCTCGGCGCCGATCTTGCCATCGCAGGCCTGGCCTATGCCGCCTTTTCCGGCGTCATGGCCATTATGCGCTTTCTCGGCGATGGCGTCCGCAACCGTTTCGGTGCCGTTACGACGTTGCGCGCCTCGGCCCTTGCCGCTGCTGCCGGCATGCTGGTGGCCGGGCTGGCTCCCTCGCCTTGGCTGGCCATTGCCGCCTTTGCCTTTTGCGGCCTCGGCATTGCCAACATGGTGCCGATCATCTTTTCGGCCGCCGGCAACCAGGAGGGCATGGCGTCCGGCACCGGCATGAGCGTCGTCACCACAATGGGTTACTCAGGCATTCTGGTGGCGCCGTCGGCGATTGGCTTCATCGCCGAGCACTCGAGCTTCGGCCCGATCTTCGTCGCTCTGTCCGGGCTGCTGGTCGTCGTGCTGTTGATGGCCGGCCTCGCTCACCGCGCCGAATTCGCTGCCGAGCCCGCACCGGCCGAATAGCGCTTGAACTCTTCGTAGAGGAAATCCGCCGCCAATGGCCGCCTCGGCCGCACGGTGGCCAAGGCCTTCATCGATGCCGGCTACGATGTCCGTGCCATCACCCGCAGCGGCAAGGTGCCGGCCGAGCTCAAAGGCGCCACGGCGATCGCCGGCGACGCGCTCGACCGTGCTGCGCTGATCCGCGCGACCGAAGGCGTCGATATCATTTTCAACGGCCTCAACCCGCTCTACACCGACTGGAGCAAATGCCTGCCGATGGCCGAGAATGTGATGGCTGCCTGCCGGGCGAACGGCGCGCTGCATCTCTTCCCGGGCACCGTCTACTATTACGGCTCGCAGATGCCGGCGGTGATCGCCGAAGACACGCCGTTTCGCCCGACGACGGAAAAGGGCCGTATCCGCGTCGCCATGGAAGATCTGTTTCGCCGCGAGGCCGACGCGGGTCTGGTGCGCACGATCCTGCTGCGCGCTGGTGATTTCTTCGGCGGCACCGGCAGCGGATCGTGGTTCGATCTGGTTGTTGCCGCCAAGATGACCAAGGGCGTCTATACCGCCCCAGGGCCGGTCGATCTCGTGCATGAATGGGCCTATCTGCCCGACCTGGCCAAGGCCTTCGTCGGGCTGGCTGACAATCTCGACAAACTCGGCTTCTACGAGGCGCTGAACTTTCCCGGCCATGCGGTGACCGACCTGCAGATCAAGGCGGCCGCGGAGAAGGCGCTCGGGCGCTCGCTGAAACTGACGTCGATGCCGTGGTGGGTGCTGCGTGCCGGCGGCCCGTTCGTGGCGATGTGGCGCGAGATCGTTTCGATGTCCTATCTCCGCTTCGAGCCGCACCGGCTGGTTTCAGGCAGGCTGGAAAGCGTTATCGGTACGATCCCGCACACGCCGCTGGAAAATGCAGTGTCGAAAGCGCTCGAGGATATCGGCATCGCCACGATCAAAACGACGCAAAAAGTTGCCTGACAACAAACCAAAAAAAAGGCGGATGGCCTCACGGTCATCCGCCGCTGGTCGGGGAGGAAGGTTGCGCTCAGATCCGGCCCATCAACAGCAGCACCAGGACAACGATCAGGATGACGCCGACGATGCCTGATGGTCCGTAACCCCAGGACCGCGAATGCGGCCACGCCGGAACCGCGCCGATCAGAATAAGAATAAGGATAATGATGAGAATGGTGCTGATCGTCATCAGAAAATCCTCGCTTTGAGGTTGCAATGACGGAACAATGCAGAAGGCCGCCCATTGTTCCCGGGCGGCCTTGCTTGATCAGGACCGCGATCCGGACTCTATTCGGCGGCCTTCGGGAAGGCGATCGCCGGTTCGGCGCCCAGATCGGCGTCCAGGCCTTTCGACGGGGTTTCGGCCTTGCGACGCCCGAACAGGCGGCTGAACCAGCCCCGACGCGCACCGGGTTTGACCTTGGCGCGAGTGAACACCATCAGCATCGACGGCGTCACCACCAGCGTCAGCACGGTGGCGAAGGACAGCCCGAAGACGATCGCCGAGGACAGCGAAATCCACCATTGCGTCGACGGCGCGTTGATCGTCGTCTCGTGATGAAAGATTTCGAGGCCGAGGCCGAAGGCGATCGGCAGCACGCCGAGGATCGCCGACACCGCCGTCAGCACCACCGGGCGGGCACGCTCGCGGCAGGTCTGCAGAACGGCCTCGTATTTGTCCCAGCCCTCTTCGCGCAACCGGTCATAGGTGTCGATCAGCACGATGTTGTTGTTCACCACCACCCCGGCCAGCGCGATGACACCGATGCCCGACATGACGATGCCGAATGCCTCTCCCGTCAGCAGCAGCCCGAGGAACACGCCGATCGTCGCCATGACCACGCAGGACAGCACCAGCCAGACGCTGGTGAACTTGTTGAACTGCGCCAGAAGCACGATGAAGATCAGGAAGATCGCCGCACCGAAGGCTTTGCTGAGGAAGGCACCAGCCTCCGCGCTGTCCTCATTCGAACCGGCAAGCTTCCAGCGAATGCCGCTGCCGAGGTTCATGTCGGCGACAGCTTTGGTGACCTCCTGCTGGACGGCAGCCACCTGGGCGCCGGCGGCGACGTTGGCCTGGACGACGACCGTTCGCGCACCGTCGATGCGGTTGAGGAAACCGACCGTCGGCTCCGGCTTGCGCACGACGAAGTTCGAGATCGGCACCGAGCCTTGCGCGGTCTGCACCCTGAGTTCGTCGAGCGTCGACAGCGTGCGCCGATCCTCGGGCAGGCGCAGCCTGATGTCGACTGCATCGTCGGCGCCGGCGGGCCGGTACTCGCTGAGCTTCAGCCCGTTGGTCACCAATTGCACGACCGTCCCGACCGCGGTTGGGCTGATGCCGTACTGCGCCGCCTTGGCGCGATCGACCTCGAGCGCCCAGTCGACGCCGGGCGGCGCCAGGCCGTCGGAAATATCGATGACGCCGGGCACCTTGGCTATGCGCGCGGCGACGGCGCGGGCCTTGTCGTCAAGGCCCTTCGGATCGACGGCCGAAAGCCTGATCTGGATCGGCTTGCCGGTAGGCGGGCCGGCTTCCGGCACGCGAACCTCGACGTCAACACCGGGAATGCCGGCCATAACGCCGCGCAGTTCGTCCAGGATTGAGTTCGCCGATTTACGCTCGCGCCAGTCGACGAATTCGTACTGGATCACGCCAACCACGTCTTCCGGAACATCCTGGCCGCCGCCCTGCGTCTTGCCGACGCGGGTATAGACAGACTTCACGCCCGGCCAACCGAGCAGGCGATTTTCCGCGGTCTTGGTGGCCGAGTCCATTTCGGCAAGCGAAAGATTGCCGCGGGCGTGGACGTAGAGCAGGCCGTAGTCAGGCTCGACATTCGGGAAGAATTCGACGCCGGCGCCGAATTTCGAATAGGCGTAGCCGACGCCGAACAACAGCGCCACAGTGAGGACAAGCACGGTGATGGGATAATGCACCGCCTGCTTGACCACGGCCATGTACCAGCCGTCGCGATTGTCGTCGGGGTGATGGGCCGGCGCCTTGGCAAATATCGCGCCCAGCGTCGGCGCGAAGACCAGCGCATAGAGCATCGAGGCCGAGAGCGTCACGATCAGCGTGATCGGCATGTACTTCATGAAGTCGCCGATAATGCCCGGCCAGAACAACAGCGGCGAGAAGGCGGCAATGCGCGTCATCGTCGCCGCGATGACCGGGCCGGCCATGCGCTTGGCGGCAAGCGCGAACGCTTGCTCCTTCGGCATGCCCTCGCTCATGCGTCGCTCGGCGAATTCGGTGACGATGATGGCGTCGTCGACCAGCATGCCGACCGCCAGGATGAGGCTGAACAGCACGATCATGTTGATCGTGTAGCCCATCATTGCCAGCAACAGGATGCCGATCAGGAAGGACGAGGGGATGGCCAATCCGATCAGCAGCGAGGCACGGCCAGACAGCGCGTAGAGAATGACGATGAACACCAGGATGACGGCGATCATCACGTGGTTCTGCAGGTCGCCGAGCAACTGGTTCACGAAGACCGACTTGTCTTGCGTGTAGGTGACGTGCATGCCCTCCGGCATCGTCTTGATGAAGGCGTCGGACACCTCCCTGACCTTGCCAATCGTATCGATCAGGTTGGAGCCGATGCGCTTCTTCACCTCGATGGCGATCGCCGGCTTGCCGTCGAGGCGGGTGACCGTCTCGGCGTCCTTGAATGTGGAGCGGATGGTGGCAATGTCCTTGGCCTGCACCACCGCATTGGGGCCGGCGACGACCGGAAGCGCCGCCACATCCTGTGGTGTCTCGATAAGCGAGGGCACCTTGACCGCGTATTTGCCCTCGGATCCTTCGATGTTGCCGGCGGCGACAAGACTGTTGGAAGCGCCGACCGCACCGATCAACTGGTCGAGCTGCAGCCCGTAGGAAGACAGCTTCATCGGATCGATGACCACTTCGACGAGGTCGTCGCGCGCACCCTGCAGCGAGCCCTCGAGCACGCCAGGCACTTCCTCGATGCGGTCGCGCAGCTCGCGCGCCGCCGCCGTCAGCACACGCTCAGGCACCTCGCCCGACAGCGTCACGACCAGGACGGGGAACTCGGAGATGTTGACCTCGGAGACCACGGGCTCCTCAGCCGCTTGCGGCAGGTCGGCCTTGCCGTCCTGCACCTTGCTGCGCGTGTCCTGCAGCGCCGTGGCGAGATCCGTCTGTGGCTGGAATTCAACGAGCACATAACCGCCGCCCTGGAAGGCGGCCGAGCGCATCTCCTTGAGGCCTTTCAGGCTCTTCAGCTTGGCTTCCATCGGCCGCAGCAGGAGGCGCTCGGAGTCTTCCGGCGAGATGCCCTGGTAGATCAGACTGACATACATCATCGGAATCGGAACGTCGGGTTCCGCTTCCTTCGGCGTCGACTGGTAAGCGACCGCACCAGCAAGGATGAGAAAGACCAGGACCGAAATGGTCAGCCGGGCATTGCTGATTGCAAGTTTGACGATGTCCATGATTACTGCGTCCCGGTCGTCGCTTCGCCCAACAGCTTTTGAATGGTCGCCTGGTCGGCTTCGACCGGCTTGACCACTTCGCCTTCCTTCACCAGTTCCTGGCCGGCGACGATGATGCGGGCGTCGGCCGGAATGCCGCCGAGCACCAGGCCGGTCGGCGTGTCGTCGACCAGGTCGATCGGGAAGAACACGACCTTGTCGTCCTTGTCGACGGCGCGAATGCCGAGATCGCCCTTGTCGCCGAGCGTCACCACCGAGCGCGGCAGCATGACGGCGTCGGTCGGCTGGGCGCTGAGCGCAATTTCTGCCGTCATGCCGGCCGGTACGGAACCATCGGCGTTGGGGATGGCGACTTCGACGCGGAAGGTACGGGTTGCCGAAGATGCATCGCGGCTGATGTAGCGCACCGTGCCCTCGACATTCTGGCCGCTGACCAGACGCACATCGGCCTTGTCGCCGATCTTCAGATAGCCGAGATCGCGTTCGCTGACTTCGCCGCGGGCGATCACCGGATCGAGCTTCAGAATGGTCGCCACCTCGCCGCCCTGCATCACGGAACTGCCAAGCTCCACCGGTACCCGGTCGATAACGCCGTCGAAGGGCGCCTTCACCTCGTTGCGGTCGAGTTCGGCTTGCGCTGCGTCCAGTAGCGACTTGGCCAGCGTCAGGTTGGAGCGGGCTGTGTCGAGCTGCAACTTGGGCAGATTGCCGGTTTTCATCAGCCCCAGGGCCGCAGCCAGCTCTGCCTCACGTTGCACGACAAGCTGCTTGGCATTGTCGACCGCCGAGATTTTTTCCTCGGCGGCAAGCATCAGGATCAGGTCGCCGGTCTTGACGTGCTGGCCCTGCTTGACCGGCAGCTTGTCGATGACGCCGGCGACGCGTGTCGCCAGGACGGCGCGCTTGTCGGCTTCGGTCAGTCCGGAAATGCGGATAGCGCGTGCATAGGTGCGCCGCGGCGGGGCTATGACCGCGACCGTGCGCAACGGCGCCTTGGGCTGTTCCGCCTCGGCGGTCCCCGGCTTGGCAGCCCCCTGTTTACCAGTTTGGGGCTTGCCTGCGTCGGCTGCCTTGGGCTGCTCGACCTCTCCTGCCTTGGGCTTGTTGTCGGCGGACGCGCTGCCGACGGACGAGAACTCGCCTGTCGCCATCCAGCCGGCGAACCCGATGAGCACAACAATGGCTGCAAGCTTGTGAAACCTGAATTTCGGCATCGTCATTTTTTCCAGTGCGCGGGGTTCGGCCAGGCCGCATCTTCTACTTGGGGCGCGTCGCCGATATGGGTGCGCGCGAGGCCGTATTCAAATTGCCGTGATCGGCGAAGCGCGCTTCTACCTCAAAGTTGCATCGCAATATAGTCAGAAAAGTTGATGGATTGTTGCTTTGTCCGCAAAGATGCGGCCGCAGCATCGGCTGTTGATTGCCAAAACAGCGGCATGGCAGCAAGTGTCAGGATGATTGGACAGATTGCGAATGCCATCTGCTTTGCGAAGCAGCTAGGCCGGACGGCGGGCGGCCTAGGGCTGCTTGCGCGCCGCAAGAAACTCCTTGACCCGCCGACCCGGCGCCGGCCCGCGCAAAGGCTTCAAGCCGTCGTCGAGTTCGCCGGACAGATCGATCGTCGGCCGCTTGCCGACGGCGTCATAATTTTCTTCCAGCCAATCACTGGCTGCGGTGCGGCCGAGGTCGCGCAGATAGGCAAGGAACGCCCATTCGGCATTGACCTTGGACGATGCCGACAGATCCTTGAACGCTTCGTCGGCATCGATGCGGTGCATGCGGATGTCGCGATATTCGCCGTGCGGCAATCGGCCGGCGGCGATCAGTTCCTTGACGAAGGCGATCGAGCGGAATTCGCGCAACAGCCCGGCGTTGAAGGTGATCTCGTCGATGCGGTTCTGGATCTCATTGGCGCTCTTCGGCGTTCCCTCGCGGACCACCGGATTGATCTGCACCAAAAGCACGTCCTCGGTGGCCGCCGTCTTGAAGAACGGGAACAGTGCCGGGTTGCCGCCATAACCGCCATCCCAATAGGGCACGCCCTTGATCTCGACGGCACGGAACAATTGCGGCAAGCAGGCCGACGCCATCACTGTGTCGAGGTCGATCTCGCCGTCCGAGAAGACCCGCAACTGGCCGGTCTCGACATTGGTAGCGGAAATGAACAGTTCCATCGACTTGCAGGCGCGCACATTGTCGAAATCGATCTCACGTTCGACCACGTCGCGCAGCGGATTGATTGCGAGCGGATTGGCGACATAGGGCGAAAATACCCGAGACATCGTATCGAACAGGAAATAGCCGGGCGTGTTCTCGATCGACCAATTGCCCCAGGCGACGTCCCAGGGCATGCGCTGTACCGGGCTGAAGCGGCCCTTTGCCGCCACCGCACGCCAGAAATCGTCGAGCTTCCGCCGCGCGCCCTCGACACCGCCGCGGACAAAGCCGTCGGCCAGCGCCACGGCATTCATGGCGCCGGCGCTGGTGCCCGAAACCGCCGTTATGTCGAGGCGCCCGTCCTCGAGCAGCCGATCGAGCACGCCCCAGGAAAACGCCCCGTGCGAGCCGCCGCCTTGCAGCGCGACATTGATCTTCTTTGGCTCTTCCGCCTTGCCGTTTTTCGGCATGGCGTGGCCCTTGACCGCTGGAAGCCTCACTAAGCGGTCCAGCCGCCGTCGACAGAGATGTGCGTGCCGTTGATCTGCGCCGCCGCATCCGAGCATAGGAACACCGCGGCCGCCGCAACCTGCTCGACGGTGACGAACTCCTTGGTAGGCTGCCTGTCGAGCATGACCTCACGGACCACCGTCTCGCGGTCCATCTTGTTGGCCTTCATCTGGTCGGGGATCTGCGCCTCGACCAGCGGCGTCAGCACATAGCCCGGACAAATGGCATTACAGGTGATCTTGTCGCGCGCCAGCTCCAGGGCGACAGTCTTGGTCAAGCCCATAATGCCATGCTTGGCCGAGACATAGGCCGACTTGAACGGCGAAGCGACAAGGCCGTGGGCCGAGGCGACGTTGACGATCCGGCCGCCACCGGCCTGTTTCATCAACGGGATGGCGGCTGCGATGGTGTGGAAGGCCGATGACAGGTTGATGGCGATGATCGCATCCCATTTCTCGATCGGGAAGCTTTCGACCGGCGCGACATGCTGGATGCCGGCGTTGTTGACCAGGATGTCGACCGAGCCGAATGCCTCGGCTGCCTTCGCCACCAAAGCCCGGCACTCGGCCGGCTTCGACATGTCGGCCTTGACGTAGACGGTCTTCACCTCGTGGTGCTTCGCGATCGCGTCGGCGATGGCGTGATCGTCGGCGGTGTCGGAAAAGGAATTGACGACGACGTTGCAGCCTTCGGCCGCGAGCGCGTGGGCAATGGCCAGGCCGATGCCCGAGGTGGAACCGGTGACGATGGCGGTTTTTCTGGCGGTCAAGGCGGCTTTATTCCTTTCGAGGCGGGCTCCCGTGAACCATGCTGCACTGCAACATATAGGCTCTCTGTCACCCAAGAACAGCGGATGTGTGGAGCAATGACATGAAATTTTTGTCATGTAGACCTCTCTCGTCCCGACGAGAGAGGTGTTCGGCACCGGCTGTTGCGACCGGTTTTCGCAAGTATGCGAGGGAAAAATCCTCAGGCGACGAGGTCCGGCACCGGCCCGATATAGCGCGACTGCGGCCGGATCAGCCGTCCGCTCGTCTGCTGCTCGCGCGCATGGGCAATCCAGCCGGCGACGCGCCCGGCAGCAAAGACGTTGGTGAACGCCTCTTTCGGAAAGCCCGCCGCTTCCAGCAGGAGCGCTGTGAAGAACTCGACATTGGTCTGGAGCGAGCGCGACGGCTTGGCGATGCGGAGCACTTCGAGCGCCGCCTGCTCCACGCTTTCGGCAAAGGCCAGCCGGTGGCCGCTTTCGCCCCTGGCGCCGAGCTGGCGCACCACCGCTTTCAGCACGTCGGCACGCGGATCGCGCACGCGATAGATGCGATGCCCGAAGCCCATGATGCGGCGGCCACGCGCGATCTCGCTACGCAGCCAGCCGGCGGCGTCGCCATGCGCCTCGATCGCATCCAGCATCTCGATCACCGGACCTGGCGCGCCGCCATGCAGCGGCCCCTTGAGCGCTCCGAGCCCGGCCAGCACCGCCGAAGTAAGCCCGGCCTGCGTTGAAGAGACCACGCGCGCGGCGAAGGTCGATGCGTTGAGGCCATGGTCGCAAACCGTCACGAAATAGGCATCGAGCGCCTTCGCCAATTTAGGCGAGGCCGCAATGCCGGTCAGCATCCGCAGCATGTCGGCGGCATGATCGGCCTTGCTATCGGGCGCAATCGGGCGTTCGCCGCGCTGCAAGCGCAGCAAGGCCGGCGTCAGCACGGCAGGTGCCGCAACCAGCCGCAGCGCGTCCGACAATTTGTCACCATCCGGCAGCAGGGCAATACCGGCGCGCATCGCGCTGTAGATATCGACGGATGTGAGAAACGGCAGCAAGGGTTTGATCTGCTCGAACACTTCGCTGCGCGCCCGACCGATCGCGTTCGCCAGCTCCCTGCCGTCGGGAAGATCGTCGAAAAAGCCGTCGAACAGCAGATGAACCACCTCGGCGTATTTCCAGCGACCTGCCAGTTCGGGCAACGAATGGCCCCGGATGGTCAGGCGGCCACCAAGACCGTCGACAGCGGAGAGCACCGTTTCCGCCGCCACAACATCATCGAGCCCATTCGCCATCGGTTTTCTCCTTGACCCTTTCCGGGTGGTAGATAAGGGTTGGTGACTGGACCATCAATCTTGATCAATGGAATCAACATGACAAGGCTGACATGACGGAGTGGCTGACGCGGGACGAAGCCCTGAAGCGTCTCAAGGTGCGAGCCCAGACCCTCTATGCCTATGTCAGCCGCGGGCGCATCGGCGTGCGGCCGGACCGGGCGGATCCACGCCGCAGCCAGTATCGCGCCGACGACATCGCGGCGCTGGCGAGTCGCCGGGCTCGTGGCCGAAATCCGCAGGCAATCGCCGAAAGTGCAATTGCCTGGGGTGAGCCGGCGATCGCCACCACGATCTCGACCGTTTTGCATGGCCGCCTTGTCTATCGCGGCCAGGATGCGGTTGCTCTCTGCGAGGCTGCCACGCTGGAGCAGACGGCAAACCTGCTTTGGGCATCTGACGCACCGGTGTCGTTCGTCTCGGCGAGCCGCCATGGCAACGGCGCAACTGGCCGGCCGGCTGCCTTCGCGGAATTGGCCGCGTTGGCGGCCAACGGCCGGCCTTCGCTCGGCCGAAGATCGGCTTCGCTCAACCACGATGCGGCCGGCGCCATCGCCGCTTTGGCCCAGGCGCTCGGCGCGATTCCCGGAACTGGTGCCGTGCACGAAAGGCTGGCGCGGGGATGGTCGCTCGATGCGGCCGGCGCAGACTTGATCCGCCGCTCACTGGTACTGTTGGCCGATCACGAATTGAACGCATCGACCTTCGCCGCACGGGTCGCCGCGTCCACCGGCGCACCTGTTTCGGCCTGCCTGCTTGCCGGCCTCGCCACGCTCTCCGGGCCGCGTCATGGCGGCGCCGCGGAGGCGGTCATGATGCTGGCGGAAGATGCGCAGAGATTGGGGCCGGACGCGGCTGTCGGACGCTGGCTCGGTCACGACAGGCCGCTGCCCGGATTTGGCCATCCGCTTTATCCCGACGGCGATCCGCGTGCGGAACCGTTGCTGGCCGCGATAGATGTCGATGATGGGCTGTTACGGCTTTGCGATGCGGCCTTTGCGGCAACGGGCATGCGCCCGAACGTCGATTTCGCTTTGGCCGCGCTGACGCGCGGTCTCCGTTTGCCGTCCGATGCGCCGTTCCGCTTGTTCGCGCTCGGCCGCAGCGTCGGCTGGGCCGCGCATGCCGTGGAGCAGGTGACGAGCAACGGCCTGATCCGGCCACGCGCCCGCTACCAGGGACCGCTGCCGGAGCAGCTCTAGTCTAGCCGCGCTGCTTGCGAAGTCTCAGCAGCACCTGAAGGAAGTTCCGACGCTGCACTTCGCCAGCCGGCAGTCAGGACATCGTGTCGAGCTTGCGCTGCATCGCGGCGATCTGCTCCTTCAGCTCCTGGAGGTCGTCGGGTTTTTCCGGTGTTTCCTTCCTGGCCGGTTCGGCCGGCGCCGCTGCCGGCGCCGAGCCCGCGGGCGGGAACGGCGTGAACAGCCGCATGGCGTTCTGGAACATTTCCATGTTACGCCGCGTCTGCTCCTCCAGCACCTTGATTGGTGTCGCGATCTTCATCATGTCCATCGGCGACTTGCCGAGGGCATCTTTCATCTGCTCGCGAAAGCGCTCCTGCTCCTTCGAGAAGGCCAGCATCGACTGCTCGAGAAAGCTCGGCACGATCATCTGCATCTGGTCGCCATAATAGGCGATGAGCTGACGCAGGAACGGGATCGGCAGCATGTTCTGCCCGTCCTTGTTCTCCAGCTCGAAGATGATCTGGGTCAGTACCGGATGCGTGATGTCGTCACCGGTCTTGGCGTCCTGGACAGTAAAGTCCTCGCCTCTTTTGACCATTTCAGCGAGATCCTCGAGCGTCACATAGGTGCTGGTGCCCGTATTGTAGAGACGGCGATTGGCATATTTCTTGATAACAATAGGTTCGTCTTTTGCGGCCATCTGCATCCTCCCCGGACACCGGGCAGCTTAAGTAAGCCGCCGGTAACGATTGCGCCTTTTTAAAGGATATGCGCAAAAGCGCCATGAATCCAAGCAGTTTGTGCAGTGCGGGAACATTTTATGCTGCGCAGCACGGACGGGCCGCCGTCGCAGCGACGGGCGGCATGCTTGCGGGAGTGGGACGCCATGCCCATTTCGGGTTTGACTCGGGTTGTGGAAAGGGCAAGAAAAGTCCCCGACGACACCCGAAATCGTTCCCCGAAAGCCTGGAGAAGAACATGTCCGCTTCCAACGCCATCGTTGTCGCCAGTGCAGCGCGCACGCCCGTCGGCTCCTTCAACGGCGCCTTCGCCAACACCCCAGCCCATGAATTGGGTGCCGTCGCCGTCAGGGAAGCGCTGGTCCGTGCCGGCGTCGACGGCAAGGAGGTGGACGAGGTCATTCTCGGCCAGATTCTGACCGCGGCTCAAGGGCAGAACCCGGCGCGGCAGGCGGCAATGGCTGCCGGCGTACCGCAGGAGGCGACCTCCTGGGGCCTGAACCAGCTCTGCGGCTCGGGCTTGCGCGCCATCGCGCTCGGCATGCAGCAGATCGCCCAGGGCGACGCGAGGATCATCGTTGCCGGCGGCCAGGAATCGATGTCGATGGCTCCGCATGCACAGCATCTGCGCGGTGGCGTCAAGATGGGCGATTTCAAGCTGATCGACACCATGATCAAGGACGGCCTGACCGATGCCTTCTATGGCTATCATATGGGCAACACCGCTGAGAACGTCGCCCGCCAGTTCCAGATCACCCGCGACGACCAGGACCAGTTCGCACTGGCTTCCCAGAACAAGGCCGAGGCCGCGCAGAAAGCCGGGAAATTCAAGGACGAGATCGTTGCCTTTACAGTCAAGGGCAGGAAGGGCGACACCGTCGTCGACCAGGATGAATACATCCGCCACGGCGCGACAATCGATGCCATGACCAAGCTCAGGCCCGCCTTCGACAAGGAAGGCACGGTAACTGCTGCCAATGCTTCCGGCATCAACGACGGCGCCGCCGCCGTGGTGCTGATGACCGAAGCGGAAGCCGCAAGGCGCGGCATCACACCGCTGGTGCGCATCGTTTCCTGGGCGACCGCCGGTGTCGACCCGCAGATCATGGGGACGGGACCGATCCCCTCCTCGCGCAAGGCGCTGGCCAAGGCCGGCTGGTCGGTTGGCGACCTCGATCTGGTCGAAGCCAACGAAGCCTTTGCCGCGCAGGCCTGCGCCGTCAACAAGGACATGGGCTGGGATCCGGCCATCGTCAACGTCAATGGCGGCGCCATCGCCATCGGCCATCCGGTCGGCGCCTCGGGCGCCCGCATCTTCAACACGCTGGTCTACGAGATGCGCCGCAGAAGTGCCAAGAAAGGCCTTGCCACGCTGTGCATCGGCGGCGGCATGGGTGTTGCCATGTGCGTGGAAGCATTGTGATGAGATAAGCGATACGAATAGGATGCTGGCGCAAAGCGAGTAGGGAATAGAGGGCAAACCCCACCGCTTCAACGCTCAGTCATCTGCATTTCCCGGGAGGACATATGACAAAGGTAGCAATCGTCACAGGCGGGTCGCGCGGCATCGGCGCGGCGATATCGGTCGCCTTGAAAAGCGCCGGCTATTCGGTCGCCGCAAACTACGCCGGCAATGAAGAAGCGGCGGCAAAGTTCAAGGCCGCGACCGGCATCCCGGTCTATAAATGGTCGGTCGCCGACTACGAGGCCTGCGCCGCCGGCATCAAACAGATCGAAGCCGATCTCGGTCCCGTCTCGGTGCTGGTCAACAATGCCGGCATCACTCGCGACGCGATGTTCCACAAGATGACCCGCGAGCAATGGAAAGAGGTCCTCGACACCAACCTTTCCGGCGTCTTCAACATGACGCATCCATTGTGGGGCGGCATGCGCGACCGCAAGTTCGGTCGCATCATCACCATCTCCTCGATCAACGGTCAGAAAGGCCAGGTCGGCCAGGTTAATTATTCGGCCTCGAAGGCCGGCGATATCGGCTTCACCAAGGCACTGGCCCAGGAAGGCGCGCGCGCCGGCATCACCGTCAACGTCATTTGCCCCGGCTACATCGCCACCGAGATGGTCAAGGCAATGGACGAGAAGGTCCTCAACGAGCGCGTCATCCCGCACATCCCGGTCGGCCGTCTCGGCGAGCCGGAGGAGATCGCGCGCTGCGTCGTCTTCCTCGCTTCCGACGATGCCGGTTTCATCACCGGCTCGACCATATCAGCCAATGGCGGCCAGTACGTCGCCTGATCGTTTGTCTTTACGTTGAGACAGATCCGCGCTTGGACGAACGGGCCTGCAAAACGGCCCGTTTCTATAGCGGTCTTCCCGTTGCAAGATCTCGATGCAGCACGCTGCCCCAATCCGGCACGCAAAGGTTAACGGCAAACTCGCAGCTTGTGCAAAAGCCGCCCGGCAGCCTGTGGATTCTCGGTGGAAAAGCTGTTCACAACACAACATGTTGCGGTGAACAAACCAAGAAACTTCGGCTATCTCTGATTCGTCGCCGATTCGTTCCGGCTTTGAGCGGAACGTTAACGGCGAGAGCTGAAAACACCCGCGAAATGATTAAAGCGCGTTAGGAAACATCAATAATTTCATAACGTTGTGCGAAGCAGATTGGCCGGCCACGACCATTCGCCGGCAAAAGGTTAACCGCAGTGCTCGCTTGGATGCCGCTTGCATAAATCGGGCCAGTTTCCGTGATTCAGCATGTGGTGAGATACGCCGGCAGAAAACCCAGATGTAGCCGTGAACAAACCCTGAATCAGCGCGAGTCAGTGATTCGTCGCTGATTCGTTCCAGACTCGTTCCAACTGTTAATCGGGAACAGATTTTCTGGCTTCGAACCAATCAATCGGCCTGCCCTCGGCATATTCCGCTTTCGCTTCGCGCCCGAAATCCCTATGTGTCGCCTGTCATACGCGGCCAATATGGGCGCGCTCCCGACAATGCGAGGCAGAGAGCCTTATTTCCAGGCCGATGAACATCCATCCGAAACACACTGAACCGCTGATCCTGTCGGGTCGAGACGTGACGGCCGTGCTCGGCCCGACCAACACCGGCAAGACCCATCTCGCCATCGAACGCATGGTGGCGCACGAAAGCGGCGTCATCGGCCTGCCGCTCAGGCTGCTTGCCCGCGAGGTCTATACGCGCGTCTGCGAGAAGGTCGGCGCCCATAAGGTGGCGCTCATCACCGGCGAGGAAAAGATCCAGCCGGCTGGCGCGAAATACTCGGTCTGCACCGTGGAAGCGATGCCGCGCGAGACCGACGCCGCCTTCGTTGCCATCGACGAGGTCCAGCTCGCCGGCGATCTCGAACGCGGCCACATCTTTACCGATCGCATCCTGCATCTGCGCGGCCGGCAGGAGACGCTGCTGCTGGGCGCGGCCACCATGCACGGCATCCTGCAGCGCCTGCTGCGGGGCGTGTCGGTGGTGACCCGGCCACGCCTGTCGCATCTTGCCTATGCCGGCTCGAAGAAGCTGACCCGCCTGCCGCGGCGCACGGCGATCGTCGCCTTTTCGGCCGACGAGGTCTATGCCATCGCCGAGCTGATCCGCCGCCAGCAGGGCGGTGCCGCCGTCGTGCTCGGCGCACTCAGCCCGCGCACCCGCAACGCCCAGGTGGCGCTGTTCCAGTCGGGCGACGTCGACTACCTCGTCGCCACCGACGCCATCGGCATGGGCCTCAACCTCGACCTCGACCACGTCGCCTTCGCCCAGAACCGCAAATTCGACGGCTACCAGTACCGCAACCTGACGGCGGCCGAGCTCGGCCAGATTGCCGGCCGCGCCGGCCGGCATCTGCGCGATGGCACCTTCGGCGTCACCGGCCAGGTCGATCCGCTGGATGATGAACTGGTCAACAAGATCGAGGCGCATGATTTCGATCCGGTGAAAGTGCTGCAGTGGCGTACCGCGCATTTCGATTTCGCCAGCCTCGATGCGCTGAAGCGCTCGATCGAGACCAACGCCCCGGTCGAAGGCCTGACGCGCGCGCTGCCGGCCGTGGACGCGCAGGCGCTCGAGCATCTGTCGCGCGACGAGGACGTGCGGGCACTCACCACCGATGCCAGGCGCGTGGCGCTGCTTTGGGAAGCCTGCGCGCTGCCCGACTACAGGAAGATCGCGCCGGCCCAGCACGCCGACTTGATCGCCTCCATCTACATGGACCTTGCCAGGCATGGCCATGTCGACGAGAACTACATGGCCGAGCAGGTGCGCCGTGCCGACACAACCGAAGGCGACATCGACACGCTGTCGCACAGGATTGCCCAGATCCGCACATGGACCTTCGTTTCCAACCGGCCCGGCTGGCTGGCCGATCGGGCACACTGGCAGGAAAAGACGCGCGAAATCGAAGACAGATTGTCGGATGCGCTGCATGAGCGGTTGACGAAACGTTTTGTAGACCGCAGGACTTCCGTCCTCATGCGGCGCCTTAGAGAAAACACGATGCCTGAAGCCGAAATCAGCCCAACCGGAACCGTCCTCGTCGAAGGCCATCACGTCGGCGAGTTGCAAGGTTTCCGCTTCACCGCCGACCAGAGCGCCGGCGGCGAAGACGCCAAGGCGGTGCGGGCGGCGGCGCAGAAGGCGCTTGCCGCCGAGTTCGAGGCGCGGGCCGAGCGCTTCGGCGCCTCGGCCAATGGCGACATCGCGCTGGGTTCGGATGGCACGCTGCGCTGGATCGGCGCGCCGATCGGCACGCTGGTCGCCGGCGAAGACGCTTTGAAGCCGCGTCTGGTTCTGCTGGCCGACGAGCAACTTACCGGCCCGGCACGCGACAAGGTTGCGGCGCGCGCCGAGCGCTTCGTCAACTTCCAGATCGAATCCCTGCTGAAGCCGCTGGTCGATCTCAAGAATGCCGAGCAGATCACCGGCATCGGCCGCGGCATCGCTTTCCAGCTTGTCGAGCATTTCGGCCTCATCAACCGTCGCGACATCGCCGACGAGATGAAGTCGCTCGACCAGGAAGGCCGCGCGGCGCTTCGCCGTCTCGGAGTGCGCTTCGGCGCCTACCATGTCTTCGTGCCGGCGCTGATCAAACCGGCGCCGGCCGGGCTGATAACGCTGCTGTGGGCGCTGAGAAACGACGGCAAGGACAAGCCCGGCTTCGGCGATGTCGTTCACGCACTGGCCTCCGGCCGCACCTCGGTGGTCATCGATCCGACCTTCGACAAGACCTTCTACAAGCTTGCCGGCTACCGCAATCTTGGCCGGCGTGCTGTACGCGTCGATATTCTCGAACGGCTGGCCGACCTGATCCGGCCGGCGACCAACTGGAAGCCGGGCCTCGGCCCTCGCCCCGACGGCGCCTATGACGGCCAGTCCTTCATGGTGACGCCGCCGATGATGTCGATTCTCGGCGCCACCGCCGACGACATGGAGGAAATCCTGAAGGGACTCGGCTATCGCGCCGATGCCAAACCGGCGGCCGAGGTCAAGGCGCGGCTCGAAGCACAGGACAATGCCGCGCGTGAAGCTGCCGCTGCAAAGCAGGCGGCGGAAGAGGCTGCGCGAGTCGAGCAGGCGAGGATGGCGGAAGCATCTGCCGCGGCAGAGCCGCCGGCGGAGGCTTCGGAACCTGTGTCGGATGCGGCTCCTGTTGCGGAGGCGGCAGCCGAAGCTGTGACCGAAGCGACGGCAGAGCCTGTCGCGGAAGCTCCAGCCCCTGAAGCTGCGGCAGAAGTCACGCTAGAGACCCGGCCCGCCGCGGAGGCGACTGCTGAAGCGCCTGCGGAACCAGCGGCCGAGCCAACGGCGGAACCTGGGGCGGAAACTGAGGCTGCGGCACCGGCAGAGCCGCCGGTTCTCGAAACTACGGAAGCATCGCCGGCCGAACCTGCAGCAACGACGGAAGCCGTCTCCGGCGAAGCTGCTCCAGAAGCCGAGGAGCCAAAACCTGTCCTGTTGTGGCGGCAGGGTCGTTTCGACCAGCGCCCGCGTCATCGCCAGCATGACAACCGCCCCCGGGACAATCATCGGGACAATCGCGCGCGCAGTGGTCAAGCTGCGCCGGACAGCCGCAGCGATGCGCCGACAGATGCCGGCGGGCAAGCGACGCCGGGCGACCGGCCCGCCCGTCAGGGGCGCCACGACCAGCGCGACGGCGCCGGCAAGCCACGCTTCGATCGCAGCAAGTTCAAGCCCAGGCCGCAAGGCGAGGCGGCAGAGCAGCGCGCCGGCAAGCCGCAAGGTGAACGCCCGGACCGGCGCGAAAACCGGCCCGACTGGAAGGCTGGCCGGCAGGACGGCAAAGGCGGCGCCCAAGGCGCAAAACCCGCCTTCCAGCCAAAGCCGCGTGAGGAACGCCCCGTCCGCTTCGACCCGGACTCGCCCTTCGCCAAGCTCGCCGCGTTGCGCGACCAGCTGAAGAAGTAAGCTGCTCGTCCAATGGTCACTGATGCCCGCCAGCGCATCGACAAGTGGTTGTTCTTCTCGCGCGCGGTAAAATCGCGCACGCTGGGAGCCAGGCTGGTCGTCGCCGGACGTGTCCGCATCAATCGCGACAAAGCAGCGCAGGCCTCCGACACGGTCCGGCCGGGCGACGTTTTGACCATCACGCTGGAGCGGCGGATCTTCGTCTGGAAAGTCCTTGGCACCGGCGTACGGCGTGGCCCAGCCGAAGAGGCCCGCCTGCTCTACGAGGACATGTCGCCGCCCCCCGCGCCCAAGGGCGAGGCGCTTCCGGATGCGGTGCCGCCGTTGCGCGAGGCCGGCAGCGGTCGCCCGACGAAGAAGGAACGCCGCCAGACCGACCACCTGCTCGGCGACGATTGAGCAAGGTCGAACGCCCGCTTTGCCGGCCTTCCGGAATTCCATTCCGGAAACCGCGGCACCGCTGGCAGGGGCCGCCCTTGCCACCAGCGGACAAAGGCGTTACCTCACCAAAAAAGCCCAATAAAATGGGACGTCCCGGAGCCGACCAATGACCTATGTCGTGACCGACAATTGCATAAAATGCAAATACATGGACTGCATCGAGGTCTGTCCGGTCGACTGCTTCTACGAAGGTGAGAACATGCTCGTCATCCACCCGGACGAGTGCATCGATTGCGGTGTCTGCGAACCGGAATGCCCGGCCGACGCAATCAAGCCCGACACCGAGTCGGGTCTCGACAAATGGCTGCAGATCAACACCGAATATGCCGAGAAATGGCCCAACATCACCGCCAAGAAGGAGCCGCCGGCCGACGCTAAAAATTTCGATGGCGAAACTGGCAAGTTCGAGAAATATTTCTCCCCGGAGCCCGGCGAAGGCGACTGACGAGCCTGCCGGCTGCGGCGGCCTGACGCCGCGTAACAGACGTGATACATTAACTGCCTTGACAGGCGGCGACGGCGCGCGGCCTTCGCGCGTGCAGCAAAACCTTGATTCTTCCGACTTTTTGTGCTATATGAGCCAAACATGCCGGTGACACAACGTCGATTTATGGCGCAAACGCCCCAAATCACTGAAAGGTGAATTTCTCAATCCGGACCAGAGCGATCTGGGGCAGGCGGTCGCAATGTTGCGATTTGCCGGTCCTGGCCTTTCCGGTGAGTTCATCGTTGTGTGGCTAAGGACCGGTCACCCCGGTCGCACGAGTTCGGGCCGGCACGATGCCGGTACCACAACAAGGAGTTCAGGGCGTAATGGCAACGATCACCCCGCAGAAGAAGTCCACCGCAGCGCGCCACGGTTTCAAGACCGGCGAATACATCGTTTATCCGGCGCATGGTGTCGGCCAGATCGTCTCGATTGATGAGCAGGAAGTCGCGGGCCACAAGCTGGAGCTGTTCGTCATCGACTTCCAGAAGGACAAGATGCGCCTCAAGGTGCCGGTCGCCAAGGCGACCTCGATCGGCATGCGCAAGCTGTCGGAAGAGGATTATGTCGAGCGCGCGCTGAAGGTCGTGCAGGGCCGCGCCCGCGTCAAGCGCACCATGTGGTCACGCCGTGCCCAGGAATATGATGCCAAGATCAACTCCGGCGATCTGATCTCGATCTCGGAAGTGGTGCGCGACCTTTACCGCGCCGATAACCAGCCGGAGCAGTCCTATTCCGAGCGCCAGCTCTACGAGGCGGCCCTCGACCGCATGGCCCGCGAGATCGCGGCCGTCAACCGAATGTCGGAGACCGAAGCGGTCCGCCTCATCGAGGTGAACCTCAACAAGGGTCCCAAGCGCGGCGCCAAGGCCGACAACGAGGAAGCCGAGCAGGAAGAAGCCGCCTGAGCTTTTCTCGTCTTCGAATTCACAAAAAACCCGGCCTTGCGCCGGGTTTTTTTGTCTTAGCTGACCGGCGACGAGGCATATCTAACCTTCGCCGCCGCCTTCCCTTTCCGCCTCGTGCTTCAGCGTGGCGATGAACCGCTTGGTCCGCTGGCGCTCCGGATTGCTGAACAGCACCGCGGCCGGCCCTTGTTCGACGATGTTGCCGGCATCGAGGAACACCACTTCCCGCGCGATCTTGGAGGCGAGCCGCAGATCATGCGTCGCCATCACCATGGTCGTGCCCTCGCTGGCGAGCTTGCCGAGCACATCGACCACCTCCTGCGCCAGTTCCGGATCGAGTGCCGAGGTCGGCTCGTCGCAGAGCAGGACTTTCGGCGAAGGCGCCAGAGCCCGGGCAATCGCCACGCGCTGCTGCTGGCCACCTGACAGCGTCGCCGGCCAGGCATCGGCCTTGTGCGCCATGCCGACCTTTTCGAGCAGGGCCAGCGCCCGTTCGCGCGCCCTCTTCTTGGGCCATCTCAGCACCGTCACCAGCCCCTCCATGATGTTCTCGATCGCGGTGCGATGCGGAAACAGCTGGAAATTCTGGAACACCATGCCGGTCTGCAGCCGCAGCCGCTGGATATCCCTGGTCGAGACCCTGCCGCCGGGGCGGAATTCGAGTGCATCGTCGCCGATCCGTACCGTGCCTGAAGTCGGGAGCTCGAGCAGGTTGATGCAGCGCAAAAGCGTGCTCTTCCCTCCGCCCGACGGTCCGACAAGCGCCGTAACGCTGCCTTCCTCGATGGTGACGGTCACGCCCTTCAGCACAAGATTGTCGCCGAAACGCTTTTCGATGTTGGTGAGGCCGATCATGCGCGCGCCTCCAGGAAGCCGCCATAACGGTTGAGCCGCGTTTCCAGCCGCGCCTGCAAGGCCGACAGCACGGAGCTCATGATCAGATAGAGGGCCGCTGCCTCGACATAGAGGATCAGCGGCTCATAGGTGGTGGCGACGATGCGCTGCGCTGCCTGGAACATCTCCGGCACCGTGATGGCGGCGGCGAGCGAAGTGTCCTTGACCAGCGAGATGAAGGTGTTGGACAGCGGCGGCACGGCGACGCGGCCCGCCTGTGGAAGAATGGTGCGCCGCATTGCCTGGGCCCAGGTCATGCCGATCGAATAGGCCGCTTCCCACTGGCCCTTGGGCACCGAACCGATGACGGCGCGGATGATTTCCGACGAATAAGCACCGATGTTCAAGGTGAAGCCGATCAGTGCTGCTGGAAAGGCGTCGAGCAGGATGCCGACCGATGGCAGGCCGTAGAAGATAAGGAACAGTTGCACGAGAAGCGGCGTGCCGCGGAATATCCAGACGTAGAAGCGGACCACGGCGACCAGCGGTTTGGGACCGAACAGCCGGACAAGCGCTACAACCAGTCCTAGGACAAGACCGAATGCAAACGACAGCAGCGTCAACGGCACGGTGAAGATCAGTGCAGCCCACAGCAGCGTAGGCAGGGATTCCAGCATCAATTGCAGCCAGTGCGGCACGAAGGCTCCTCCTTGCCAGATTGCCGTCGCTCATATCACGCGAAAGCGGCGGGCCGTCGAAAGACAGCTCGCCGCGATACGAACGACGCGGGCCGGCATTCGGCCCACACGAGAAAGCCGTTTTACTTCGAAACGTCCTGGCCGAAATAGGTGTCGGCGATTTTCTTGTAGGTGCCGTCGGCCTTGATGTCGGCCAGCGCCTTATTGATGGCGGCCACCAGTTCCGGATCGCCCTTGCGCACGATGACGCCGGAATAGTCGGCGTTTTCTTCCTGGGCGGCAATCTTCACATTGGCGTCGGGCTTGTGCTTCTTGAAGTCGAGGAAGGACAGGCTGTCGTTGATGGTGGCGTCGGCGCGGCCGGTAAGAAGCAGCTGGATCGACTGGTCGAAGCCGTCGGTGCCGACGAGTTCGGCGCCGTTGGTTTCAGCCAGCTTGCCGAAGTTCGAAGTCAACGACTGCGCCGCCTTCTTGCCCTTGAGATCGGCGAAACCCTTGATGTCGGTGTTGTCGCCGCGCACGATCAGCACCGCCTTGGAGGCGATGTAGGGATCGGAGAAAGCATATTTGGCCTTGCGCGCCTCGGTGATGCCGACCTCGTTGATGACGGCATCGTAGCGGTTGGCATCGAGACCGGCGATCAGCCCGTCCCATTTGCCTTCGAGGAACTGGGCTTTGACGCCGAGGCGCTCGGCGATGGCCCGCGCGATCTCGACGTCGAAGCCGACCAGCGCGCCGGAAGCATCATGATAGGTGAAGGGCGCATAGGTTCCTTCTGTGCCGACCTTGAAGACGCCGGACTGCTTGATCTGGTCGAGATTGGCGCCGGCGTGACCGGCGGCGATGGCCAGAACCTGCAGCGTTCCGGCGATGATGAGCGATTTGAGCCATTTCATTTTTCTGTGATCCGTCCTTGGCCGGTGTCCGGCGTCATTGCGAGTGCCGGAAAATGACAGATGCGCGATGCCAGAATAAGAAACTGAATTTCAAAAATCCCGCGCCCTTGAAATCCAATTCTCAACCAGCATCTTCCGGCGCCATCCGGCTGAGTCAAGGCCGGTGGCGAATCGCCTGGAACAGCGCAATCGACATGACAGTCCGGGGGAACATTCCCCCGCATGGCACGTTCTTCGCTGTTGTAGGGCGCGGCGCCGCCATTTCAACCATCGGCGCCAACTCACGATTCGATCGCACCGCAACGCCTGAAGCAGGAGCGCGGCATGATGGAAGACAGTGCAGGACGGACCATGGTTCGCGCGGCGATGAAAGCCCCTTATCTGGAACGTGACGAAGAGCATCTCCTGGCGCTGCGCTGGAAGGAAAACAATGACCAGCACGCGCTGCACCGCATCACCGTCGCGCATATGCGGCTGGTCATTTCCATGGCGTCGCGGTTTCGCCACTACGGCCTTCCGCTGGGCGACCTGATCCAGGAAGGCCATGTCGGGCTGCTGGAGGCCGCGGCCCGTTTCGAACCCGAGCGCGAGGTGCGGTTCTCGACCTACGCGACTTGGTGGATTCGCGCCTCGATGCAGGACTATATCCTGCGCAACTGGTCGATCGTGCGCGGCGGCACCAGCTCGGCGCAAAAGGCGCTGTTCTTCAACCTGCGGCGTCTGCGCGCCCGCCTGGCAAACGGCGCCGAGCAGACGTCGAATGCCACGCTCTACCGCGAAGTGTCGGCGGCTCTCGGGGTATCGGAGGCCGATGTGGCGATGATGGATTCCCGCCTTTCGGCGCCGGACAGCTCGCTCAACACGCCGCTAGCCGACGATGCGGGCGCAACCGAGCGGATGGAGTTCCTGGTTTCGGATGACCCGCTGCCCGATGAGGTCGTCGGCGATACGATCGACGTCGAACGCCGCTCGGTGTGGCTGAAGACGGCACTCGGCGCTCTCAATGCGCGCGAGCTCAGGATTATCGAGGAACGCCGGCTGAGCGACGAGGGCGCGACGCTCGAAGCGCTCGGCGAGACGCTCGGCATCTCCAAGGAACGTGTCCGGCAGATCGAGGCGCGCGCCATGGAAAAGCTCAAGGCGGCGCTGGTAAAGCAGAATCCGGAATTTCTCGCAGCCTGAATCGCGTCGCCTGCTATTTGTCGGTGACGATCTTCACCTTGTCGCCGGCCGAAACCGCGGCACCCGGCGACAGCGCGTTGAGCACCCTGAACAAATCCAGCTTGCGGTCGACGCCGACCATCTGTGCGGCCAGGGAGCCCATCGTCTGGCCGGGCTGCACCGTGACGATGCGGATACGCAGTGGCTTCAGTGCTGCCTTCTCGGCAGCACTCAGGATGCGGAACGAGCCGCTGACCGAGCGCGCCACCGTGCTCAGCGAGGTGCTGGCCGACGGCGCAGCAGTCAGCAAGCGGTAGACCTGGCCGCCGGCGCGGATCACCGCAATGTCGAATTGCCAGCCATCGGCGCCGGCATGCGCGGTTGCCGCTTCGTTGCCGTTGATCGTCTCCTGGCGCACGCTGCTGTCGTCGAGGCCGGCAACCCAACCGCTGCGGATGTAGTCGGTCAGCGAGCGGTTCTTGTCGATCGAAACGCCGTCGAAGCGGATCGCCATGTCGCCCGGGCCTGTGGCCGTCACCGCCGCCGCCGAATTGTCGATGATGAAGCCGTTGGGCACCGAGAACGACACGCCGAGGCCAGGATGCAGGAAGGTTTCGCCGCGCACATAGCCTTCCTCCGGCGTGTCGCCGTAAAGCAGCCCGTCCACGCCGGCAAGGAATGAATCGCGGTCGCGCGACCCGACACCGGGCGCGCCGAACTGGCGGGCGTGGCGCTGCGCGAGATCGATACGCTGCGGCGTGTTGGGGTGCGTCGCCAGGAAGTCGAGGCTGGCGTCGGTGGCGCCGCTGATCGAGCGGAAATCGGTATAGGCCGACATCGACTGCAGGAAGCGGCCGGCGGCGTAGGGGTCGAAACCGGCTTCGCCGATCGACTTGATGCCGATGGCGTCCGCCTCCAGCTCCTGATTGCGCGAGAACTGGGCCAGCCTCAGCTTGCCGCGGATCAGCGCCGCCTTGGCCGTCGGGTTGTCGCCGAGCACATCCGAAACAACCTTGGTCGCCAACCCCTCCTCGGCTTCCAGCTGCTGGCGCTGCAGGCCGTGGTTGGCTGTAACGTGGCCCATCTCATGCGCAATGACGGCGGCCAGCTCGGCGGAATCGTTGGCCAGCGCCAGCAGCCCGCGGGTGATGTAGAGATAACCGCCCGGCAGCGCGAAGGCATTGACGTTGGGCGAGTTGAGGATGGTGATGCGGTAGGTCTGGGTCGGGTTGGCCGACACCACGGTCAGTCTGCCGACGACCTTGGCCACCATGCGCTCGAGCTTGGGGTCGGAATACTCGCCGCCATAGGTGGCGAGGATGCGCGGGTGCTGCGCCTTCGCCAGTTGGGCGAGCTTGCTGTTGGCGGCGACATTGTCGACCGTGATCGGCTTGTCGGAGGGCTGGAAGCCCGATTCCTGCACGTCGGGAGGCGTGAACATCTGGCAGCTTGCCAGCGCCACGGCAAGACCGGCCAGCGCCAGAAAGCGCGCCAGCGGTTTCACCCTCCGATTGTCGATGCCGGTCGGCAGATCGGCTTCCTTTCAAGTCCTGGCACGTGACCGCGAAAATCGGGCGCGATTTCCGAAAAGCATCACGCGCAAAGTCAAGTGCTATGGCGTCCTTCGTGCGTCCGACAGATACGAGGCAGCAAGGGCAAATCACGGTCTAAGCCGGACCAGCTCCTGGCGGACCTAGCCACACTACCTCGACCATGGCAAGCAAGCGCCGCTTCGCCTTCCGCCGGTTTGACCATAAATTATGTCCGCTTCCGGGCAACATCTCGTGATCCAGCCGCAAACGGACCCGAGCCGATATAGCGTCGGAATGCCTCCGGTCCAGACCCGACGAAAAAATCGGCCGCGGTGCCCGTCGCGGCAACCGTGCCACCATCCAGGAAAACCATGTTTTGGCCGATACGGCGCGCATCGTCCGGCTGGTGCGTGACGAATAGCACCGTCATGCGCTGCTCCGAATGGACGTCGGCCACCAGGTCGAGCATGTCGTCGCGCAGTGCCGGTCCGAGCGAAGCGAACGGCTCGTCGAGCAACAGCACCGGCCGGTCGCGCACCAGGACCCGGGCGAGCGCGACGCGCTGCCGCTCGCCGCCGGAGAGTTCGCGCGGCAGCCGGCTTTCCTTGCCGGCAAGACCGACGCGCTTCAGCGCTGCGGCGATTGCGGCGCGGTCAGCCTCGCTCAGCCTGAGCGAAGGCGAGCGGCCGAGCCCGACATTCTGCTCGAGGGACAGATGGGCAAACAGGTTGTTTTCCTGGAACACCATCGATACCGGCCGCGCTGATGGCGGCGCAGTGCTGACGTCGGCGCCGCCGATCAGCACGCGGCCCGACCGCGGCGTCTCGAACCCGGCCACCAGATTGAGCAGCGTCGACTTTCCCGAACCGCTCGGCCCCATGATGGCGGTGATTTCCGACACCGGGAAATCGACATCGAATATAAGCGGCGTTTCACCATAGCTGAACGAGACATTATCGAGCCGCACGGCCGCGCCTTTTTCCACCGAAATGGACCGTTCCGGGCTGATC
Source organism: Mesorhizobium sp. M0898 (assembly GCF_040319695.1). Lineage (NCBI taxonomy): Bacteria > Pseudomonadati > Pseudomonadota > Alphaproteobacteria > Hyphomicrobiales > Phyllobacteriaceae > Mesorhizobium > Mesorhizobium sp. M0898. The sequence goes on along the minus strand of NZ_JAMYOE010000002.1, from coordinate 360,184 downwards.
GGCATCATGATTTCTCCCTCCTTCCCAGCCAGTCCGCGGCCAACACCAGCGCCAGGCAGACAAGGCCGAGCAGCAGCGCCAGGCCGGCGGCATCCTCGGTGCGGTAACTGCCCATGCGCGCCAGCAGCAGATAGGGCAAGGTCTGCACGGAATCGCTGCCGAACAGCGCAATGACGCCGAGATCGCCGAGCGACAGCGCCATGGCGAACGCGAAGCCGGTGGCGAGCGGCCGCCGCAGCGACGGCCAGTCGACCAGCCGCAACCGGTTCCAGCCCGAGATGCCAAGCTGTGCGCAGAGCCGTTCGTGGCGTTCGCTCGCCGCGTCATAGGCAGGGCGGATGGCGCGGATGGCGAACGGCATCGCCATCACTGCATTGACCGCAACGACCATGACAGGGGCGATCGCAAAGACATCGCCGACGGTGCGCAGGAGCAAGAACCAGCCGGCACCGATGACGATGGGCGGCACCACCAGGACGAACCCCGCACCGGTGTCGGCCAGGTGTTCGAGCAGCGTCCTCCTGCCGCTCCGCCGGGTGAGCGCCAGCGCCCGGCGCGCCATCACCAGCGACAGCGACAACGCCACAGAGAGCAGCGCCGACAGGAGGGAGAGCACGGCACTGGTCGCCGTCGCTTGCCGCACCGCGCTCTCGCCGGCCAGGCGGCCGAGATCGGCGCCAAGCCCGGCCGCCAGCGTGGCCGCCATCGGCCCGGCGACAAATAGCAGTGCGAGCCCGATCGCCAATGCGTTCAGCACGGTCTCGGCCGCACCGGCTGAAAAATACCGGCGCGGCGCCACCGGCAGATTGGCGTCGCCGGTCATATTGGCGCCAAGCCGCGTCAAGGCCAGCACGACGACGAAGGTCAGGGCAATCTGCAGCAGGGTCAGCGTCACCGCCCGCGCCGGGTCGAAGTCGAAACGCAGCGCCTGGTAGATGGCAACCTCGAGCGTCGTCGCGCGCGGCCCGCCGCCGAGCGTAAGCACGATGGTGAAGGAGGTGATGCACAGCATGAAAACGAGCCCGGCAACGCCCGGCAAGGCCGCACGCAGCGGCGGCCATTCGATCAGCCGGAAGGCCGGCGCAGCACCCATGCCAAGCTGGCTCGCCAGCCGCCATTGGTTAGCCGGCACGGTCTGCAACGCCTCCAGGAACAGCCGCGCCGCCAGCGGCAGGTTGAAGAAGACATGGGCGACGAGTATGCCCGACAGGCCATAGATGCCGGGCCAGCTCTGGCCGCCTAGCGCGCCGAGCGTGCCGGCAAAATAGCCGGCGCGGCCATAGAGCGCCAAGACACCGAGTGCGGCAACAATGGCCGGCAGCGCCAGCGGCACGGCGAAAAGCTGGAGGATGAAGCCTCGCCCGAAAAAACGCGGATGCCGCGACAGGGCGCGCGCGACGAACAGCGCCGGTGCGACGGAGAGCAGGGTCGACAGCAGAGCCTGCCAGAGCGTGAAACGGACGACGCGCAAGAGATAGGAATCGAAAGCGGAGGCGGCGCCGGACAGGTCGCGTGTGGCTTCGACGACGAGCCCGGCGAATGCACCGCCGATCAGCAGCGCGATGGCGGCGAGCGCGACGATGCCGGCAGTGACGCGGGGATCGGCCGGATGACGCGTAGGCATGTCGCGCTACCCGACACTACGACAGGCGTAGATCGAAGGAAATACCTGGCAAAGGCCGAGCCCACCCCTCTCTGGCCTGCCGGCCATCTCCCCCTCAAGGGGGGAGATTGCGCACTCAGCCGCCTTCGCCAATCTCACAAGTGGCAGGACGAGGAGAGGCGACAAAGCTGCCGATCTCCCCCTTGAGGGCAGGGCTATCGCATTTGGATTCTTACGAAGTTGGACCCCCACCCTAACCCTCCCCACAAGGGGGAGGGAACGCTGCCGCATGCCCTTACTTCCCCTTTTGGCGCCGAAAGGCAGACAATTTGCCGAGGTCAGTGCCAACGGAAGTCTCCCTCCCCCTTGTGGGGAGGGGTTAGGGGTGGGGGTACGTCGTAGAGCGAAAGCCTCGGCGTTCCATCTGCGATAGCCGTGCCCTTGAGGGGGAGATGGCCGGCAGGCCGGAGGGGGGTGGCTTGGCGCAAACATCCGACGAGGCTTGAGCCCTACCTGCTCATCGCCGCAAGCCACTCATCGACCCAGGCCTTGCGGTTGGCCGCGACGTCTTCCGGGCTGAACAGCAAGGTCTTGGTCGGCTTGACCAGCTTGTCGAACGCCGGGTTGAGCGGCTTGTCGGTTTTGCCGGCCGGGAACATCCAGTTGGTTTCGGGAATGACATCCTGGAATTTCGGTCCGGTCATGAAGGCAATGAACTTTTCCGCCAGCGGGTTCTTCGCGCCCTTGGTGGTGATCCCCGCAACCTCGATCTGCAGATATTCGCCCTCCTCGAAGGACGCCGCCTGGTAGCGCTCGGTGTTTTCGGCGACCATGTGGTAGGCCGGCGAGGTCGTGTAGGACAGCACCATCGGCGCCTCGCCCTTGGTGAACAGGCCGTAGGCCTCGCTCCAGCCCGGCGTTACCGTCAGCACCTTCGCCTTGAGTTTGGCCCAGGCTTCCGGCGCCTTGTCGCCATAGACCGACTTGACCCACAGCAGCAGGCCAAGGCCCGGCGTCGAGGTGCGCGGATCCTGGATGACGATCTTCTCTCCGGCATCGCCCTCGACCAATTCCCTGAGGCTCTTCGGCGGGCTCTTCAGTTTTTCGGTGTCGTAGACGACGGCGAAATAGCCATAGTCGAACGGCACGAAAATATCGTCGCTCCAGCCGCCCGGTACATTGACGCCCGAGACGGCGCCGTGCGGCGAAAACAGGCCGGTTGCCTTGGCGTCGGCGGTTAAGTTGGTATCGAGGCCAAGTACGATATCGGCCTTGGTCGCGGCGCCTTCCAGCTTCACACGGTTGAGCAGCGCCACGCCGTCGGCGACCGAGACGAATTCGACGACGCAGCTGCATTCGACCTCGAAGGCCTTCTTCACCGCCGGTCCCGGACCCCAATCGGCGGTGAAGCTTTCATAGGTATAGACCGTCAGTCTATCCTGTGCCGATGCCTGCCCCGGCAGGGCGACCGCGGATGCCGCAAGCAGGACAATTGAGACAAGAGAGTGGAAAAAACTGCGCATCGGCGCCTCCTTCGTTCGCGTTGAAAGGAATTGAGGCGTCGGGCTGTCCGAAACGTCTAATCCCTCCGCCGGTACAAACCGGATCAGGTTCAGCGGGTTGGCAGTCTTGCCTCTCAGCCGGTCCGCGAAAATCGCGTCCGGCACCCCGTTAGAGCGTTGCGACACATAGGCCCGGCCGAAGTGCTGCGCAAGCGGAAGTTTGCCGGGCATCCAAAGCCCAGCCTTCCGTTTCGTCTGCCGTTTCATCTTCCGTTTCCGGGGCAGGGCTGGTAAGGGCCACGAGATATGAGCACATTCACCATCCTGCTTGGCGGCGATCTCATCCGCACACCGCTGCTCGACCGCCAGGTCGAAGGCTCGCGCGTCATCGCCGCCGACGCCGGCATCGGCCATGCCCGTATGCTGGGCCTGAGGCCGGAACTCTGGGTCGGCGATTTCGATTCCGTGCCTGCCGAGTTGCCGGAGGATCTGGCCGCCGTGCCACGGCAGGTGTTTCCTGCCGAAAAAGACAAGACCGACGGTGAACTCGCTATCGCCGCCGCGCTCGAACGCGGTGCGACCAGCCTTGTGCTCGCAGGCGCCTTCGGCGGCAAACGTACCGACCACATCTTCCTGCATCTGGCGCTGAGCGTCCGGCTGGCGGAAGGCGGGACGAAAGTGCTTTTGACCAGTGGCGTACAGGAAGGCATTCCCTTGCTGCCGGGAAAGACTGGCTTCGACTATGCCGACGGCACGCTGTTTTCGGTGCTCGGCTTCTCCGATCTCGCCGGCCTGAGCGTCACCGGCGCCAAATGGCCGCTCGACCATGTCGAGGTTGCGTTCGGCTCGTCGCTGACCATTTCCAACGAGGTCAATGGCCGGCTCGAAATCGCGCTGGCCAGCGGCCGCGCGCTGCTGCTCGCGCATCCCTACCCTCTTCCGGAAAGCTGAGCCCAGAAAGCTGACATGGCGCCGCCGCTTCTCAATCTCGACGGGATAAAGCTGACCTTTGGCGGCACGCCGCTGCTCGACGGTGCCGCCCTGACGGCCTCTGCTGGCGACAAGATCGCCCTGGTTGGCCGCAACGGCTCTGGCAAGTCGACGCTCCTCAAGATCGCCGCCGGGCTGATTGAACCGCAGGACGGCGAAGTCTTCCGCCAGCCTTCGGCGACCGTGCGCTACTTGCCGCAAATGCCCGACATGGACGGCTTTGCGACTGTCCGCGCCTATGTCGAGGCGGGGCTCGGGCCGGCCGACGATCCCTACCGCGCCACCTATCTGATGGAGCATCTCGGCCTGACCGGCGAGGAACGGCCGAACGACCTCTCCGGCGGCGAGGCGCGGCGCGCCGCCCTCGCCCGCGTCATGGCGCCGGAGCCCGACATTCTCCTCCTCGATGAGCCGACCAATCATCTTGACCTTTCGGTCATCGAATGGCTGGAGGAGGAGCTTGCCCGCACCTCCTCGGCACTGGTCGTCATCTCGCATGACCGCCGTTTTCTCGAGCGCGTGTCACGCGCCACAATCTGGCTCGACCGCGGCCAGACCCGCCGTCTCGACAAGGGCTTTGGCTATTTCGAGGAATGGCGCGACACGGTGCTGGAGGAGGAAGAGCGCGAGCAGCACAAGCTCGGTCGCCAGATCGTGCGCGAGGAGCACTGGCTGCGCTATGGCGTGACAGCGCGGCGCAAGCGCAACATGCGCCGGCTCGGTGAGTTGCAGACCATGCGCCAGCGCTTTCGTGGTCATCGCGGCGCCGAGGGTGCGGCGACGATGACAGCCAGCGACGCCGCCGAATCCGGCAAGCTGGTGATCGAAGCCAGGAACATCGAGAAGACCTTTGGCGATCTGACCGTGGTCAAGGGATTCTCGACCCGAATCCAGCGCGGCGATCGCGTCGGTCTGGTCGGGCCGAACGGCGCCGGCAAGACGACGCTGTTGAAGATGCTGACCGGCGAATTGAAGCCGGACGCGGGCACGGTGCGGCTCGGCACAAATCTGGAGATCGCCACGCTCGACCAGAAGCGCGAAGCCGTCGACCCGCAGGAGACATTGGCGCAGTATCTCACCGACGGGCGCGGCGAGAACCTCGTCATCAATGGCGAGCAGCGCCACGTCGTCTCTTACATGAAAGACTTCCTGTTCAAGCCGGAACAGGCGCGCACGCCGGTGCGCGAGCTTTCGGGCGGCGAGCGGGCGCGGCTGATCCTCGCCCGCGTTTTGGCGCGGCCGGCAAACCTGCTTGTGCTCGACGAGCCGACCAACGACCTCGACATGGAGACGCTGGAGCTGCTGCAGGAATTGGTCGCCGGCTTTGCCGGCACGGTGATCCTGGTCAGCCACGATCGCGATTTCCTCGATCGCACCGTGACCAGCATCATCGCGCCGGATGGTGACGGCCGCTGGATCGAATTTGCCGGCGGCTATTCCGACATGCTGGCGCAGCGCGGCGGCACCAGGCTGGACGACCGCAAGGCGCGACCAAAGGCCGAGACGGGCGACGCGACGGCGGCAAGCAGGAACGAAGCGGCCGCACCGAAGGGCCCGGCCAAGAAACTGTCGTTCAAGCAGAAATTCGCGCTGGAAACCTTACCCAAGAAGATCGAGGCGGTGTCGGCCTCGATCTCGCGGCTGGAGAACAACATCGCCGATCCGGCCTATTACGAGCGCGACCCGGCCTCGTTCCAGAAGACGATTGCCGCGCTCGACAAGGAGCGCGTCACACTGGCAGCGCTCGAGGAGGAATGGCTGGAACTGGAAATGCTGCGCGAGGAGATGGAGGGGTAATTCGCGAGTTCAAGCACCTTGTCATTGCGACTAGAGAGGAATGCGCATATGTTATGCGCATACTGTGGAGGTGATCATGCGCAAGATAGCTGTGAATGCGGTTCGCCAGCCGGCAAATCTGTCGATCGACTCAAAGCTCATGAAGGAAGCCAAGGGGCTCGATGTGAATGTCTCGCGCGCCGCTGAAGCCGGCATCGCCGAGGCCGTGGCCGCCGAAAAGACGCGGCTGTGGAAGCTTGAGAACCGCGCGACGATAGATGCGTGGAACGAATATGTCGAAAAACACGGTATTCCGCTGGCAGAACATCGGCAATTCTGATGGCGCGCTACGACGTCTTCGCGGGTAGCATCGAAGGCGGCTATCTCCTCGACGTCCAGGCCGATCTGCTAGACCATTTCAAGACCCGGGTGGTCGTCCCGCTTCTGCCGGCTGCGATGGCGCCATCACCAATGCGAAAGCTCCATCCGATTTTCGAGATCAATGGTCGGAAATTGGTCATGGCCACCCATTTGATCGCCACGGTTGCGGCGACGGAACTGGGCGAGAGCCGACTGAATCTGACGAGGCATCACGACGAGATCGTGGCCGCGCTCGATATGCTGTTCCAGGGCTTCTGAGCCAGAGAGGCGTTGGGCTGGTGAGCCGACCTCACCCCGCCGTCTTTGTCTGCCAGGCCTTTAGCGCCTCGTCAAACACCTTCTCGCCTGGAATGCCCTTTTCCATGGTGAGCAGCGCCCGCCGCCCGGTCTTGTAGACGACCGGCACGTCGATCCAGTCCTGACCTCTGAGCAAGGTCAGATTGGCGTCTTCATCCGCCTTGGTATCGTTGAGCGCAACCAGGAAGAAACCGTCGGCGATCTTGGCCGGGATGCCGATCAGCGGGCTTCCGGCATCCTGCTCGGAGCCCTTCATGGCGACACGCAGGATGTTGTCGACGCCGCCGCCCTCGAAGCCGTCAGGCGTCAGGAAGATCATCTCGATAATATGGCTGGCCGGCAGCGTCTGGTCGGTGTTGCGACGGATCGTCATGCGCAACTGGATATCCTTGCCTGGAATGGTCGCCTCGGCGCGGATCGCCGGCTCGGGCGGCAAGTCGCCGCCGGGCGATTCCTGCACCAGCGACCAGACGATATTGCCGGGCTCGGCCGAGCCTTGAGCGGTGCTGGTGCGCTCCTCGTAGAAGATCGCCTTCTGGCCGACGGCCAACGTGGCTTGCGGCGGAACTGCCGTTGGTGCCGCTGCCGGTGCTGGCGGCGGGGCGGCCGCTGCAGGCGCTGCTGCCCCGTTGGCGGGCGGCGTTGCGGGAGTTGGTGCAGCTGACCCATCGACTGCTGGAGCATTGGCCGTGGCTTGCGTGTCGGCGGGTGCGGCCGGAGCCGGCGCGGCCGGTGCCGGGGTGGTCGGCGCTTGTGCGGCCGATGGCGGCGTGGTCAGTGCGGCGACGGATTCGCCTTCGCCGATGCCCGCCTGCCCGGCCGCGGGGCCGGGATCGACTTCGTGGCCCTCGGGCGTCAGGCGCTGCGTGAACTTCGCGCCCTCGCCGGAATCCGTCGGAGGCGCGGCGGCCGGTACGGCCGCATCGGCCACCGGCTTGGCCGGGGCTGGTTTTACCAGCGGTTCGGTGGCGACGGCTGTGGTCGAGTCGAGGCCGAGCATGCTGCCGAACGCATCCTTGTTCAGCCAGATGCCATAGCCACCACCGGCAATGACGAGCAAAGCAATGGCGGCGGCGATCACACCGCCATAGCTGCGCCTGCGCTCCGCAGGATAGAGCCGCTGGAACCTGTCCTCCGCGGGGCCGCCGTCGTTGGAAAAGTCGTCGCCCGGAAAAACGCCGTCTTGGCCGTCAGCCGTCGGAAGTTCCATATCGGACGGCGGCGGACCAGCGCGCTCCTGAGAAAGAGCGACGGGCTGCGGCTTTTGCCAGTTCGGCGCCGCCTTGGCGGGCGTGGGCTGCCAGGCCGGCCCAGTCTTTGCTGGCTCCGTCTTTGCCGGCTCGGTCTTGGCCGGCTGCCATGCCGGCTCCGTCTTTGCCGGCTGTCGGATATGGCTGGACTGGTTCTTGTTGCGGTCGATGGAGGAGAAGATGTCCTCCAGTTCCGCCAGCGGGTCGGGTGGCGGCGCAGGCTTGGCATAGTCCCGCTCGACTTTGGCGATGGCGTCTTCCAGTGCACGCATCTGCCGGTCGACATCGGAAGGCGTCATCGTGGCCTTCTCTGCGAGTTGTTTCGCGATTGACGAACGGGCCCTGTCATAGACCTTGGCGCGCACTTCCGCCGACGGCTCACCGAGTTTATCGAGCGCCTTTTTCAGAATAGGAACAAAATCTACCATACGTCAGTCGACCTGCATTTGTTTCTGGGCCGGCCCCCGCAAATCAGCCGCAATGCCCGGAAAGGCTGAGAAACTAGTCTTGAAACGGATCGGTCACAAGTATCGTGTCGTCCCGTTCAGGGCTGGTGGAAAGGAGTGCGACCGGCGCGCCGATCAGCTCCTCGATGTAGCGGACGTACTTCACCGCCTGGGCCGGCAGGTCGTTCCAGCTGCGTGCGCCGGCAGTGGTGCCTTTCCACCCCTCCAGCGTCTCGTAGACCGGTTCGACGCGGGCCTGCGCACCCTGGCTGGCCGGCAGGTAATCGATCGCCTCGCCGTCGAGTCGGTAGCCGGTACAGACCTTGATCTCGTCCAGCCCATCGAGCACATCGAGCTTGGTCAGCGCAATGCCCTTGATGCCGTTGACGGCGACGGCCTGGCGGACCAGCACGGCATCGAACCAGCCGCAGCGGCGCTTACGGCCGGTGACGACGCCGAATTCATGGCCGCGCGCGCCCAGGAACTCGCCGATCTCGTTCTTCTGTTCGGTTGGAAACGGGCCTTCGCCGACGCGCGTCGTATAGGCCTTGGTGATGCCGAGCACATAGCCGATGGCGCCCGGGCCGACACCGGAGCCTGCGGCGGCCTGACCGGCAACCGTATTGGACGAGGTGACGAACGGATAGGTGCCGTGATCGATGTCGAGCAACGTGCCTTGCGCGCCCTCGAACAGGATGCGCTCGCCGGCGCGGCGCTTGTCGTCGAGGATTTTCCAGACGCGGTCCATATAGGGCAGGATCTCGTCGGCCACCGAGATCAGCTCGCTCATGATCGCCTCATGCGTGACCTCGGCATGGCCGAGCCCGCGCCGCAGCGCATTGTGGTGCGTCAGCAGCCTGTCGACCTTCAAGGGCAGCGTTTCCAAATCCGCCAAATCCATCACCCTGACCGCGCGCCGGCCCACCTTGTCTTCATAGGCGGGACCGATGCCGCGACGGGTCGTGCCGATCTTCGTTCCGGAATTGGAAGCGGCGTCCTCGCGAAATCCGTCCAGCTCCCGGTGCAAGGACAGGATAAGCGCGGTGTTTTCGGCTATTTTCAGGCGGTCTGGCGTCACCTCGACGCCCTGTGCCTTCAATTTCGCAACCTCCGCGACGAAAGCGTGCGGATCGAAGACGACGCCATTGCCGATGATGGACAGCTTGCCCTGCCGCACCACGCCGGACGGCAGCAGCGACAGCTTGTAGACCTTGCCGTCGACGACCAGCGTATGGCCGGCATTGTGGCCGCCCTGGAAGCGCACGACAACATCGGCGCGCTCCGACAGCCAGTCTACGATCTTGCCTTTGCCCTCATCGCCCCATTGCGAGCCGACGACCACCACATTGGCCATATTTCTTTTCCCTTGAGACGCCGCACGAGCAGCTTGAAACAGTTCGAAACGACGGGCCTCTATCGCATCGGCCCCCAAAATCGGAATCGATTTTCGGAAAGCACGACGCGAGGATTAAAGCCTTCCGACGCGTACTTTGTAGCGTCCAATTGCACGCACGTCGTTCTATAGCGTCAAGACCCGGCGAGCGCGACCACTCTTTGCCGCCCAAAACGCTCCGAGGCACAACAATTTTCGCCTTTGACATCATTTACTTGGGCTGGCGGTCGCAATACGCCCACACCGACCGTCAAATTCCCTCTGCCTGGCCGGGAGCTCACGATGCATCGAGCCGCCTATCTGTTCCTGCTGTTCACCACCTTGCTGTGGGGCGGCAACTCTGTGGCGGGAAAGCTGGCGGTCGGTCATATCTCGCCGATGACGCTGGTCTTCCTGCGTTGGCTGCTGGCGGTTCTGATTCTGCTGCCGATCGGCTGGGGAACGCTACGCCAAGACTGGCCGGTGGTGCGCAGGCACTGGTTGCTGCTTGGCGGGCTCGGCGCTTGCGGCTTCGCCTTTTTCAATGCGATCTTCTACACGGCGCTCAACTACACCACGGCGATCAACGTCTCGATCGAGCAGGCGGCGATACCGATCGTGATCATCATCGCCAATTTCGTGCTGTTTCGCCTGCGGGTGAACCGGGTGCAGATCGCTGGCGTCGTGCTGACCATCATTGGCGTCGCGGTGACGGCGAGCCATGGCGACCTGCGCCAGCTTCTCAAGCTGGATCTCAACTTTGGCGACGCGATCATGCTGGTCGCCGTGCTTTGCTACTCCTTCTATTCGGTGGGGTTGCGGCTGAAGCCGGTCATCCGCTGGCAGAGCCTGATGCTGGCGCTGTCGGTTGCCGCACTCGTCACATCGCTGCCTTTCTTCCTGTGGGAGATTGCCGCCGGCGAAGTCATCGTCCCCGATGCCCGCGGCTGGGCGGTCGCGTTCTATACCGCCATCGGTGCTTCGGTCATCTCGCAAATCTTCTACATCAGGGGCAACGAGCTGATCGGCGCCAACCGCGCCGGCCTGTTCATCAATCTGGTGCCGATCTTCGGTACGCTGCTATCGGTGCTGATTGTCGGTGAGACATTCCAGCTCTATCAGGCGCTGGCTCTCGCGCTGGTGCTCGGTGGCATCAGCCTCGCCGAATACAGCGGACGGAAGATGGCGGCATCCGCTGCTGAATGAAGTCGCTTGCCGCGACGTTCCGCCGCCCCGCGTGCTGCTGCACACGGGGCGACCGAATTTCAGGCTATCCCCACATCGAAATGCAGCCGCTTGGCGGAGTCGATCGACTTGTGCGAGCGCACCTGCGCCAACACGTTTTCCGGGAACGGCGCATCGAGATAGAGCAATGCGATGGCATCGCCGCCCGGCCGGTTGCGGCCGAGCTGGAAGTTGGCGATGTTGACGCCGTTCTCGCCGCACACCGTGCCGAGCAGACCGATGATGCCGGGCGCGTCGGCATTGGTCGTGTAGAGCATGTGCTGCCCGACCTCTGCGTCGAGATTGATGCCCTTGATCTGGATGAAGCGCGGCTTGCCGTCCGAGAAACAGGTGCCGGCGATTGAGCGCGTCCTGTGCTCGGTCTTGACCGTCAGCTTGATATAGCCGTCGAACACGCCCGACTTGTCGCGCTTGACCTCGGCGACGATGATGCCGCGCTCCTTCACCATGATCGGCGCCGACACCATGTTGACGTCGGAGACCTGCGGCCGGATCAGCCCGGCAAGGGTGGCACTGATCAGCGCGCGCGTGTTCATCGTCGCGGTCGAGCCGTCGAACAGTATCTCGACCTCCTTGATCGGATCCTCGGTGACCTGGCCGACAAAGGCGCCGAGCACTTCGGCAAGCTTGACGAAAGGTTTCAGCCGCGGCGCCTCTTCGGCGGTGATCGACGGCATGTTGATGGCGTTGGAAACGGCGCCCTTGATCAAATAGTCGGACATCTGCTCGGCGACATGCAGGGCGACATTCTCCTGCGCTTCGGTGGTCGACGCGCCGAGATGCGGCGTCGCCACGACATTCTCCATGCCGAACAGTGCGTTGTTGTCCGCCGGTTCGACCTCGAACACGTCGATGCCGGCGCCGGCCACCTTGCCGCTCTTCAGCGCCGCGATCAGGTCGGCCTCCACGATCAGCCCGCCACGGGCGCAGTTGATGATACGCACGCCGGTCTTCATCTTGGCGATCGCCGCGGCGTCGATGATGTTGCGCGTCTTGTCGGTAAGCGGTGTGTGCAGCGTGATGAAGTCGGCGCGGGCGAACAGTTCGTCGAGCTCGACCTTTTCGACGCCGAGCTCCTCGGCGCGGCTGTCCGACAGGAATGGATCGAAGGCGATGACATGCATCTTCAGGCCGACGCCGCGCGTAGCGACAATCGAACCGATATTGCCGCAGCCGATGATGCCCAGCGTCTTGCCGGTGATCTCGACACCCATGAAGCGGTTCTTTTCCCATTTGCCGGCGTGGGTCGAGGCGTTGGCCTCCGGTATCTGGCGGGCCAGCGCGAAGATCATGGCGACGGCATGCTCGGCGGTGGTGATCGAATTGCCGAAGGGCGTGTTCATCACGATGATGCCCTTGCGGCTCGCCGCCGGGATGTCGACATTGTCGACGCCGATGCCGGCGCGGCCCACGACCTTCAGCCTGGTCGCGGCATTGATCAGCTTCTCCGTGACCTTTGTCGCCGAGCGGATGGCCAGCCCATCATACTGGCCGATCACTTCGAGCAGTTTTTCCTTGTCCTTGCCGAGATCCGGCAAATAGTCGACCTCGATGCCGCGATCCCTGAAGATCTGCACGGCGGTGGTGGAAAGTTTGTCTGAGACGAGAACGCGGGGCATTGGCTTGGTCCTTTGCGATTGGCGTCCCTCCCCCTTGAGGGGAGGGTCGGCGCGAAGCGCCGGGGTGGGGTCGTTGCGGCCGGATGCGGCCAAATCTTTTTCTTTCTGGATGGCGGATCGTTGAGCGGGTGGAGGCGACCCCACCTGGCCCTTCGGGCCACCCTCCCCTCGAGGGGGAGGGAGTCAGGCCGCCGCTTTGAGCGACGCCTTTTGCGCCGCAAAGGCCCAGTCGAGCCAGGGCAGCAGCGCTTCGAGATCGGAGGTCTCGACTGTCGCGCCGCACCAGATGCGCAGGCCGGGCGGTGCATCGCGGTAGGCGCCGATGTCGTAGGCGACGCCTTCCTTGTCGAGCACCGAGACAATTGCCTTGGCGAACGCAGCCTGTCCATCGGCGTCGAGTGCAGCGACTTGCCGGTCGGTGAAGGAAAGGCAGACCGATGTGTTCGAACGCGTCGCCGGGTCTACGGCAAGATGGCCGAGCCAGGAAGATTTTCCGACAAAGCGATCGAGAACGGCGGCATTGGCATCCGCTCTGGTGACCAGCGCGTCGAGGCCGCCGATCGACTTCGCCCAACGCAGCGCGTCGAGATAGTCCTCGACGCACAGCATCGACGGCGTGTTGATGGTCTCGCCCTTGAATATGCCTTCGATCAGCTTGCCGCCCGAGGTGAGGCGGAAGATTTTCGGCAACGGCCAGGCCGGCTTGTAGCTTTCCAGGCGTTCGACGGCGCGCGGGCTGAGGATCAGCATTCCGTGCGCGCCCTCACCGCCCAGCACCTTCTGCCAGGAGAAGGTGACGACGTCGAGCTTCCTGAAATCGAGCTGTTGCGCAAAGGCCGCCGAAGTCGCGTCGCAGATGGTCAGGCCCTTGCGGGTGGCCGGGATGAAATCGCCGTTCGGCACGCGCACACCCGACGTCGTGCCGTTCCAGGTGAAGACCACGTCGCGGTCGAAGTCGATTTTGGTCAGGTCCGGCAGTGCGCCGTAGTCCGCCTCTAACCTGCGAACATCGGCGAGCCTCAGCTGCTTGACCACATCGGTGACCCAGCCGGAGCCGAAGCTCTCCCAGGCGACCATGTCGACGCCGCGTTCGCCGAGCAGCGACCACAGCGCCATTTCGACCGCGCCGGTATCCGAGGCCGGCACGATGCCGATGCGGTAATCCGCCGGAACCTGGAGGATTTCCCGGGTCAGCTCGATCGCTTGTTCGAGCTTGGTCTTGCCGATCTTGGCGCGGTGCGAGCGCCCGAGCGCGGCATTTTTGAGCGCCTCGACCGACCAGCCGGGGCGTTTTGCACAGGGACCTGAGGAAAAATTGGGATTTGCCGGACGGAATCCGGGCTTCGCATGCGTGGTCATCGTGGTCTATCCTTCCAGATAGTGGCCCCTCGTTGGGGAGGGGTGGCCCACGGATGGCGATATGCGTTCAGACTTTCGGCGTCAAGGGGAAAGTTTTTGTCGCTGTCAGGATATTGCCGGGGGCGAAACGCAAACGGCGGGCCTGCGACCCGCCATTGTCAACGCCTCGGCTTCGATCGAGCCTACCAGAGATCGTAGCGTAGTCCGACTTTGACTTGATGATTGTTGATCCCTTTGCGGATCGGAAAAGAAGTCAGACTCTCGGCAGTCACATATTCGGCGTCTGGCGCGGAAAAATACTGATAGCCCAGATCGACCGAGACGTTCTTGGACACTTGGTACGCAAGCCCGGCATTCAGCGTGTAGGCGAAGGAGTACTGGGTCTTGTTGTCATGCCGGACGAAATCGTCGGTGGGGTCGGCGTTGTCGGTGAAGTAGCTCGCCGACAGGCGACGCTTGCTCTGCAGGATACCGACACCGGCGCCGAGATAAGGTGTGATTCCGACATAGGTGCCAAGGTCGACATAGCCGTTGAGTATGCCTGAGAAGGCATAGTTCTTCGGGGTCGCCGATGCCACGGTCGTTCCGTCGTTATAGCCGACGTCGATCTTGTTGCCGGGAAGATAGCCGACATTGAGATCGGCGCGCAGATAGTCGTTGAAATGGTAGCCGAAGCCAATGCTGGCAAAGATGGGATCTTCCTTTTCGTCGAAGCTCGCGGGTGTGAAGGCGAAATCCTCATCCTTGAAGCTCTTCTGCACCAGATAGGAGACATCGCCGCGCAGATACCATCCCGAGCCAACCTCGACCGGTACATAGTCGGGCGCCTGGTCGACATAGACCGGCGGATCGTAGTCGGCGGCAAGTGCCGGCGTCAGCGGCATCAGGACGATTGCTGCAAGCGCCAGCACTACAGGCGATTTGGATGTCATGGTCCCGGCTCCCGAACTTGGCGCATTCGCGATCGCGCGCGCCGTTTCAGACAGCATTGTTAACCATAGTGGTTAAGTGCGGGTTAAGGATAACAAGGCGTTAGCAATTGATTTGATCCGTTTTCGCTCCTCGAGCCGGACGGTGTTACAAGGCAACGCAGCATCTTTAGGCAGCCAAACGAAACCGCCCGGCATCAGCCGGGCGGTCGACGAATTCCTCGATTTCGAAGCGACTACTTCGTGTAGACCGGCTCGGGTTCCGGGACGTAAGGCTCCGGCGGCGCGCAGTCCGACCTGCCGAACTGGTAGCGCAGGCCGCCGCGCACTTCGTGAACGTTGATACCTTTGTCATAGCCGGGGCCGACATTGGGGAGGGAGGCATAGTCGAACATCTTACCGCCGTTGATGTGGCTGAAGCGGTAGCCGACATCTAGTTTGACGCGGTCAGTCAAGCAGTAGGATGCGCCCGCCATGGCAGCATAGGCAAACCGCCAGCCCTTGCCACCGGCATGATCAAATGAACCGTCGCTGTCCACGTTGTGCAGTTCATCCCACTTGACCCAGGCACCGCCGATGCCGGCGCCGACGTAAGGCGTGATCCCATGCCAGGTGCCGATATCGACATAGGCGTTGGCCAAGAGCAGCAGCGCCGAATAGGACGAGGTATCGACGGACGTGCAAGGCGTTTGCTGTGGGCCGCAGAAGCCGTTGGTCGAGCCGCGGAATTTGGACTTGCTCATCCAGTCCAGGGTGAGATCGGTGCGGAAATGCTCGTCGATCTGGTAACCAACACCGCCGCCGGCCGAGAAGGCGCCATCCAGCTTGCCTGTATCGAACTTGCCGGGATTCTGGGGCGCCACACCGTAGGTGATGTAGTCGCCACCACGAAACCTCGACCAGTGATAGTCGATGTCGCCGCGGATATACCAGCCGCCGAATTCGGCCGGCTGCTCATAGGCAACCGGTGGCGGTGCCTCCTCGACGACGGGCGGCTCGACGAAATCGGCGGCGAATGCCGGTCCGACGCCGGCAAACAGCGCGGCCAGAAGAGCCATTCTAGCTGTGTTGAACATGCTTATCACCCCTGAGAACCCTCGAACGGCGAACGCGCCCGAAATGTGATTGACCTCAGTTGTGGATAATGAATCGGAAAGGTTAAAAGGCGTTTAACCGTATTGATTAACCACGAATCTCTAAAAGTCGAGCAATCTGGCGGCCGTTGCTGCAGGCGGAGCTGGCCGCGACCCAATAAAAAAGCCCGCCGGCAAGGCGGGCTTTTGAACCGATGTTGGAGGGAGATCAGGCGGCGCTGCGCGTTTCCGAAATGACCTCGACGATGTCGTTGACCACGGACTCGACAAGCTGCGGGTCGTCGCCCTCCGCCATGACGCGGATGAGCGGCTCCGTGCCGGATGGCCGGATGACCAGGCGCCCGGCCTTGCCGAGGCGATTGCGCGCATCTTCGATCGCCGCCTTGACCGGCGCCTCCTCCAGCGGCTTGCCGCCGGAAATATGCACATTCTTCAAAAGCTGCGGCACCGGCTCGAATTTCTTCGACAGTTCGCTGACCGGTCGGTTATGCCGCTTGATGCAGGCGAGCACTTGGAGCGCCGAGACGAGGCCGTCGCCGGTGGTCGAGAAATCGGACAGCACGATGTGGCCCGACTGTTCGCCGCCGACATTGAGTCCATGGGCACGCATGTGCTCGACGACATAGCGGTCACCGACCTTGGTGCGATGCAACTGCAGGTTCATGTCGCCGAGGAAGCGTTCGAGGCCGAGATTAGACATCACCGTCGAGACGACGCCGCCGCCGGCCAGCCGTCCGCTCTGCTGCCAGGATTCGGCGATCAGCGCCATGATCTGGTCGCCATCGACGATCGCTCCGTTCTCGTCGACAATGACGACACGGTCGGCATCGCCGTCGAGCGCAATGCCGATATCGGCGCGCACCTCGTGCACCTTCTTTTGCAGACCGGCCGGATGAGTCGAGCCGCATTCCTTGTTGATGTTGAAGCCGTTCGGCTCGACATTGATGGCAACGACCTCGGCGCCGAGTTCCCACAGCGCGTCGGGCGCCACCTTGTAGGCGGCGCCATTGGCGCAATCGACGACGATGCGCAGGCCCGACAGCGACATCGAGCGCGGCAGCGTGCGCTTGGCGAATTCGATATAGCGGTCATGCACGCCGTCGACGCGTTTGGCGCGGCCGAGCCCATCGGAATCGGCGAGCGCCAGTTCGATATCCTTGTCGAGCATCCCCTCGATACGCTCCTCGATCTCATCGGACAGCTTGTAGCCATCGGGGCCGAACAGCTTGATGCCGTTGTCGTAATAGGGGTTGTGCGAGGCAGAGATCATCACGCCGATATCGGCGCGCAGCGAGCGCACCAGCATGGCAACAGCCGGCGTCGGGATCGGGCCGAGCAGGAAGACATCCATGCCGGCGGCGCACAGGCCGGACACCATGGCGTTCTCGATCATGTAGCCGGAAAGCCTGGTATCCTTGCCGAGCACGACGCGGTGGCGGTGGCTGCCGCGCTGGAACGAGAGGCCGGCGGCCATGCCGACCCGCATGGCGACCTCCGCCGTCATTGGAAACTTGTTGGCGCGCCCACGAATGCCGTCCGTACCGAAATAATGTCCTGCCATGTTCGCCAGCTTCCCGATGGTTCTTTCCGAGCATCTCATGCCATAAAATGGCCCAAGCCCCGTCATCACATTGTATGATTATGGACGACCAATCCTTAGAAAATTGTTGTTTTGTGTGTTTTACGTCACGCTAGTGTGTTGATTTTCAAGTTCCGAGCCCTTGTTGCGGCAGCAGCATCAGAAACGTCAACTCAAACCTCATCTGGATCCTTTTGGCTGTGGCAGTGTGGCCTTGAACCCGAATCCGCATCGTGCTGCTCCAGACAGCGGTGGCTCAGGTCCGCCGCAGCCGCCGATTTGACTGGCTGTCATTCGACGCAGTGTCCTCGCTGGGAACCAGCCATAGGCGCGCGCTCCGTGCAATGCACCCGGACGAACTTGGCGGGGAGACGGTCCCGGCAACGAATTCATCACCTTAAAGAAAAGAATGCACTTCTAAATTTGTCTCTACGCTACTTAGCATCTGGCGCAACCAGCCGTTGAGCGCTATTGCTGCACTGGGACATATCATGAACCGCCGCAGGGAGAAAACGCATGCTCATCCACCGACTTGCCACTTTGACGGGTCTTGCCGTCGCGACCTTATTCCTGGCGGCGCCTGCCAGCGCGCTGACCATGGCCGAGTGCAGCACCAAGTATAATGCGGCCAAGGACGCGGGAACGCTTGGCGGGCAGAACTGGAACCAGTTCCGCAAGGCCCAATGCGGCACCGATGCTTCCGCCGCTGCAACCGAACCCGCGCCAGCCAAAGCCACGGCCAAGGCCGCCGACACGACCAAGGCAGCCGCCGCCGACGATGCGGCGCCGGGCCTGACGGCGAAGGAGTGCAGCACCAAATACCAGGCCGCCAAGGCTGCCGGCACGCTCAACGGCATGAAGTGGAACGACTTCCGCAAGACCCAGTGCGCCGCCGGCGCGACGGCAGCCGCACAACCCGCCGCCACGACCAAAGCAGCGGCGGCCAGCAGCGATGACGCAGCGCCTGGGCTGACGGCCAAGGAGTGCAGCACCAAATATCAGGCCGCCAAGGCTGCCGGCACGCTCAACGGCATGAAATGGAACGACTTCCGCAAGAGTGAATGCGCCGCCGGCGCAAGTGCAGCTGCACAACCCGCCGCGGCACCTGCCAAGGCGACGACAGCCGCCGCGACCGATACCGGCAAAGGCCTCAGCATGGCGGATTGCAGCGCCAAATATCAGGCTGCCAAGGCCGGCAACACGCTGAATGGCATGAAGTGGAACGACTTCCGCAAGAGCCAATGCGGCGCCGGCGCAGCCGACGACGACACCCTCCCGGCTCCCGATGCCAAATACACCGGTGATCCGCAACCGCCGACCATCACCGCCCCCCAGGGCGTGAAATTCCCGACGGCGATCTCCAAGAAGTATGCAACCGAGACCCCGGCCAAGGGCCGCATGCACACCTGCCTCGACCTCTATTACGCCAACAAGGACGCCAACACGCTGGGCGGCCTCAGGTGGATCCAGAAGGGCGGCGGCTTCTACAGCCTCTGCAACGCCAAGCTGAAGAGCTGACCGGCGCCACCATCCGACGACATGAGCCCGCGAGCCGCAAGGTTCGCGGGCTTTTTGTTATTGCCGAACAAGTGAGAGGGCCTTCCGAGGTCGAACCAACTGTCAGATCGCGTTTTTTGGCTCTGTCCGGCCGACATCGATCTCGGCACCACCGCGAACTTTCACAGCCAGAAGCAGAAAACCCGCCTCGGCGGGCGGGTCATCAGCGCCAATTGGCACCATACTCAGATTAGTAGCATAGCTGCCGGCACAAAGCAAGAACAAAATGTGGCGCCGCCGGCAAAAAATGCGAGCTTCATTCTCCGGCGCGCCTTGTCGATCTTCCCGAAATCGTCAACGAGGATGATAGAAGGCCCCATTCCCTTCGCGCTCCTCTCTGTCCTGCCGGACATGTCCCCCACGAGGCGGGAGATTGGCCGTCATCGTCACTTTCGCCAATTTCCAGCGATGCAGGAAGGGTCGCATTCCCCAAGAGAAAACGCCGCGGTTAGAGCCGCGGCGTTTCGAAGTCGATCTGTGCCGGGCCGGAGCCTAGCTTGACGGCTGAGGTTCCATGCCGCCTTCGGGCTCGGGGCCTTTCTTGCGGCGGCCGGACTTCGGCACGGCCGAGCCGCGGCTCGGCGGCGTGTCGTCGCCAAGGTCGCGCGCGGGCTTATTGCCGGCGATCAGCTGCTTGATCTCCTCGCCGGACAGCGTCTCGTATTCGAGCAGGCCCTGCGCCAGCGCGATCCATTCCTTCTTTTTCTTGGTCAGGATGGACCTTGCCGTCGAATAGGCCTCGTCGATCAGCCGGCGCACTTCGGCGTCGATGATCTGCGCCGTCTCTTCCGAGATGTTCTGCGTGCGCGCCACCGAATGGCCGAGGAACACCTCCTCCTGGTTGTCGCCATAGGCGACATGGCCGAGCTTGTCGGAGAAGCCCCAGCGCGTCACCATGGCACGCGCCAGCTTGGTCGCCTGCTCGATATCGGAGGAGGCGCCGGAGGTGATGTTCTCCTTGCCGAACTTGAACTCCTCGGCGACACGGCCGCCCATCATGATGGCGAGGCGCGAGATCATGTATTTGTAGCTCATCGAATAGCGGTCGCCTTCCGGCAGCTGCATGACCATGCCGAGTGCCCGGCCGCGCGGAATGATGGTCGCCTTATGCAGCGGATCGGCCGACGGCACGTTGAGCGCCAGGATGGCATGACCGGCCTCGTGATAGGCGGTCAGCTCCTTCTCGGCCTGTGTCATCGCCGACGAGCGGCGCTCGGCGCCCATCATGATCTTGTCCTTGGCGTCCTCGAATTCGGCCATGGTGACGAGGCGCTTGTTGCGCCGCGCCGCCATCAGGGCGGATTCGTTGACCAGGTTCATCAGATCGGCGCCGGAAAAGCCCGGCGTGCCGCGCGCGATCACCTTGAGGTCGACATTGGGCGCCAGCGGCACGTTGCGCACATGCACTTTCAGGATCTTCTCGCGGCCGACGATGTCGGGGTTCGGCACCACCACCTGGCGGTCGAAGCGGCCCGGCCTCAGCAGCGCCGGATCGAGCACGTCTGGCCGGTTGGTGGCGGCGATCAGGATGATGCTTTCGTTGGATTCGAAGCCATCCATCTCGACCAGCAACTGGTTCAGCGTCTGCTCGCGTTCATCATTGCCGCCGCCCAGGCCGGCGCCGCGATGGCGGCCGACCGCGTCGATTTCGTCGATGAAGATGATGCAAGGCGCGTTCTTCTTGGCCTGGTCGAACATGTCGCGGACGCGGCTTGCGCCGACGCCGACGAACATCTCGACGAAGTCCGAGCCCGAAATGGTGAAGAACGGCACGTTGGCTTCACCCGCGACCGAGCGGGCGAGCAGCGTCTTGCCGGTTCCGGGAGGACCTACGAGCAGCACACCGCGCGGGATCTTGCCGCCGAGCCGCTGGAATTTCTGCGGGTCGCGCAGGAACTCGACGATTTCTTCCAGATCTTCCTTGGCTTCGTCGACGCCGGCGACGTCCTGGAAGGTGACGCGGCCATGTGCTTCGGTCAAAAGCTTGGCCTTCGACTTGCCGAAGCCCATGGCGCGGCCGGAACCGGACTGCATCTGGCGCATGAAGAATATCCAGACGCCGAGGATGAGGATCATCGGCAGCCAGGAGATCAGGGTGCCGAACAGCGAATTGGAGCCGTCGGATTCAGGACGCGCATTGATGGTGACGTTCTTGTCCTGCAGCCGCGAAACCAGCGACGGATCCCCAGGCGAATAGGTCTGGAAGCCGTTGGAACTGTCAGTGTAGTTGCCGGAGATACGGGCGCCGGCGATGGTCACCGACTTGATCCGTCCCGCCGCGACTTCCTGCAGGAACTGCGAATAGGGAACATCGCTCGAGGCTCCACGCGTCTGCGGCGTCTGGAAAAGATTGAAGAGAGCGATGAGCAGGACCGCTATGATCGCCCAGAGCGCGAGGTTGCGATAATTCGGATTCATCAATTGTCCCGTTGGCGCCCGCTGGGCGGACACGCGTCGTGAGAGGAAACTTGGCCCTAACATAGGGAGAGCGTCTCCCATTGCCAAGCATAACAGCAGGTCTCGGTTAAGCTTTCGCCCGTGGTAGGCCGGCATTGTGGCCGCCGAACGGCACGGCTGGAACGGGCGCCGCGCCAAGCAACGCGGCGACGGCATCGGCCGGCGCCAGATCGAAGGACGGCAGGAAACGGGCGAAGGGCGCGACTGCCGGATATGCGGCGACAGCCGCCGGCATCGGGCCTTCCCCGGGCAAACCCCGGCCTTCCCCGAGCAAACCGAGGCATTCGCCGTCCCGCCAGAGCGCCGGCTCGGCGGCCAAGGCGGCACGCACAAGGCTTGCCGGCGTGCCATGCCCTTCAATTGCCCGCTTTGCGGCAAGAGCCGCCCCGAGCGGTGCTACCAACAGCGGCGCGATCAACAATGCACCTGGGCTGTCGCCCAATGTGATCCGTCTGCGGCCGTCCCACAGGGCATTGCCGGAAACCGCAACAGCGGGCGGCAGATCGCGCAATTCGCGGTGCAGAAAGATGCCGGTACGCCGGGCATCGACCACGGTCCGCGACAATGTGGCACAAAGCGGCCCGGTGCGGAACCGGCCGAAAAGGGCTTCGCTGCGGGCCTGGTCGGGAAGGAAGGCGGTGCCGCCGGTCGCCGCCAGCAGGATGCGCAGCGCATAAATGGCCGACCGGCTGTCGGCGGCCGTCGCAAAATCCCGATCGAGCCGGACGAGGCCGGCGGCCGGCCTGGAGGCCAAGCTGCGGATCAGCATGGCCGCGCGATGTCCCAGCTGCTCACGCTCGACCGCCGCCTTTCTGGCCAGCGCCATAGCTTCAGCCATGCGAGGCGCATCGTCGCCTTCAACAAGTGCTGCGCGGACGCGCGGCCGCTCGAAAGCGGTGTCGGCATTGGTCGGATCTTCGATCCAGACAACCTGTTCACGCCGCAGGAATTCGCGCAGCTCAGCACGCCTTACGCCGAGCAGCGGCCGCACGATCCAGTGCCGCCACTCGTAGAGGGTTGCCGGCGCCATGCCGGCAAGGCCCCGCCCTTCCTCGCGCGGCCTCTCCTCACCTGGCCCGTCGTCACGTGCTTGCCTCATCAGCACGGTCTCGGCCTGGTCGTCGGCGGTGTGGCCGGTCAGGATCAGGCCGATGCCTGCCGCTTCGGCGGCCTCGGCGAGCAGCCGGTAGCGCGCCTCGCGCGCGGCGGCGGGCAGGCCGGTCGATGGTTTGTGCCCCGACCAGGCGAGGATGCGATGGGCAATGCCGCGCGCCGCGCACAGCCTGGCCACGGCTTGCGCTTCCGCTGCCGCTTGCGGCCGCAATTGATGATCGATCGTTACCGCCAGCAATTTCGTTGCCGGGGCGTTACGGTCGAGATGGGCTTTGAGGAGGAGGAGAAGGGCGGTCGAGTCGCTGCCGCCGGACACGGCCGCAACAGCGCCGTTGGAAAAGTCGATCTGCGAAAAATCCGAAAGGTCAGGCTCGGTGTCGAGCGTCATGCATGTCGTCCAAAAGTGGACCCGGTTTTGGGGCTACGACATGCAACAGAAAAACTAGCACGCCGCGAGCGCCCTTTCCTGCTTGACCCGCTCCTTGAGCGCGCCGGAAATATCGGGGTAGCGCTTGCCGATCTCGCTGAAGGTGGCACAGGCCACGTCGCGCTGCTTCAGCCCGACAAGTGAAACGCCGAGCTTCAGCAGCATGTCTGGCGCTTTCTTGGCCTTGGGATAGTCCTTGCTGGCAGCGAGGAAAGTCTCGGCCGCATCGCGGTATTTCTGCTGGCCGAGCAGCGATTCACCAAGCCAGTAATGCGCGTCCGCCGCTTTGGCGTCCTTGGGAAAACGGGCGATATGGTCGCGGAAGCCCTGTTCGGCGGTGCTGTAGTCGCCCGACAGGATGAACTGGTAAGAATTGCGGTAAAGCTCTTCCGGATCGTTGGTCGACGGGAGTGCCGCGACCACCGTATCATCGGATTTACCGGCCTTGTTGCCGGCTGCGCTGGCGCCGTTGGCTGGGGCCGTATTCTGCTGCGGCGCATTCGCTTGGGCATTGCCGTCGGCTTCGACGACATTGCCGTTTTTGTCGACGGTGATGGTGCCGAACGTCTTGGGCGGCGCGCCGGGGATCAGCTTGCCGGGATCGCCGTTGGGCGATTCGACGATGACGTCCTCGACGCTCTTGTCGCCGTCTGCGGCCTTGCCCGCATCGGCCGGAGCCGGCGTCCCCGGCGCCTCCGCCACGTTACTGTCGCCGTTGGGGCTGTCGCTGCTAGGCGCCGCCTCGGACTTCTTCTGCTCGGCCGGCTGCTGCGCGCCTTGCGGACCGCCTTCCAACTGCTGGAAGCGGAATTCGTTGTCTTCCTGCTGCTTGCGGATCTGCTCCTGCATCTGCAGGACCTGGAAATTGAGTTCCTCGATCTTGCCATTCATCTGCCGGAGCTGTTCCTCCAGCGCCGGAGTGCCGGTGCCATCCTGTTGCGCGAATTGAACCTGATCCGGCTTTTTCTTTTCGCCGAAAATGCCGGGCAGTTTGATCGTCGGCAGGTGGAAGGAAAAACCGCTTTCCGATGACGGCCCGGTGCCGTTTGCCCCGTCAGCAAGTGCCGCGATACTTGATACGAGCAGCAGCGCAAGCGTGCCGCTCAAGACCGATCTGAAATGCATGTGCCTCTCGCCGTGAAACCATTGTTGCGCGCCTCTCATTCGAAGTAGACCAGTCAACTGGGGACTAGCCAGACGCTCTCGGCTCTTAACAGGACGTGAGACTTCGGCCAAATTTTGTTTGGAGCGGGCAGATATGAAAAAGGCGGCCTTTTGGCCGCCTTTCACACCAAGTGTTGCATTTATGCCGATCAAGAACCGGCGCCGCCCAGCGTGGTTACGGCGCGGCGGTTCTGCGACCAGCAGGAGATGTCGTCGCAAACCGCGACCGGACGCTCCTTGCCGTAGGAAATGGTCTTCAGGCGCTGCGCCGAAACACCCTTGGCGACCAGGAAGTCGCGTGTGGCGGCAGCACGGCGGGCGCCGAGCGCCAGATTGTATTCGCGCGTCCCGCGCTCGTCGGCATGGCCTTCGATGACGATGGCATACTGCTTGTACTGGTTCAGCCACTGCGCCTGGCGCGACAGCGTCGTCTGCGCATCGGCGCGGATCGAGGACGAATCGGTATCGAAGAAGATGCGGTCGCCGATATTGACGGTAAAGTCCTGGGCCGACCCTGGCGTTGCCGCGCCGGCGCCGTTGAGGCCAAGATCGGCGGCGCTGTTCGGCGTCTTCTTCGAGGCGCAACCGGTGATCGCGAGCATAGCGACCAGCGCGATCATGACCGGGTTTGTGGTAAGTGCTGCGATACGGCCCATGCCGCCTCTCCTTCGCAATTCGAGTGATTTCATTGATCGTCCAGTAACCACGTTTGGGTTAACCGACGCTCAAGAAACACGGTTAAAATTTGGTTTTCGGCTGCCGTCCGCAACCGTTCTGCCGAGGGGCGACAATGAGCGCGGACCGTAGGCGGAAATGCGGCCAAAACATGAAAAAGAGAGAATTGAGGAACTGAAGAACTGAGGAATTGAGGAAAGAGATCACCTCAGCTTCTCTCTGAGATTGACCAGCATTCCGTAGATGCGGGCATAGGATTGCAACCAATCGTCGCGTTGCGCCTGTGTGATGTACTCGAGGTCGAACGCATACGAAATCCAGGTCTCCACCTCACTGCATGATCCTATGGCCATCGAAATGAAGCGTGCGAATTCGGGCTTGGAGTGAGTCTGTTTGGCAAAGCCTTCGGCCAAATTGGCGCAGATCGCCTTGCTGGAACGACGTAGTTGATCGGCGAGCGCGTATTGCTCCATTTTCGGAAAAGCAAGCGTGGCTCTGTGTACCCCAAGGGAAACCGCATAGGCACGCTTATAGACTTCTAAATCCCTCGCGTGCTCGATGTAGACCCCTGCCTTCTCCATTCTTCAGTTCTTCAACTCTTCAGTTCTTCAACTCCTCAGTTCTTCAGTTCTTCAATTCCTCAGTTCTTCTTCCATCACTCCAGCAGCGGCGACCAGGCCGGATCCGAGGCGAAGTTCGCCGTCGGGATCGACTGTTCGTTGCGGCCGGTGAGATCGACCGAAACAAGTTTTGGTCCGCCATTGGAATCGCGGAAGAACATCAGCACCCGGCCGTTGGGCGCCCAGGTCGGCCCTTCCTGCTGAAAGCCGGTGGACAGGATGCGCTCACCCGAACCGTCGGTGCGCATGACGCCGATCTGGAATTCGCCGCCGGTCTGCTTGGTGAAGGCGATGAGATCGCCGCGCGGCGACCACACCGGCGTCGAATAGACGCCGTCGCCGAACGAGATGCGGGTCTGGCCCGAGCCGTCGGCGCCCATCACATAGATCTGCGCGCGGCCGCCGCGATCCGAGGTGAACACCACCTTGCTGCCGTCAGGCGAGTAGGACGGTGAGGTGTCGATGGCGGTCGAATTGGTGAGCCTGGTCGTCGAGCGGCTTCTCAGATCCATGGCGAAGATGTTGGAATTGCCGTCATCGCGCAGCAGGCTCATGATCACCTTCTGGCCGTCCGGCGAAAAGCGCGGCGCAAACGTCATGCCGGGGAAATTGCCGACCAGCTCGCGCTGCCCCGTCTCGATCTGCAGCAGGTACACCCGCGGCTGACCGCTTTCATAGGACATGTAGGTGATTTCCTGCCGGTTCGGCGAGAAGCGCGGCGTCAGCACGATCGATTTGCCGTTCGAGAGATAGCGGACGTTGGCGCCGTCCTGGTCCATGATGGCTAGCCGCTTCTTGCGCGCATTCTTGGCACCGGACTCGTCGATGAAGACGACGCGCGTGTCGAAATAGCCCTTCTCGCCGGTCAGCCGCTCGTAGATCGCATCGGCGATGATATGGGCGACGCGCCTGGTATTGGCGTCGTTGGCGAAGAACTGCTCGCCCGACATCTGCTGGCCGGCAAACGTGTCCCACAACCGATACTGGGCGCGAATGCGGCCGTCAGCCTCCTTGCCGACACTGCCGGTGACCAGCGCCTGCGCATTGATCACCTTCCAGTCTTCGAAGCGCGGCGTGGCATCCGGGTTCGAGATCTTTTCGATGAAAGCGCTTTTGTCGATCGGCGCGAACAGGCCGGAGCGTTTCAGGTCGGCACTGACGATGCCAGAAATCTCGGCGCCGAGCGCATCGCCGCCCTGGAAGTCCGTGATGGCGATCGGCAACGGCTCGACATTGCCCTTATTGACGTTGAGCTCAACGAGCGCCCGCGCCGGCAGGGTGACAGCAACGGTCATACCCAGCGCCATCGCTGCGATCGTCAGGAGCGGCTTGAGGATGGATTTCATGTCTTCTCGCTTCTTTCGCTGATTCTGTGAGCGCCAGGCCTAAAGACCGAGCATCTCCCTGGGGTCAAAAGTGACCCGAACGTCGGACCAGATGTCTTGCTTGCCCGCCGGAACCTGCAAGCCGGCCACATCGCATTTCTGAACCGCGCGCACTGCACTTTCGTCAAACGGGCGGTTTCCGCTCGACTTTTCAACGCTCGGCCGGCCATCCAGCTTGCCGGAGGCGTCCAGATTAAACCGGACCACGACGACGAAATTCTCCGAACCCTCGAGCCCTGCCGGAAGCGTCCAGCAACCACCAAGCTGGGCCTCCAATGCCCCCTGCTCCGATTTCGAAAGCTTCTGGCCCTGATCCTTCTCGCCGCCGAGCGATGCCTGCTGGGTCGAGCGCTTGGCGCCGCCGCCGGACGGCTTCCGCTTGTCAAGCAGAGCCGAAATCTCGTCGGCGTTGAATTGCTTGTCGTCCGATTTCGGCCTGGATGAGGCTTCCTTGACCGGCTTGTCGGCGTCCTTGCGCTCCGGTGCCTTCGCGCTCTCGGCCTGGGCCGGCTGCGGCTTTGGCCGAGCCTCGGGTGCCGGCGCCGAGTCGGGAAGCTGCGCCTCCTCGGTTGGCGGTTGCTTGGCAATCGCCTCGGCGACGGCATCCGGCTTGACCTCGGGCTGCGGATCGATCGCGGCAGTCTTGTCCTGCGGCGGCGTGGGCGTCGGCTCCTTGGCCGGCGTCGGCTTGGGCTCGGTCTGCTTGACAGGTTCGGGCTTGACCTCTTCCTTCGGCTGCGGCACCGGCGCCACCTCCGTAGCAGGAATAGGCTTCGGCTCTTCCTTCGGCTTCGGCACGTCCTCGGGCTTGGGCTTTTCGACCGGCGTCGGCGCGGGTGGCGGAGCCGCCGTCATGTCGACTGGCTGGGGCTTGGGCTCAGGTGTCGGCGGCTTGTCGGTGTCGACGCTGTTATCGCCGACTTTCTGGGCATCGGGAACGATGTCGGGACGCTGCGTCGGTACCGGCGCCGGCTTGTCGTGCATTACAGCTTTCTTGTCGCCTTGCAGGACCTGTGCCGTCGCTTCCATCGGCACGATCTCGACCGACACCGATTCCGCATCGGACGCAGGCATCGCGGGCGGCGAGGACAACGTGAACAGCCCGAAGGCGATCGCCACCGTATGCAAGATCACCGATGTGGTGAGGCCGGTCCTCATCTTGCGTCTACTGATCCTGTTCCTGCAGTGAAACCAGGCCGATATTCTTGTAGCCAGCAGCCGAGATGCGGGCCATCACCTTCATGGCAGTGCCATAGTCGGTGGACTTGTCACCCCTGATGAAAATGCGCTCGTCATAGCCGGTCTTCGAGATCGCCTGCAGCTTTGCCACCAGCTCCTCGATCGGGATCTCGGTTTCCTGGAGGTAGATCTGACCGGCCGAGTTGATGGACACGGTTATAGGCTGCGTATCGGCGTTCATCGCTTTGGCCTGGGTATCCGGCAGGTCGATCGGCACGCCGACCGTCAGCAACGGCGCCGCGACCATGAAGATGATCAGCAGCACCAGCATCACGTCGACCATCGGCGTGACGTTGATCTCCGATATCAAGGCGTGATGGCGGCCGCGCCGCCTGTGGCCGCGCCCGCCGCGTCCTCCGCCACCTGCGCTTACGGACATTCCCATGATCGTCCCTCAGGCCTTCTGCGCGACTTTTTCATCGATTTGGCGCGAGAGTATGGCGGAGAACTCATCCGCGAACCCTTCCATGCGCACCGCGATCTTGCTCGCGTCGGACGACAGCTTGTTATAGGCGATGACGGCCGGGATGGCGGCGAGCAGGCCGATGGCCGTCGCCAGCAGCGCTTCGGCGATGCCGGGCGCGACCACCGACAGGCTGGTGTTCTTCGAAGCGGCGATCGCCTGGAACGAGGTCATGATGCCGATCACGGTGCCGAACAGGCCGATGAAGGGCGCCGCCGAGCCGGTGGTGGCGAGGAAGCCGAGCCGCCCTTCAAGTTTTTCCATCTCGCGGGTCAACGCCAGATCCATAGCCTTGTCGATGCGGGTCTGCAGGCCGAGCGGCGATTTCGCGCCCTTCTCGAAGCTTTTCTTCCATTCGCGCATGGCGGCGACGAAGATCGCGCTCATGCCGGTCGTCTTGCGGTCGGCGAGCGTGCGGTAAAGCTCTTCCAGCGACTGCCCCGACCAGAACACCTGTTCGAAGCGATTGAGCGCCAGCCGCATGCGGGCATAGGCGACGAGCTTGTCGACGATGATCGCCCAGGTCCAGATCGAGGCACCAAGCAGCCCGATCATGACCAGCTTGACCACCCAACCGGCCTGCATGAACAAGGCCCAAATCGATAAATGCGCGCCCGGGTCGGCGAGAGCGATGTTTTCCATGTTACGTCCTTAAAGATTTTCCGGGCGTGGCTGGCGGCTGGCCCATGGGCATCCCTTGTGGTCCGTTCGCGTTAAGCTTGCGGAATAACCCCAAATGCACCGTTGGCGGCCTTTTCGGGGCAAATATTGGTGAAAGGAAGGCGCTTGGATTCTTCCAATCTTAACCAATCCCTTCATGGACCGTTATGGTTAAGGATGGGTTAGGACGTACAGCGCGGCGCATTGCCGCGCCCCGACGAGCCGCCCGGTGATGCTGGCCCGGACGGGAGCTCCGGGATCGTTGCCTCTGAACCTTTATTTGCGCGTTCTGGGCATGAAGGCTGCGATCCAGTCCTTGGGAAAGCGCCGCGGCCGTCCATTCTCGCCGACGATCGCCGCTTCGACACGCGCCTCGACCAGCACTTCGCTGCCGCGCTTCAATTGCTGCGCCATGACGATGCGGGCGCCGGAAATCTCGTCGGTGCGCGTGTCGATGGTCAGGATGTCGTCCATGCGGGCCGAACCGCGGAAATCGATCTCCATGCGCCGCACCACCCAGACTATTTTCTCGCCATGCTTGCCGTCGGCAAGCTCGGTGTGGTGGACGCCGGTCAGCCGCAGATAGTCGGAACGGCCGCGCTCGAAGAATTCGAGATAGCGCGCGTGGTAGACGACGCCGGAAAAATCGGTGTCTGCATAATAGACCCGCGCCATCAGTCGATGGCCGAATTCCGTCAGCGCGCCGGAAAGTCCCGCGGACAATGCCGATTCACCGTGATCGTCCATTGCGCTGTCCTTTTGGCCCGACAGGCCCTGTTTCAAGCAACACCTGTTTTGCGCATAGACCGGCGATGATCAAGACCTGGAGGGCTGGGCCGGGGACTGCCAGCACCGAAGCCATAAGCAGCGGAACTTTACGGTTCTTCCTGGAACAGGCTGATCTGCTGCTGCGCCAGGTCCTTCGGGGCGTCGAGGCCGAGATGCCGCCAGGCATTGGCCGCCAGCACGCGGCCGCGCGGGGTACGCATGATGAAGCCTTGCTGGATCAGAAAGGGTTCGATGATGTCCTCGATGGCATCGCGTGGCTCGGAAAGCCCGGCAGCGATTGTCTCGATGCCGACCGGCCCGCCGCCGAAATTCCGGGCGATCATCGACAGATAACGGCGGTCGAGCGCGTCGAGGCCGAGCCCGTCGACCTCCAGCCGCGTCAGCGCCTCGTCGGCGACCTTGCGGTCGACATGACCGTCGCCGGCAACGCTGGCGAAGTCGCGCACCCGGCGCAACAGCCGGCCGGCGATGCGCGGCGTGCCGCGCGCCCGCCGGGCGATCTCCAAGGCACCGTCGTCGCCGAGCGGCATGGCAAGGATGCGGGCGCCACGCCGCACGATCTGCTCGAGTTCCTCGACCGAGTAGAAATTGAGCCGCACCGGAATGCCGAAGCGGTCGCGCAGCGGGTTGGTCAACAGGCCGAGCCGGGTGGTGGCGGCGACAAGCGTGAAGCGGGCAAGGTCGATCTTGACCGAGCGCGCCGCCGGCCCCTCGCCGATGATCAGGTCGAGCTGGAAATCCTCCATCGCCGGATAGAGGATTTCCTCGACCGCCGGGTTGAGCCGGTGGATCTCGTCGATGAACAGCACGTCGCGGTCTTCGAGGTTGGTGAGCAGCGCCGCGAGATCACCGGCCTTGGCGATGACCGGACCCGAGGTCGAGCGGAAATTCACGCCAAGCTCGCGCGCCATGATCTGCGCCAGCGTCGTTTTGCCGAGGCCGGGCGGCCCGACGAACAGCACATGGTCGAGCGCTTCGCTACGCCCCTTGGCGGCTTCGATGAACACTTTGAGATTGGCCCGCACCGCCGCCTGGCCGACGAAGTCGCCGAGCGTCTGCGGTCGCAAGGTCTGCTCGGCGTCCTCGCCGCGTCTGTCGGGAGCAATGAGGCGTGGCGAAAGGCTCATGCCGCCTTCCTTGCATATGGCAAGGGACCGGACAAGCAACGTCTCACCGTGCCAGCTCCTTCAGGCCGAAGCGGATCAGCTTCGAGGCGTCCGCCTCCTCGCCTGCCGTCTTCAGCGCCGCCGCCACCGCATTGGCGGCGGTGTCGCGCGAATAGCCGAGATTGACCAGCGCCGAGACGGCGTCGGTGATCGGCGCCGAGGCGACGCCCTCGCCGAGCTCCTGCTTCAGGCCGATGGTGCCGGAGGCAGTGCCCGCATAGGCAGGCGCCTTGTTCTTCAATTCGGTGACGATGCGCTCCGCCACCTTCTTGCCGACGCCCGGCGCACGGCTGACCATGGCGATATCGCGCAACGCAATCGCATTGGCGAGATCGGCCGGCGCCAGAGTCGACAGGATGGCCAGCGCCACCTTGGCGCCGACGCCTTGCACATTGTTCATCAACAGCCGGAACCATTCGCGCTCCAGCACCGACTGGAACCCATAGAGCCGCAGCATGTCCTCGCGCACATAGGTCTCGATGAACAGCACGACCGCCTCGCCCGGCCGCGGCAATGCCGCCAGCGTGCGCGCCGAGCAGTAGGCGACATAGCCGACGCCATGCACGTCGACGATGCAGAAATCCTCGTCGATCTCATCCAGCGTGCCTTTTAGCTTGCCGATCATTTGAGCGTGCCGATCATGCCGGGTGGGTTTCCGGAGAGATGATATCGAGGTTCGGGAAATAGCCGCGATAGCGCGCAGCATTGCGCGTCAGCAGGCGATGCCCGGCGACAACCGCATGGGCGCCGATAAAGAAATCCGGCAAGGTTCGTTCGCCAATGCCGCCGGCGCGGCGATAGCGGGAATGCGTGACACCAGCGAGGAAGGCTGCTTCCCACGGCAGGAATTCGCGATCCATCTTGAGCATGTCGACTGCTTGGCGAAGGGCCTGTTCGGTCGCAATCAACGGCGCGAGTTCGGACCAGACGATTGCATTGATTACGAGTGCGCCGTCGCGCCGGCATGCGGCAATCGCGGATGCCGACCATTTCGTCTCCCGTCCGGCAGGACCCCAAACGTCGATCAGGACATTTGTGTCAATCAATGTCGAGATCTTCACGTGGGCCCCTCAGCCATTCCACATATTCATCCGTCGTCATGCCTCCCAGATCCAGCGTACCGGCCATACGATCGAGCATCTGGCTGAATCTGCGCGAGGCTTCCTCCTCCGACATGTTTTTGTCGACGGCTATGACATGAGCCCCGTCCTCGGTGGGGACGAACTCCACCTCCGAGCCCGGGCCGATACCCAGATGATCCCGTATTTCCTTCGGGATGGTCACTTGGCCCTTGGTGGTAACGCGCATGGTAATACCTCGTTGGTATTACTTATTGACCGCTGGAGAACAAGTCAAGAACAACCTTATCCGGCCAGCGCCGCCATCCTGTAGGCGATGCTCTGCCGGTGATGCGCGTGACAGATGGCGATGGCCAGCGCGTCGGCGGCGTCATCGCTGTCGAAAGTCGCCTTCGGCATCAGCACCTTGACCATCATGTGGATCTGCTTCTTGTCGCCATGGCCGACGCCGATCACCGCCTTTTTGACGGCGTTTGGCGCATATTCGGCAACGACAAGGCCGGCACGCGCCGGCACCAGCATGGCGATGCCGCGTGCCTGGCCGAGTTTCAGCGTCGCTGCGGCGTCCTTGTTGACGAAAGTTTGCTCGACCGCCGCCTCCTGCGGCATCGCGGCATGCAGGACCTCGGCGAGCCCGTCATGCAACTGGCAAAGACGCACCGCCAGGGCGGCCTTGTCGTCGGACCGCACCGTGCCGGAAGCGACGAAGCGCAGCGAATTGCCGAGGCTCTCGACGATGCCCCAGCCGGTGCGCCTCAGCCCCGGATCGATGCCGATGATGCGAATCGCTTCTCCCATCCGTCAAGTCTACCTTCGGGGGACAGCGATGCCAGCGAAATGTGAACAAACCAGAAACAGCAAGCCGAGTCTGTTTAGAGAATGTTTGAGAATCGCTCTGGCGAGACAGATAGCGTGGTTTTCGAGAACCGGAGCGGAGCGTACATAAGTACGCGAGCACCGGAAGCGCAGAAAGCTGCGCTAGTCTAGTCGTTTGAATAACTGTTGGCGCGAGCGACAGACGGTCCTCTGATCCTTTGGCGGATGTGACAGCCATCTCGGTTTCAGCCGCGCAATGCTGCCGCAACGACGCTCTCCAGTGGCGTTGTCGGTCGACCGATCAGCCGGCTCATGGCGCCGCCGTCATCGAACAACGCTCCGCGTGAGGCTGCAATGTCGGCATCGGCCAGGATAGCGGCGAGATCGGCGGGCAGCCCGGCGCCTGTCAACACACCCTCATAGGCCGCCCCGGCAAGATCGTTGTAGGCGATCGCTTTGCCCGATTGCCGCGAGACCTTCGCCGCAAGCTCGGCGAGCGTGAAGGCTTGGTCCGCGGCGAGCTCGTAAGTCCTCCCTGCTTGATCCTCGCTCGTCAGCACCACGGCCGCGGCCTCGGCATAATCCTGCCGCGCCGCGGACGAGAAGCGCCCCTCATTTGCGGCGCCGATGAAGGCGCCGTGCTCCAGAGCCGCCGGGAGCGCCATCAGATGGTTCTCGATGTACCAGCCGTTGCGCAGGATGACGGCGGGTAGGCCGGAGGCCGCGATGACCTCCTCCGTCTGCCGATGTTCGACCGCGAGCCTCGCGGGAGACGTGTCCGCATGCAGCATGCTTGTGTAAGCGATCAGCGAAACCCCCACCCGTTGGGCGGCCTTGATCACTGACCGATGCTGCGGCAAGCGGCCGCTGACTTCGGTCGAGGAAATCAGCAGCAGTCTATCGACGCCGGCCAGCGCCATCGGGAGCGTGTCGGGACGATCATAGTCCGCCTCCCGCACGACTACGCCGCGTTGGACAAGATCGCTGGCCTTTGCCGGATCACGAACCGCCGCAACGATCCGGCTGGCCGGAACTGTCTTCAGCAGTGCGTCGATCACGAGACGGCCAAGCTGTCCTGTTGCTCCAGTTATTGCGTACATCGTTCTGTCCATTTCGTGGTTGGATGGATTGAGAGCCTCAGATAGCGGCTCTCGTTACCATCGGAAACCACGTATCTTGTAGTTACCATCATTTTCCGGTAACCAACTGGAAACTCTCATGGAAGATGCGCCATGGTCCTCAGGATGCGAACGAAGGTGAAGGCGCTTCCCGGCTGCCCCATGTCGAGGTGCATGGCGCTGCTTGGCGGGTGCTGGACACCCGAGGTGCTCTGGTCCTTGAGCGACGGCCCGCGCCGGTTCTCCGAATTGCGCCGCGATATCCCAGCCATTTCGGCGAAGGTGCTGACCGGCAGGTTGCGCGATCTCGAGGAGCGTGGCGTCCTCGCACGCCACGTGATGCCGACATCGCCGCCGACCGTGGAGTATGAGCTGACGTCATTGGGGCAGGAGCTGCTCCCAGCGATCAGGTCTATCGTGGAGGTCGGATCGCGCCTGCTGCTGCGTGATTCTCCCCGCCTGATGATCGCGGGCCCATCCCTTCGCGGTTAGTCTAGATGGCCGCCGGAGTAGAATTATGAAACGTTCTCTCAGCCGCGGGCGAAAGCCGTGTTGAGCAGCGTGATCTGGTCGGAGACCGGATTGAGGCGACGGCTCGACGGCGGCACCTCGGCAAGGCCGCCATAGATCTCCTCGTCCATCCGGCGCACCAGCGCCTGCAGCCGCAGCGAGCGGTTGACGAGATCGATGAAATCCGTCGGCAGCTCGGCCCAGCCGGGCGCCTCGTCATGCGCCGAGGCAGTGTCGAGACGCACCTTGGATTTTTCTGAGGCCACCTGATCGCGGGTCATCTCGCCGGAATTCGCCGCCCGCTGCAAAAGCAGCCACGAGGCGACCTGCATCAGCCTGGTGGTCAGTCGCATCGATTCGGCCGCATAAAGCGTCGCCGCCAATCTGGAAAGCCTCTTGGCCTCGGCGCGGCCCTTGCCGTCGAGATATTCGGCCGCCTGCTCGACCAGGCCCATGCCTTCCTGATAGAGCGGCTTGAAGGATTGGGAGAAAACCCGGCGCTCCGCCAGCTTGATGGTTTTCGCGCTCGCCTTCGAAGGCTCGTTCATCGCTACGCCCCTGCACTTGCCTGACAGCCGGCCGATTCGGCTCTTGGCCGCCATATCCGGCAGCCTAAACGACTGAAGCTTGAAAATGCGCTTCGCTGCCAGCGAAGGCAAGCACATGTTTAACAAACGGTTAACGGCCGCATTTAGCCGGAAGGACGCCCATGCCGGCGCACAAAAAAAGAGCCGCGGATAAGGCGGCTCTCAGGAGTTTAACAGGGAGGCGTCAAACAAAGTGGCTCCAACCACTCGGTAAGAATCCAGATCACTGGATGGACATAGTAAACGCCTGTAAAGCTTAACGAACCCTTAACGCAGGGCATATTTTTTGATCAAGCGCCCAGCATCTGTGCCGTAACAGCACAGCTGACTGGCCACGGCACCCGTTCACACCACCGGCTGGAAAGTAGGGGCGACGCTTGCGCCATGGTTTCCTCCAAATGGTGACCGACTTACCGAAACAAAACGGCACTGCGCGCGACATCGTTCCGAAACAGGCGCCGCGCTAAACGCCCGTTCCTCGCAACGAGGCGGAGCAAACCTTGCGCTCCGGCAAATCATCAAATCTCTCAAGGAGCGAATAATGGACTGGTACTCGGCCGTTAAATTTCTGCACATCGTCTCGGCGATCCTCTGGGTCGGCGGCGGCTTCACGCTGATGCTGCTCGCGGTACGCGCCGACCGCGCTGGGAACGTCGAAGGCATGCTGCAGGCGATGCGCGCCACCGGCGAGCTCGGCAACCGGTTCTTCGCGCCGATGTCGATACTGACATTGCTCTTCGGCCTCATCATGTGCGGCTTCTGGGTCGGCTTTTCCGATCTGTGGGTGCTGATCGGCCTTGCCGGTTATGCGACGACCTTCTGCATCGGCATGTTCGTCTTCAAGCCGACTGCCGACCGCATGGCAGGCATGATCGCCAAGGATGGTGTGACGCCGGCGGTGCTTGCCCAGGGCCAGCGCGTCCTCAGCGCCGCGCGCTTCGACTATTCGGTGATGCTGGTGATCATCGCGGACATGGTGCTGAAGCCGACGCTGCACGACATCACCATTCTGGGCTGCATGGCGCTCGTACTGGCAACCGGCATTGCCCTGGCGCTTGGCAGGACGCGGCAGTTGCTGCCGAGTGCCGCCTGAGGTGTAAGGAATCCGGCGGCGGCCGAATGGGGCCGCCGTCTTACAGGAGGCCGGCGATGCCGTCCCACAGAAGCTTGACCGCGACGACCGCCACGGTCGCATAGGTGAAGGGATAGAACAGCTCCGGCCGCATCCGCCGCACCAGCCAGGCGCCGGCGATGGTCGACAGCGGCGCCAGCGGCATCAGCACCGCCGACGCGGTCAAATTGGTGGTGTCGAACTGGCCGAGCGCGAAATAAGGGATGAGCTTCAGAGCGTTGGTGACGGCGAAGAAGATCGCCGCGGTGCCCGACAGCACCTTCGGATCGAGCCTGATCGGCAGCGCATAGAACTGAAAAGGCGGCCCACCGACATGGGCGACGAAGCTGGTGAACCCGGCAACAGTACCCCAGAAGCCGGCGGCGACGCGGTTGGGCTCCGCCGCGTGGCCGGCACCGTGGCGGAGTTGCAAATAGAGCCAGCGCAGCACGAAGATCAGGGCAACCGCGCCGACGATCAGCCGCACCATCTCTTCGGTTACAAGTGCCGCCGTCAGCCAGCCAAGGGCGATGCCGATCACGGCGCCCGGCATCATGTCGGCCAGCATCTTGCGGTCGAAGATGCCCCACCATGTCCACACCGAGACAATGTCCATCAGGCACAGAATTGGCAGAAGGATTGCGGCAGCCTGAACCGGCGGCATGGTCAGCGCCATCAACGGCACGCCGACAAAGCCGACGGCGCCGCCGAAGCCGCCTTTCGACAGGCCGACGAGGATGACGGCCGGAATGGCCGCGGCATAGAACCAGGGATCGACGAGCAGGCCTGACATGGGGAAGGGACGCTGGAGGGAAAGTTGAACTCTGGAATAGACCAGAAATGGCCAGACCGCGACCGCAAATATGTGGGCCACGCCACCCGCACCCGTCACATGTTTGGCATGTCGAGCGGCGGCGGGCGTCTCCGGATCGGCTGCGCCTTGATAATGGCGGTGCTGGTTTCGGCCTTGTCGGCGATGCGATCGAGAATCCCGTCGAGCTCGCCGATCGAGCGGACGAACAGCCGGGCAACGAAGCAGTCATCGCCCGTCACCTTGTCGCATTCGCCGAATTCCGGGATTTCCTCGATCAGCTTCTGGACGATGTGCAGCTTGCCCGGCAATGGCCGGATGCGAACGATCGCCTGCAAGGCGTAGCCGAGCGCCTGCGGATCGATGTCGATGGTGAACGCGCGGATGACGCCGCGATCCTCAAGCCGGCGAAGCCGCTCCGAAACGCTTGGTGACGACAGCCCGACCTGCAGCGCCAGTTCCTTCAGCGAGGTCCGTGAATCCTTGACCAGGATATCGAGGAGCTTTCTGTCGAGCTCGTCCAGCATTTTACAATTCCAAGAAAAAGCCGATGTTTACCTAATTTAATGAGGTTCGTCCTGCATATCACCAGCTAGAAGCCATGGAAAGACCCGATCCGCTGTGGGATTATAAAATCTCAACGGGTTTCAGGAGCATCCATGGACAACACGGTACGCGGCACGATCGAAATGACGGCGGCGATGGCGATCCTCGGCACGATCGGCTGGTTCGTCGTCCTTTCCGGCCAGCCCATCATGGACGTGGTGTTCTGGCGCTGTGCTTTCGGGGCGGTAACGCTGCTGATCATCTGCGCGGCGCTGGGACTGCTGCGTGGCAGGCTGTCGCTTCGCATCGTCGCGATCGCGGCTCTCGGCGGTGCTGCCATCGTTATCAACTGGCTGTTGCTGTTCAGCGCGTTTTCCCGCGCGTCGATCTCGATCGCCACGGCCGTTTACAACACGCAGCCCTTCATGCTGGTGGGTTTTGGCGCGCTCTTCTTCTCCGAACGGCTGACGGTGACCAAGCTGACCTGGCTCGGCATCGCCTTCGCCGGCATGCTGCTGATCGTGCAGGCCGCGCCCGATGCAGGCGATCATGGTACGGATTACTTTACCGGCATTGCGATGGCGCTGGCCGCGGCTTTCTTCTGGGCCGTTGCGGCTATCGTCACCAAGAAGCTCAAAGGCACGCCGCCGCACCTGATCGCCCTGATCCAGGTCTGCGTCGGCGTTCTCATGCTGGCACCCGTCGCCAATCTCACCCACCTTCCCGCCGATGCGCGGAGCTGGGTCATGCTGGCGACACTCGGCATCGTCCATACCGGCCTGATGTACATCCTCATGTACGGTGCCATCCAGAAGCTGCCGACGCATCTGCAGGGGTCGCTGTCCTTCATCTACCCAGTCGTCGCCATCCTCGTCGATGTCGTCGCCTTCGGCCATCGGCTGCAGCCGGCGCAGATCGTCGGCGCCGCCGCCATCCTGGTCGCCGCCGCCGGCATGAATCTCGGCTGGTCGCTGTGGAAATCGAAGGTGCCTGCGTAGGGGCCGCAAGCGACCGGCGGGGAGAATTTCGGCCAACGGCAGCCATGCGCCGAGCCCCATAAAATCGTTGACGGCAAACGTGATCCCCCTGCCGCCTGTTCAACTCCCGCACTTTGCTCTATGCCGCAATGCAACCATCTTCGCCCGGCATAGGCGATAACCGGGACCGAACACCAATGAATGACGCAACGCCGCCCAACCGCTGCCGCATCGTGCTGATCGCGCCGCCGAACGTGCCGGCCGAGCGCATCGCCGCGGCCTTCGACGGCGGTGACGTCGCCTCGCTTATCCTGCCGGAAAACGGTATGGACGAGGCCTCTTTCCAAGCCTTTGCCGAACAGATCGTGCCGGTGGCGCAAGCGGCCGGCATTGCGGTCATCATTGCCGGCGACACCCGCATCGCCGGCCGCGTCCAGGCCGACGGCATTCATGTCGAGGTCGGCAAGGACGAGCTCGCCGAAACGATCGAACACTTCCAGGCCAGGATGATGGTCGGCACCGGCGGCGCCAAGACCCGCGACGATGCGCTGGAACTCGGCGAGGTCAGGCCTGATTACATTTTCTTCGGCCGTTTCGGTTACGACAACAAGCCTGAGCCGCACCCCCGCAACCTGTCGCTCGGGCAATGGTGGGCGGACGTCATCCAGATCCCCTGCATCGTCATGGCCGGATCGGATCTTGCCTCGGTGGAAGCGGTCGCCGCCACCGGCGCTGAATTCGTGGCACTGTCCAGCGCCGTTTTCGCCGACGGCGTCGATCCGAAGATGGCGGTCGCCGCCGCCAACGCGCTGCTCGACGAAACCGCGCCGCGCTTCGAGGACTGACGTGCTCTCGCGGAAAATCCTTTTCAGCGCCTTTCTCGCAACGGCCGTGACGCAGGCGATAGCGGCGGAACCCGTTCCGCTGCCGCAGCCCAGGCCGGATTCCAGCGAACCCGCCGACAAGCCGATCGCCGCACAATTGCCGCAGCCCGCCACCACCGCCCCGTTGCCGTCGGCCGATACCATCAACCCCGACCGCTTCGGCGCAAAGCCGTCCGATGCTGCCTACGGCGCCTTTCAGCGCGGGCTCTACAAGACGGCCTACAACCTTGCGCTTTCGCGCGCTCAAAACGGCGATCCGGCGGCACAGACGCTGGTGGCCGAGATATTGTCGCGCGGCCTCGGCGTGCCGGTCGACGCGGCAGGGGCGGCGAAGTGGTATGCGCTTGCCGCCGAGCAGGGCGTCCCGGAATCGCAATTCCAGTATGCGCTGATGCTGCTCGACGGCCGCTACGTCAAAAAGGACGAGAAGGAGGCCTATGCGCTGATGCAGGCCGCCGCCGAGGCCGGCAACCGCCTGGCGCAGTTCAATTTTGCGCAGCTGATGGTCGAACAGGAGCCCGGCGATGCCGGTATTGCCAAAGCCGTATCCTATTACGAGCGCGCTGCCGCGACCGGGCTTGCCGACGCACAATATGCGATGGCACAGGTCTACGCCAATGGCGCCGGCGGCAAGCCGCGCGACGATGTCCGCGCCCGCAGCCTGCTGGCACAGGCCGCGCGGCAGAACTACGACACGGCACAGATCGATCTCGCAACCTGGATGATCGAGGGGCGCGGCGGCGCCCGCGACCTGAAATCCGGCTTCAACTGGATGAAGCAGGCCGCCGAGGGCGGCAATGTCGCCGCCCAGAACCGTCTCGCCAAGCTCTACATGAACGGCATCGGCACCGACCCGGATCTGATCCTCGCCGGCGCCTGGTATGTTGTCGCCCGCCGCGCCGGGCTGATCGACCAAGAGATGGACGATTTCCTGCAGGGCCTGACCGACGACCAGACGCAGCAGGCGCTGCAACGGGCCAACCGCCTGCCCTGACCGCGGTCTCGAGACTCATCGCACCGGGCTCGTCAGGCGGGCTCATTGGGTATGATCGAGCACGACCTTGCCGAAGGGCGAGCCGTGTTCAAGGTACCGAAAGGCTTCGGCGGCCCGGCTCCATGGCACGACCCGGTCGATCACCGGTCTCAACCGGTTGACGACAATGGCTCGGTTCATCGCCTCGAAGGATTCGCGTGAGCCGACCGGTATGCCTCGCGCCCTGACCTGCCGGCGGAAGATGTCGAGCGGGTTGATGGCGCCGTCACTGCCGCCGAGATAGCCGATGACGTTGATCTGGGCGCCGCGCGCCGCTGCCCTCAGCGATTGTGCAAAACTCTGCGGTCCGCCAACCTCGATGATATGGTCGGCGCCGCGGCCATCCGTCAATCCCAGCACGGCCGATGCCCAATCGGGGACGCTGCGATAGTTCACGCCATCCTGCGCGCCAAGTTGCTTTGCCCGCGCAAGCTTCTCATCGCTGCTCGACGTCACGATGACGCGCGCCCCGGCAGCGGCGGCGAACTGCACCGCAAACAGCGAAACGCCGCCGGTGCCGAGGCAAAGCACGGTGTCGCCGGGTTTGACGCTGCCTTCCGTAAACAGCGCGTGCCATGCCGTCACGCCGGCGCATGGCAGCGTCGCCGCCTGCGGCAATGCAAACTTCGTGTGATAGCCGCCGCGGACGATCTCGGCATCGCGGTAATTCAGCGCCGTCGCCTTGACCTTCACAATCATCTCCTGGCGCCCTGGCTCAGGCATCGGCCGCTCGACCATTCTGAGGTTCTCGAGGCCGCCCGGGCTCTGCAATTCGATCGCTTTCATCGTCGTTC
This sequence comes from Mesorhizobium sp. M0898, assembly GCF_040319695.1. Lineage (NCBI taxonomy): Bacteria > Pseudomonadati > Pseudomonadota > Alphaproteobacteria > Hyphomicrobiales > Phyllobacteriaceae > Mesorhizobium > Mesorhizobium sp. M0898. The sequence continues at coordinate 318,761 of NZ_JAMYOE010000002.1, read as the reverse complement.
CTTTTCAGCTGGGTCCTGCCAGAGGAAAATCGCTTGCCATCCACCGGATTTCAAATTCATAATGTTCAGCATAATTATGCTTATGTGACATGTTCGGGTGTGTCGTGCTTGAAGAACTGAAAACACTGGCCCTCTTTGCCGAGGAGGGTTCGATTCAGAAGGTGGCTCGACGCCTGCCGTTGACGCAGCCGGCCGTCACCCGCCAGATCCAGCGGCTGGAGGAGGTGCTCGGCACGGAATTGCTCGACCGCCGGCTAAAGCCGTCGCGACTGACCCCGGCCGGCGTAGAGGTGCTGGCACGCGGCAAGGAAATTCTCGCCGCCGTCGACGCGCTGAGATCATTCGCCAAGGGCAACGAGCCGGAAGGCCTGCTGCGGCTCGGCCTCGCGCATGGACTTTGCGACAAAGCCGTGGCCGCCGCCATTGCTGATGCCGTGGCGCGGTTTCCGAAGGTTTCGCTGCGTCTGAAGAGCGGCTGGAGTCTTGAGCTGGCCGACCAGCACAAGCGCGGACAGCTCGACCTCGCCTTCATCCTGGACGGCAGCAATTCCAAAACTGGAGACGGCGTTGTCGGAACCGAGCCCCTCGGCATCATCGCTGCCGAAAACACCAGTCGGCAAGCCGACGTCAAGACCATGCCCTGGGTCCTCAGCCCTGAACCCTGCGACGCGCGCCGGCGGCTGGCGGCTGCCCTGGCCGAGGGCGGCCACAGGTTGATGGTCGGCGCCGAGATTCAGGACAGCGCGCTGCAGATCGACTGGGTTCGTCGAGGCCAAGGCCTTGGCCTGCTGCCCACGCGGCTGCTGCGGGAAAAGCTGCCGCAGGGCATTGCCCTGGTCGACGCTCCCGGCCTCGAGCTGTCGCTGCGAATTGTCGTCCTGCGTTCGCCGCACCTGCATCTTTTGAGAGAGGTCGCCGACGCAGTGACCGAGGCCGTCACCGCGACTGTCAGGACGGACTGAGGCCGCCACGCCGCGCTGCCGGGCCAGCTTCGTTCCCGCTTCATCGGAAGGCGCTCCTTGCCTCTGCTGGCGATTTGTGGTCTTGGAGGCGCCAAATTGCCCTTTGCGGCGATCATCTCATTTCCGGATCACCTCACCATGGCCAAGATCAATGGCAACGAAATCCGTCCCGGCAACGTCATCGAGCACGATGGCGGCCTTTGGGTGGCGGTCAGGACCAACACCGTCAAGCCGGGCAAGGGCGGCGCCTACAACCAGGTCGAACTCAAGAACCTGATCAACGGCACCAAGCTCAACGAGCGCTTCCGTTCGGCCGAGACGGTCGAGCAGATCCGGCTCGATCTGAAGGATTTTTCTTTCCTCTACGAGCAGGGCGACGCGCTGGTGTTCATGGACACCGAAAGCTACGAGCAGCTCGAATTGCAAAAGGAGTTCGTCGGCGATCGCGCCGCCTTCCTGCAGGACGGCATGATGGTGACGGTCCAGCTCTATGACGAAAGGCCGATCGGTATTTCGCTGCCCGACCAGGTGACGCTGACCATCACCGAGGCCGACCCGGTGGTGAGGGGCCAGACGGCAGCCTCGTCCTACAAGCCGGCGATACTCGAAAACGGCATCCGCGTGCTGGTGCCGCCGTTCATCGGCTCGGGCGAGCGCATCATCGTCGATACCAACGAAATCACTTACGTGCGCCGCGCCGACTGAGGCGTGATCCCAAAGAGTTGCAGACTCTTTGGATAAGATCATGCGTCAAGGCAGATAGGCGCAGCGACAGGAAGAACAGCAATGGCGCGTTCCGCGATCCTCAATGTCATGGTCCAGGCCGCAATGAAGGCCGGCCGCTCGCTGTCGCGTGACTTCGGCGAAGTGCAGAACCTGCAGGTCTCGATGAAGGGGCCGGGCGACTATGTCAGCCAGGCCGACCGCAAGGCCGAAGACATCGTCTTTGCCGAACTCTCCAAGGCGCGGCCCGGCTACGCCTTCCTGATGGAGGAACGCGGCGTGATCGAGGGCGACGACGGCCAGCACCGCTGGATCGTCGACCCGCTCGACGGCACCACCAATTTCCTGCACGGCATTCCGCTCTTTGCCGTTTCGATCGCGCTGGAGCGCCAGGGCCAGATCGTCGCCGGCGTTGTCTACAATCCGGCGATGGATGAGCTCTATACCGCCGAGCGCGGCGGCGGCGCTTTCATGAACGACCGCCGGCTGCGCGTCGCCGGCCGCACCAAGCTGGTCGATGCGGTGATCGGCTGCGGCATGCCGCATCTCGGGCGTGGCCAGCACGGCAATTTCCTCATCGAGTTGCGCAATGTCATGGCCGAGGTCTCTGGCGTCCGCCGTCTCGGCTCCGCCTCGCTCGATCTCGCCTACGTCGCCGCTGGCCGCATGGACGGGTTCTGGGAAACCGGCCTGTCGGCCTGGGATGTCGCCGCCGGCATTTTGCTGATCCGCGAGGCGGGCGGGTTCGTCTCCGATTTCGCCGGGGGACAGGATGTGCTGAACGCCGGTTCACTGGTCGCCGGCAACGAACTCATCCAGCGCGCGCTGTTGAAGACTATCAAAAGGCCACTCTCAGCCGGCTGATAGAGGCACGCCGCGCTGAACCGCCGCAGTCGCAAAACCGCAACCAAAGCTTGAAATACTGTCCCGCGGCCGCCCAGATAAGGTGGCGCAGGATCATCGATGACGAACAGCCGGCCCCAACCCCAGAGCGAACTCTCCCAGCTCGACATTCCCTTCATGGGGCGCTGGCATTACTCGCGCGCCGAGATCATCGCCGACGGCATTGTCCACGCCGTGGGCATCGTGCTGGCGATCGCTGCCGGCTCGACGCTGCTGGCACTGGCCGCCTATCGAACCGGCCCCGGCGAATACGTCGCCGCCGCCTTCTATGTAGTCTCGCTGCTCACCGTGCTGTCGGTTTCGCTGGCCTATAATGTCTGGCCGGTGTCGTCGCCGGCAAAATGGATATTGCGGCGCTTCGACCATGCCGCGATCTATCTGCTGATCGCTGCCACCTACACGCCTTTCCTGGCCCAGCTCGGCGGCTCGCCGCTGGCCGTTTCCATGATCGTCCTGGTCTGGACCGCCGCGGCGGTCGGCATCGCCATCAAGGTCTTTCTTCCCGGCCGTTTCGACCGGCTGGCGATCGTCTTCTACCTAGCCATCGGCTGGAGCGGCATCGTTCTGGTGGAGCCGCTCGTGCGGACGCTGCCGGCGACATCGATCGCGCTCATCGTTGCCGGCGGCATCGTCTACTCCTGTGGCGTGATCTTCTTCGCCTGGAAGGGCCTGCGTTTCCACAATGCGCTGTGGCATGGCTTTGTCGTCATCGGCGCCGGCCTGCATCTGGCCGCCATGGTCGACTGCCTGGTCATCAACCGGCTTTGACCTCCGGTCGCGGACAGTGGCAATATTGCCAAGCGCCATTCAATTTCGTCACAATTCCGTTTAGAGTCGCAAACACAAATTGATCGGCGGCGACGGCATCGGAAACGGGGCACGGATGACTCTTCTCAGATCCTTCGGCATGGGCAGGCGCTCCGACGTTCTGATCTACGACCCGCACAAATTGTCGAGCCCGCAGGTGTTTCTGCTGACCATGGTGATCTTCCTGTTCATCGTGGCCTTCATAGCCGCCATCCTGACCCGCCAGATCTCGACCGCCTTCGTCACCAATCCCGGCCTCAACGGCCTGATCATCGGCGTGCTGGCGGTCGGCATCCTGCTGGCCTTCGTCCAGGTCGGCCGGCTGTTCCGCGAGGTGCGCTGGGTCAACTCGTTCCGCGCCGGTTCCGAAACCACCGAACCGGTGCTGCTGGCGCCGATGAAGGCGATGATCGGCCGCTCCTCGAGGATTGCCTTCTCGACCAGTTCGATGCGCACCATGCTGGATTCGATCGCCACCCGGCTCGACGAAAGCCGCGACACGTCGCGCTACCTTGTCGGACTGCTGGTGTTCCTCGGCCTGCTCGGCACCTTCTGGGGCCTGCTCAACACGATCGGCTCGATCCGCGAAACCATCGAGTCGCTCGATCCCGGCACCGGCGATGCCGCGGCCGTGCTCGAATCCCTGAAGCAGGGGCTTTCCGCTCCGTTGGCCGGCATGGGCACCGCCTTCTCGTCCTCGCTGTTCGGCCTCTCCGGCTCGCTGGTGCTCGGCTTCCTCGACCTGCAGGCCGGCCGCGCCCAGACGCGCTTCTATACCGAACTCGAAAACTGGCTGTCCTCGGTCACCGACCTGTCCTCCGACATCGTCGTTGCCGACACGGCCAAGACCGAACCCTCCGAGGAAATCCGGCTGTTGTCGGAAAAGCTGCGCACTCTGCAGGAGAATGGCGGCGGCTCCAATCCGCGCGTCGCCACCGCCATGGCCAATCTCGCCGACGGCATTTCCGGCCTGGTCAAGAACATGCGCTCGGAACAGCAGATCATGCGCGACTGGGTCGAGGCCCAGTCGGACGAGCAGAAGGCGATGCGCAACACCCTGGAGAAGATCGCCGACGCCTTGAAGAAGCCTGGAGTGCATTGACGTGGCGTTGGCACGAGGCCGGCGCTCCGACCGCCGCATCGATTACTGGCCGGGCTTCGTCGATGCGCTGTCGACGCTGCTGTTGGCGATCATGTTCCTGCTGACGGTTTTCGTGCTGGCGCAGTTCCTGCTCGGCCGCGAGATCTCCGGCAAGGACACGGTGCTCAACCGCCTCAATTCGCAGATCAACGAGTTGACCCAGCTTCTGGCGCTGGAACGCTCGACGACGCAGGACAAGGAGGACACCCTTGCCAATTTGCAGGCATCGCTGTCCGCATCGGAGGCGGAAAAGAGCCGGCTCGAGCAATTGCTGGCGCAAGGCGCTGGTGCCGGCGATGCCGCCAACCAGCGCGCGACGGCACTTTCCGGCGAACTCGACAGCCAGCGCCAGATCAGCCAGCAGGCGCTGAGCCAGGTCGAGATCCTCAACCAGCAGATTTCGGCGCTGCGCAGGCAGATCGCAGCGCTCGAACAAGCGCTCGACGTGTCCGAAACGCGCGACCGCGAATCCAACACCAAGATCGCCGATCTCGGCCGCCGCCTCAACGTCGCACTGGCGCAACGCGTGCAGGAGCTAAACCGCTACCGCTCCGATTTCTTCGGCCGCTTGCGTGAAATTCTTGCCGACCGCGAGAACATCCGCATCGTCGGCGACCGCTTCGTCTTCCAGTCGGAAGTGCTTTTCCCGACCGGCTCCGAGGTGATCAACGATGCCGGCAAGCTCGAGATGAAGAAGCTTGCCGATGCCATCATCGAATTGCAAAAGGAAATCCCGCCGGAGATCAGCTGGGTGCTGCGCGTCGACGGCCACACCGACAACAAGCCGCTCTCCGGCACCGGCCGCTACCGCGACAATTGGGAATTGTCGACGGCGCGCTCGACATCGGTGGTCAAGTTCCTGATCGAGAACGGCGTGCCGGCCAACCGGCTGGTCGCGGCCGGCTTCGGCGAATTCCAGCCGCTCGACCCCGCCGATACCGAAGAGGCGCGCAACAAGAACCGCCGCATCGAGTTGAAGCTGACCGAGCGGTGATCTGCAAGCCTTTGGCTTGTATCATGCGCCAGGTCGGGCCGGCTCGAGCCGGCTCAAGTCGGCGGCATTTAGGCACTGGTGCGGCAGCGGCAAGAGCTGAAAAAATTACCATTTTTTAATTACACTTTGCCGCCGTGGCCTTTAGCCTTGGTCATGGGCCGAGAACCGCCGGCGGTGGAACCGCTCATCGCGACGCGACGGAACCTGACGGCCCGCGGCCGGAAGGCAGGACCCTCCCAACCACCGCCTTCCCCAGTAAAGGAGACGCAACCATGCGCTTCTTCGCTCCCAGGAATCTCAGGACTGCTACGCTCGCCACACTTTTCCTCGCCGTTCCATTTGCTGGCGCTTACGCCGGCCCGCGTGAGACGGCCTTGATCAATCAGATCCAGAGTGTGGAGACGGGTATCCAGGGCGCCATCCGGGCGAACAAGCTCGAGCCGGGCGAGGCACGTGACTTGCGCACGCAGGTCGCTCAACTCGATCGGGCCGCCCAGAGGGCCGCTCGCCGTGGAACGATGCCGAGCACGCAATATCAGCAGTTGATGGCGCAGCTCGACGATATCAGCCAAAAGCTGCGCGCTGACACCGGCAGTGCCTTCCTCATCGGCAACGGCGCCGATGGCGGATACTATCCCAACGGCTATGGCCCAACTTATCCAGGCGGCTGAAATCGGCCGCAGTGCCGGGCGCTGTGGCAATTGATTTTGCCCATGATCCTTTTCCAGCTTTCGGTTCAGGGATCATGCGCTAGTCCAACGCCAGCGCAATCAGCGCCAGTACTGCCGGCACTGTCTCGATGAACAGGGATTTTGCGCCCGCCGTTGCCGCCGTAAAGGCCGGCGACGGCGACGCAGAGCAAGAAGAAGACTACTGAAAACCGGCTTCGCCGAGGTAAAGCCCCAGGTCAGGCCGGCTGCGAGAAAGCCGTCGTAAAGCCCTGATTGGCCGCGAGGACTTTCGAGGCACTGGCGAATTCCGGCGTCAGCCTGAATACCATATGGCCGCGCGGCGTGTCCCACAGCACCATCTCCAGATAGGCGATGCAGAGGTGGATCACGGCCACCAGCCCGACCAGCACATTGGCGATCACGTTTCGTCTCCCCCATCGCGGTCTGCCGCCGCCGGACGACATTGATCACGCACGCCACCGCTTCCGCGAGGTGCCTTTCGACCGTTGCGGCCGGCAGTCGATGCATCGGTCGCGGACGGTCTTCAGGGGTTGCCAACAGTTTTGCATTGGTATCTTTTCCCGCCGTCAAATCAGCGGAACCCACAATGTCCTTTCAAAAACTCGACGACCTCGGCCACAAGCTCGAAGCACTGGAACACGCCCTCGCCATCCTCGGCGCCGACGAGGCGACCCATATGGCGGTCGGCGGCGGCGAGAAGCGCGCAGAGGCAATGTCGGTGCTTGCCGGCATGCACCATGCCCGGGCGACTGCGCCGGAGATTGCCGACTGGATCGCGGCGGCCGAGCAGGAGGCGCTGAACGAAGAGCAGCAGGCCGCGGTCAGGGAATTCCGCCGGCAATATACCAACCTGACCTGCCTGCCGGTCGAGTTCGTCGAGCGCCAGACGACCGCGCGCATGCGCTCCGAGCAGCTGTGGCGCGACCTGCGCGCCAAGAACGACTGGGCCGGCTTCCTGCCGGCGCTGGAAGGCGTCGTGGCGCTGGTCCGCGAGGAGGCGGCCCTTCGCGCCGAGGTGCTCGGGCTCGAGCCTTACGACGCGCTGATGGAGCAATATGATCCGGGCAATCGCACCGCCGACATCACGCCTGTGTTTGTCGAGTTGAAGACCTTCCTGAAAGGCTTCGTGCCGGAGGCACTGGCCGTGCAGGAAGAGCGGCTGGCGAAACATCCGCTGAAGCCGCTTTCCGGCAGCTACCCCTTGGACAAGCAGCGCGAGCTCGGCCTCGCCATGATGGCGGCAGTCGGCTTCGACCTCACCCACGGCTCGCTGTCGGTTTCGCACCATCCCTTCTGCGGCGGCGTGCCGAGCGACGTGCGCATCACCACCCGCTACAAGACCTCGGATTTCCTGTCGGCGCTGATGGGCGTGCTGCACGAGACCGGCCATGCGCTGTACGAGCAGAACCTGCCGAAGGCGTGGGCGCACTGGCCTCTGGGCAGAGCGCGCGGCATGGCGGTGCATGAAAGCCAGAGCCTGTTCGTCGAAAAGCAGATCGGCCGCAATCCAGAATTCTGGCGCTGGGCGCTGCCGGTGGTCGAAAGACACCTCGGCGAGCGCTGGACGATCGACGACATCCTGCCGCATGTGCACCGGGTCGAGCGCGGCCTGATCCGCGTCGATGCCGACGAGGTCACCTATCCGCTGCACGTCATCCTGCGCTACGAGCTGGAGCAGGAGCTTGTCTCGGGACGGCTGGAAGCAGCCGACCTGCCCGAAGCCTGGGATGCCAAGATGTGCGATTATCTCGGCCTGTCGACATCAGACAATCCGGCTGACGGTCCGATGCAGGACGTCCACTGGCCGGGTGCCGCCTTCGGCTATTTCCCCTCCTACACGCTGGGCGCCATGATGGCGGCGCAGCAATGGGCGGCGCTGACCAGGGATCATCCTTCAGCCGACGAAGACCTCGCCAAGGGAGATTTCGCCGCGATCAACGACTGGCGCCGCAAAAGGATCTGGTCGCAAGGCTCGCGCTGGTCGACGCCAGAACTGCTCGAACGCGCTACCGGCGAAAAGCTCAATGCCGTGCATTTCACCGATCACCTGAAGAAGCGGTACGGGAACTGAGCCGCTTCGTCTATTCTAGGTTCTTGCCGCGGTGACTGCAGAAATCCGCGAAACTGGCCTTTACTTTGGTGGGAAAGCCTCTGAAAAAGGAGTTCTTCCAAGTTGGGCGAGCGTAGATGTCTGTCTGTTACAGTTTTCATAGGATGAAGTCTTTCTGGCCCCGCTTGGTATTTTTCATCTTATTGATCGGCCTGAGTTCTCCGGCCATGGCCGACGACATGGTTCTCAAGGGGCCGGCAGAAAGCTGGGTAAAGCAGCTTGATATTCCGGCTGCCGATCCCACCCGATCGGATCAAATCAAGAATGGCGTTTCATGGCTGCTCTCGGACGACCAGATCACGCATCGCGCCGGCGGCTATGTCGAGTACTCGCGCACCGTCTATAAAATCGTCGACCGTCCCGGCCTGGATCGTGGCGCGAGTATCGATCTGCAGTTCGATCCGTCCCGGCACAAGGTCACGCTCAACCATCTTCACATCATCCGCGATGGCGCCGTTCTGGACCGGCTGGAAGGTGTCGAATTCGACATCTTCCGCAGGGAAAGAGACGCCGAGAAGGGTGTCTTCGACGGCTGGCTGACAGCACATGTCAACATCGATGATGTGCGCACCGGCGACATCGTCGACTACGGGTCGACCTATGAGATAACGCCGCTGGTCGGCAAGGACCTTTTCTTCAAGAATTTCTCCACCGAATGGGAAGAGCCGGTAGCGCTTATCCGCACAAGCATCATTTGGCCTTCGGACCAGCCGCTCCAGATCAAGACACGGGGAACCCGACTCAAGCCCTCAATCTCCCCGACTGGACCGGACACCACCTATCTATGGGAGATTCCAAATCCGAAACCGGTCAATGTCGAGGACAACCTGCCCGTGACCTATCCAGGCTGGGGCTCCATCGATGTCGCGTCTACCGCGAATTGGCAAAGTGTGGTCGATGCCGTTGCGCCCTATTACAAGCCAGCGACCGTTTTTCCCCCGGCTTTTGCCGCAAAGCTCGACGACATCGCTCTGCGGCATCCGGTGCCCGAAGACCGGATGGTCGAGGCAATGCGGCTGGTGCAGGACCAGATCCGCTATGTAAGCCTGTCGATGGGTGCCGGTTCCTACGTTCCGCGTGATCCCGCGACGGTCATCCTGAGCGGGTTCGGTGACTGCAAGGACAAGGCCCTGCTGCTGGTTTCGTCGCTTGTGCGGCTTGGCATTGCTGCCGAGGTCGCCTTGGCCGATCTCGACGAGGGACGGGCCCTGGACCAGCATCTGCCGGCGCTCCGCGATTTCGACCATGCCATCGTCAAGGCAAGGATCGGAGCAAAGACATATTGGCTGGACGCCACGAACTATCTTCAGGGCGGCGGGGCGCACAATCTCGCACAGCCCGACTACGGCTTCGCGCTGCCGCTTTCCAGCACCGGCGGGTTGGAGAAGATGCCGAGCCCTGTGCTTACCAGCCCATCAATCCAGATCGCCGAGGAATTCGACTTTCCGCGGAAACCGGGCGATCCCCTCGTGCTGACGGTCTTCTCGACATATGAGGACGCCGATGCCGATTGGATGCGCGGCAATTTCGCCAGCCGGTCGCTGAGCGAGGTGTCGGACGCCTACCTGAAATACTACAACAAGCAATATCCGGGCATCCAAACCATCGCCAAGCCGGAAATCGTGGATCGCCGCGACGGCAACATAGTGAGCGTGAAGGAAAGTTATCGCTTGCCGGCGGAAGCGCTGACGGCCAACGATCTGGCAAAGAATTTCCCGATCCGCGCGGCCGATCTCGGCAACAACTCTCTTCCAACCCCGACAATCGTCGACCGAACCGGGCCCGTCTCCCTCGGCCCCCAGTTCTACCGCCGCCACAAGGTGACCGTGCGCAACCTCAAGGCGAGGTTTTCCGGCGAGTCGATGAAAAACGTCGTGACGCCCTATCTGTCTCTCAAGGCATCCTGGTCCAACACGCCTACCGAATTTCAAGTTGAATGGAACTTTCAGACACTGGCGACTGAAGTACCGGCCAAGGCGATTGCCGATTATCTGAAAACCGTCGATGACCTCGCAGACCAGGTTCGCTGGCAGTACGATTTTACCTATGAAGAGCCGCCTGCCGATGTGCAGCTCAGCGATCCGGCAAAGGAGCAGCGACAGACCGTCGCCAGCATGCTTTTGTTGTCGTTGCTTGTCGGCGTTCCCCTGTTCATCGCCTATCGACGCGGCAAACGCCGAGCTTTCGGTAGCTGAAGAATCTCGGCCGCCGCGGGGCACCATGATCCCGAAAAGTGGATGCCGGTTTTCGGAAAAGATCATGGTCAAACAAGAAGATGGAGCCTTATCCCGATTTCTTCGGGATGGAGCGATGCTACTCGGCCGCGCCCCTGAAAGCACTCGCCCCGGTGTCGAACTGCAGCTTGGCCAGCCGCGCATAGATGCCGCCCTTGGCGACCAGGCTCTGATGCGTGCCTTCCTCGACGATGCGGCCGCCATCCATGACCAGGATGCGATCGGCCTTCAGCACGGTTGCCAGCCGATGGGCGATGACGATCGTGGTGCGGCCCTTCATCAGCCGGTCCAGCGCTGTCTGCACCAGCGTCTCGCTTTCGGCATCTAGCGCCGAGGTCGCCTCGTCGAGCAGCAGGATGGGCGCATCGCGCAAAATAGCGCGGGCGATCGCCACGCGCTGGCGCTGGCCGCCCGACAGCGTCACGCCGCGCTCGCCGACCTGGCTGTCATAGCCCTTTTCGAGTTTCAGGATGAACTCGTCGGCAAGCGCGTCCTTCGCCGCCGCCTCGATCTCGGCCTGGCTGGCGCCAGGCCGGCCAAAGCCGATATTGTCGCGCGCGCTTGCGGCAAAGATGGTGACGTCCTGCGGCACGATGGCGATGCGCGCGCGGATCGCCGCCGGATCGGCCTCGCGCAGATCGACCCCGTCGATGACGATCCTGCCGGCCTCCGGATCGTAGAAGCGCAGAAGCAGCGAAAACACGGTGCTCTTGCCGGCGCCCGAGGGCCCGACGATCGCCACCGTCTCGCCGGGTTTGACCTGAAAGCTCAGGCCATGGACGGCGGCGCGGTCGGGCCGGGCCGGATAGGAGAAGGAGACATCGTCGAAGCTGATCGCACCTCTCGCCTTTGCCGGCAGCGGCTTCGGATCGGCGGGCGCCTGGATCGCGGGTTTCTCGGCCAGGATCTCGGTCAGCCGTTCGGCAGCGCCCGCTGCCTGGGACAGTTCGCCCCAGACCTCCGACAGGGCGCCGAGCGCGCCGGCGGCGAACACCGAATAGAGCAGGAATTGGCCAAGCGTGCCTGGCGACAGCGTGCCGTCGAGCACGTCGCGCGAACCGAACCACAGCACCGCCACGACCGAGGAAAAGATCATGAAGATGGCAAAGAAGGTCAGAAAGGAGCGGGCAAAGATCGAGGCCCGCGCCGCTTCGAACGCTGCTTCCACGGCGGATGAAAAATACCCGGTTACAAGCTTCTCGTTGGTGAAGGCCTGCAGGGTGCGCACCGCGCCGATCTGCTCGCTGGCGTAGGCGGTGGCATTGGCCAGAGTATCCTGCGCCAGCCGTGACTTGCGCCGCACCGAGCGGCCGAAGGCGACCAGCGGCAGCACGATTAGCGGAATGGCCGCGATGACCAAGCCGGACAGTTTTGGGCTGGTGAAGACCATCATCGCCACGGCGCCAAGGCCGAGGATGACGTTGCGCAAAGCCACCGAGGCGGTGGCACCAACGGCCGATTTGACCTGTGTCGTGTCGGCGGCGAGCCGCGAGACGATCTCGCCCGACTGGGCCGTGTCGAAAAAGGATGGCGACAGTGTTGTGACGTGGGCAAAGACATCGCGGCGGATATCGGCAACGACGCGCTCGCCGAGCGTGATGACGAAATAGTAGCGGCTGGCCGACGCCGCCGCCAGAACGGCGGCCATCACCACCAGCATGGCGAAATATTCGGCAATGAAGCTGGAATCGGAAGCGGAAAAACCGTGGTCGATCATCCGCCGCACGGCCAGCGGCAGCGCCAGCGTCGTCGCCGCAGCGACGGCCAGCGAGACGATCGCGCCGATGACCATTTTGCGGTAATGCGTAATGTAGGGAAACAGGCGCTGCAGCGGCCTCAGCGAGCGCCTGCGCTCGTCTGCATCGCCGCTGATGTTCGCCATGACCGTTTCCTTTGGCCCTTTGAGGCTTGCGCCATCAATATGCGCTTGCCGCGGCCTTGTGATTCAATTCCGGCTGATGTATAGGCTCGCCGACCGTTTTAGAAGCCGTGGCTCCTCAATAGCTGCGGCTTCGAGTTTTAAAAAGGGGCGCATCGACGCAGGCTTCAGCCCGTCGGCAGCACCCGGCAAGCCAGGAACAGACCCATGAAGACCGATATCCATCCCGACTACCACACCATCAAGGTCGTCATGACCGACGGCACCGAATACATGACCCGTTCGACCTGGGGCAAGGAAGGCGATACGATGAACCTCGATATCGACCCCACCACCCATCCGGCCTGGACCGGCGGCCAGCAGACCCTGCTCGACCGCGGTGGCCGCCTGTCGAAGTTCAAGAAGCGTTTCGAAGGCTTCGGCCTCTAAGCCGCATTGGCATTTCGCAGATCGAGAAACCCGCCTTCGTGGCGGGTTTTTTGTTGGGAAAATACGGCCCTACTCGCCGAGCAACTCGCGCAGGGCCATCCGCTTGTAGGCCGCGACCAGCCTGTCGCCTTCTTGCCGCCCGACCGAGATCGCCAGCCGCATTGCGGCCTCGCCCATCTGCCAGATGAGAAACGCCGTCGTTTCGAGCGCTTCCGGATCGGCGGATGGCCGCAGCCGTTTCAGCACGGCTGTAAGGAATTCGGCGTTGGCCCGGCTGTCGGCAAGCTCGAGTTCGCGCAGCGCCTTGTCGGCCTGCGTGCCCGACCAGATGTCGCGCATCACCGGCTCCGCCAGGAACATTCCGTAGTAGATATCCACCAGTTCCGAAAATGCCCGGCGCAGGCCTTCGGCGTCATTGACCTCGGCTAGCGCTGCCGCAATGCAGGCCTGGCTTTCGGCGGTGTAGCGTTCGGCCAGCGCCCAGATGATCGCCCTCTTGTCGGGGAAGAACTGGTAGAGCGAGCCAATCGACACGCCGGCCCTCTCGGCCACCTCGCCCATGCGCATGGCGTCGCTGCCTTGCTCGGCGATCAACGCCGAGGCGGCGGCCAGCATGCGCTCGACCCGCTCGCGGCTGCGCTGCTGGCTCGGCGCCCGGCGCGGCGATGCGATCTGGCCGTTCTGTGAATCCGATACGGCAGAGCCTCCCATCACTGTCTCCAGACGAACAATCGACAAATTGCCTTGACTCGCAAAATACGAGGGTTTATCACGTTTTGCAAACATGAGGATTATTCACATTTGGTGGGCGTGCCAATCAAATTGCTCGAACCCCGAAACCGGAGGAACTGACATGATCATGAAACTGCTTCCCACCCTCACCTTCGTCGCTGCCATTGGCTCAGGCGTTGCCGGCGGCGTTTTCTTCGCCTTCTCCAACTTTATCATGCCGGCGCTCGCCCGCTTGCCTGCCGGAGGCGGCATCGCCGCCATGAATTCGATCAACATCACCGTGATTACGCCGGCATTCATGACCGCGCTTTTCGGCACCGGGCTGGTCTGTCTTGTCCTTGCCGCCGGCGCTCTTATCGGCTGGAGCCAACCGGGTTCGTTCTGGCTCCTCGCCGGCGCCCTGATCTACCTCGTCGGCAACCCAATCGTGACGATGATGTTCAACGTGCCGCTTAACAACGCCCTGGCCGCGGTCGATCCGGCAAGCGCCAACGGCGCCGCGGTATGGGCCACCTATCTCAGGGACTGGGTGATGTGGAACCATGTCCGCACCATCACCGCCATCGTGGCGCTGGGCTGCTTCATCTTCGCATGGCGGTGAATGCAGGACGGAAGTCCTAAAAGGCCGTCAGGCAGGGTCTTTTGACTTATGGCCCTTGCGGTCGGCATGGCCCAGATCGCGATCCGGATCGATGACGTCGCGAACCAGTTGCTTGAGCTTTGCGGCGTCGGGAAAACCGCCGTCACGCTTGCGGTCCCAGACCAGCGTATCATTGCAGGAGATGGTGAAGATGCCGCCGGTGCCGGGCACCAGCGTCACTTCGCCCAGATCGGTGCCGAAGGTGGACAGCAGCTCCTGCGCCATCCAGCCGGCCCTGAGCAGCCACTGGCACTGGATGCAATAGGTGATGCGGACGGTGGGCGCCTGTTCGCTCATGTCTCGGTCTCATCTGCGCGGACTGTGGTTACGGCAAATCGATCGTGTATCGGGTCGTTGCCAAGGGCTATGGATATTGCAATCCAGATCGGCCAGACCATAACCAAGACCAACGCGGCGTATGCACCGACAATCTCCAGCTGGGAGAAGTCCTGCGCGACCCCAGGAGCGCTGCCCCAAGCCTGAAAAGCATACCACCCTCCTGTGAGCATTATAGGCAAAGCGCCGAGAAATTTCATTCCCTGCCGCCGAACAGCCTTTCGTACGGGTAGTCCGATTCTGTTTTTGTCATCCTGGTCATGCACTATGAGCGCCGCGAAGCGCTTGCCGATTGGCTGGCCGGAGGTCAACTCCATGACAAGGAGATAAGACGCGAGAACGATCAGTTCGAGGAAACCCAAATCCAACGCTGCCGGTCGGAAATTGCCCTGCGAATCCAAATCAAATGAGATGGAAGGATTTCCTTCAGACTGTGAGACCGAAGCCGTTCCCAGGGCCCATTCGGCGACCGTCAAACCGAACAGCGACGTTCTGCATACCTGCCAATCGTAACGGGCAAGTGATGGATCACTTGCTCCGTTTAACGAAGCCGCCTGACATATTCTCCAGTTCAACCAAAAGCTGCCTTTGACTCCGCCGTCAGTCAGCAGAAACAAACCCGCTACCAGTGCGTAAAGAGGTATCAGGACGATAAGATAGTCGATGATCGAAGCGAACAGCCGGCGCCATATGCCACCCTGGCGAGGCCAGGACATCGCGTCAGCAAAACGAGCCTCATCAGTGTCAGTCATCCGTCCCCCATCAGTAACTGACAGCTCTAGAAGAAAGATACGTGATCGGTGCGCGGCGTTCTGAACTTACGCCGCGCTGAGCTTTGCCAAGGTCTCCTCGTCGACCTCGAAATTGGCGTAGACGCTCTGCACGTCGTCGTCGTCCTCGAGCGTCGCAACCAGCTTCATCAGCGATTGTGCCCGCTCCTCGTCGACCGCGATATTGGTCTGCGGCTTCCAGATCGGCTTCACTGATTCAGCCTCGCCGAGCGCGCCTTCCAGCGCCTTCGACACCTCGCCGAGATTCTCGAAGGCGCAGTAGATCGTGTGGCCGTCCTCGTCCGACTGGACGTCGTCGGCGCCGGCCTCGATCGCCGCATCCATCACCTTCTCGGCGCTGCCGGCCGATGCCGGATAGTAGATCTCGCCGACGCGGTCCCACATGAACGATACCGAGCCGGTCTCGCCCATCGCCCCGCCCGCCTTGGTGAAGGCAGCGCGCACATTCGACGCCGAGCGGTTGCGGTTGTCGGTCAGCGCCTCGATGATCAGCGCGACGCCGCCTGGCCCGTAACCCTCGTAGCGCACGGCTTCGTAGGTCTCGGCATCGCCCATCGACGCCTTGTTGATGGCGCGCTGGATATTGTCCTTCGGCATCGACACCGCCTTGGCGTTCTGCACCGCAAGGCGCAGGCGCGGGTTCATCGATGGATCGGGCGTGCCGCTCTTGGCGGCGACGGTGATTTCGCGCGCCAGCTTGGAAAACATTTTCGACCGCACCGCATCCTGGCGGCCCTTGCGGTGCATGATGTTCTTGAACTGTGAATGGCCAGCCATGGCACCCCTGTCATCTTCTCGGCTAGAGCATCTGCCGCCTGGTGAACCACCCGGAATCTTGCAAAATGCTCGAATTCAAAATTTCAGAACGTCCTGCTGCGTCCCTGACGGACGGACGGCGCTCGCTGTCGGAATGGCCGGCTTATAGATAAATCGGCTCAATTCGTCCAGCCGCGCCATTGCTGCCGGCACGCAAGGCTTTCAAGATCCGAAAATCGGCAGGCTTCGGCAAACCTTTCATCCCTCAAGATCGGATTTCAGCCGGTCGAGGATGCCGATCGCGTGCGTGGCATATTGACTGATCCAGCGGTCGTGGATGTGTTTGATCGGCAGCGCGTTGAGATGGTTCCAGCGTTCGCGCCCCTCGCGCCGCGCCACGACCAGGTCGGCCTCCTCCAGCACCTTCAGGTGCAGCATGACCGTGCAACGGTCCATGTCGGGGAAGGCATCGCACAACATGCCGGTGGTCTGCGGCGCATCTTTCAGCCGGTCCAGCAACGCACGCCGGCGCGGATGCGCCAGCGCCTTGAAAACATTGTCGTCCCGCGATTGGCTTGACATGTTATATTTCTATAACATATCATTGAGCCATTCAAGGAAGGAGCTGTGGATATGTCTCTTGGATTCAGGGTTTCTGGCCGCATCGGCAAACCCGTCGCCGAAGTCTTCGATGCGGTCGTCAATCCGAAGAAACTTAGCGGCTACTTCACCACGATCGGCGGCGCCAGCGCACTGCTGGTGGCGGGCGCCACCGTCATCTGGTGGGGCAAGGTTCCCGTCGAGGTCGACGAGGTGAAGAAAGACAGCCGCATCGTGCTGCGCTGGGATGCCACCGACGCCGACGGCAAGCCAGCCTACAAGACTCGCATCGAGATGAATTTCGAGCCGCTCGACGATGGCGGCACCTTCGTCACCATCGCCGAAACCGGCTGGCACGAGGACGCGGTCGGCCTGAAGAAATCCTACCTCAATTGCGAGGGCTGGTCGCAGATGCTGGCCTGCATGAAGGCCTATGTCGAATACGGCATCAATCTGCGCGACGGCTATTACCGCAGCGAGATGAAGGGCGAGCCGGCCAACGAGAACAACATCTGAGAGCAAATGGAGTAAGAATGACCGCGAAGATCACCGGCGGCATCAACATCGCCATGAAGGTCCCGCCGCATCAATACCAGGCAACGGTCGCCTTCTATCGCGACGTCATCGGCCTGAAGCCATTCACGGCCAAGCCGCCGGCCGTCGGCTTCGAACTCGGTCCCAATCGACTGTGGATCGACGAGGCGCCGATGATGAGCCAGGCCGAGATCTGGCTGGAACTGTTCACCGATGATTTTCCGGCCGCTGCGGAGCGTCTCGCCGAGGCCGGTGTCGTGCGCTGCGATGCCATCGAGGCACTGGGTGAAGGCTTTCGCGGCGGCTGGATCACCAACCCGGCCGGCATCATTCACCTGGTGCGCGAACCCGATGCCTGGTGAACAGGGCGGCGCCGTGGAAAGGAGGACGAAATGGAAATCCGCGAAACACCGACCGCCGAGGCCGGCATGCTGATAAGGCGGCCGGTCGCCGACGTATTCGACGCCTTCGTCGATCCGGCGATCACGACGAAATTCTGGCTCACCCATGGCAGCGACAGGTTGGACAGCGGCAAGGAAATCAGTTGGGAATGGCGCATGTATGGCGCCTCGACGGCGGTCAATGTCAGTGAGATCGTCGATAACAAGAAGATCGTCATGCAATGGAGCGATCCGCCGACCACCGTAGTGTGGACTTTCGCCGAGATGCCGGGCGGCACGACCTTTGTCGAGGTCCGCAATTTCGGCTTTGTCGGCAGCCCCGATGAGCAGGTCAAGCAGGCGGCTCGACCGATGGCTTTGCGCTGGTGCTCGCCGGCGCCAAGGCGTGGCTGGAGCAAGGCCTGACGCTTGGCCTGATCGGCGACCGTCATCCGAAGGGCGTGCCGGGGAATTAGGTCAGCCGCGGTGGGCCATCCTCAGTGCCCGCCGCCTTTTGCCTTCTTCCGCCGCCGCGCCAGCATGTTGAGCCCTTCGACCAGTGCCGAAAAACCCATGGCGGCGTAGATGTAGCCTTTCGGCACGTGGTAACCCATGCCGTCGGCGATCAGCGTCGTGCCGATCATCAGCAGGAAGCCGAGGGCCAGCATGACGATGCTGGGGTTCCTGGCGATAAAGTCGGCCAGCGGCCCGGCCGCCAGCATCATCACGCTCACCGCCACGATCACCGCGATGTACATGATCGCGATTTCGTCGGTCATGCCGACGGCGGTGATGATCGAGTCGATCGAGAAGACGAGGTCGAGCAGCAATATCTGGAAAATCGCGCCGGCCAGCGAAAGCTGCAGCGTCTCGCCCATCATGGTGTCCTGGTGATCATCGAGATCAACCGTGTGGTGGATCTCCTTGGTCGCCTTCCAGACGAGAAACAGGCCGCCTGCGATCAGGATCAGGTCGCGCCATGAAAACCCGTGGCCGAAGGCGGTGAATATCGGTGTCGTCAGTTGGACGATGATCGAGATGGTGGCCAGCAGGATCAGCCGCATCACCAGCGCGGCGGATATGCCGAGCCGCCGGGCGCGGGCCCGCTGCGCTACCGGCAATTTGTTGGTCAAAATCGAGATGAAGATCAGATTGTCGATGCCGAGCACGACCTCCAGCACGACCAGAGTCAGCAGCGCGACCCATGCCGTCGGGTCGGAGACAAAGGCGAAATGCGGCGCCAGGAATTCGACTAGCTGCATGGAGGTCGTCCCCTCTACGATCTAGAGCAGTTTCGCCGGCAATTGGGTATTGCAAGCGTCCATATCAATGTCACGACCAGAAGGATGGCGCCGTTTCCTCCAGCCGCGGGCCGCGGCGAAACGGCGCGATCCGTTCGGTCAGGCCGCTACGGTCGGAAATGTCGACGCCGACGCCGCACAATGTCGCCGGTCCGGTCGACGCCTCGAAGCGGCCTTTCGGCACCTTGGACAAGAACCGGTTGAGCGGCTCCTCCTTGTCCATGCCGAGCGAGGAATCGTAATCGCCGCACATGCCGGCATCGGAAATATAACCGGTGCCGCCATTGAGGATCTGGTGATCGCCGGTCGGCTGATGCGTATGGGTGCCGACAACAAGGCTGGCACGGCCGTCGACGAAGTGGGCGAAACACATTTTTTCCGAGGTCGCCTCGGCATGGAAATCGATGACGATTGCATCGGCCTGCTCACCAAGTGGACAAGCGGCAAGTTCGCGCTCGCCGGCCTGGAACGGATCGTCGAGCTCGGGATGCATGAACACCCGGCCCATGATGTTGGCGACCAGCACGCGCGCGCCGTTCCTGGCGATGTAGACGCCTGAGCCGCGCCCCGGCGTACCCTTGGGGAAATTGGACGGACGCAGGAAGCGCTCTTCGCGCGGCGCGAAAATCAGCGCATCGCGCTGGTCCCAGACATGGTTGCCGGTGGTGACGACATCGGCGCCGGCCGAGATCGTCTCGCGAAAAATTTCCTCGGTGATGCCGAAGCCGCCGGCGGCGTTCTCGCCATTGACGATGACGAAGTCGAGCTTGAAATCCGAGATCAGGCCGGGCAGTTGTTCCCACACCGCCGTACGTCCTGTCTTGCCGACCATGTCGCCGAGGAAGAGAAGTCTCATATAAGCGTGATCCCGAACCGAAGGTCAGCGAAGCAAAAAGCTGCATGACTTTCGGAAAAGACCATGCGTCCAGGAACTTATCTACAATTTCGGCGCGAAGCGACGCAACCCGCTCTCGGTGAGTATTTCCGGAATGATCACGTCATGCGGCTCGTCAGGCACCACGGCCACCTCCTGGCAGTCGAAGGCAATGCCGATCAGCCGCGGCTGCTGCCCCTTGTCGGCCAGCCGCGCGATCGCCCGGTCATAATAGCCGGCGCCGTAGCCGATGCGGTGGCCGCGCGCATCGAAGGCGGCAAGCGGCACCAGCATCATTTGGGGATCGAGCACCTCGGCTTCCTCGTGTGGCCCGACGGTGCCGAAGCCCATGTCGACCATCGGCGCGCCGCGCACCAGTTCGCGAAAGACGATGATGGTTTTGTCGAGAATGGCCGGCAGGCAGAGCCTTGCCCCCTTTTCGCGCAAGGCAAACATCAGCGGCCGGACGTCGACTTCCGAGCGCATCGGCCAGAAGCCTGAGACGATCTGGCCCGGCGCGACGGTGATCCGGTCGCGCGCCGTCTCGGCCATTTCGAGTGCTGCCTCCACCCGCCAGAACGAATCGAGCGCATCGCGGCGGCCGAGGGCTTGGTTGCGGAGATTCTTTTTCAGGTCTTTCGAGGAGTTCATGCGCCGACGGTAGAAAAGATCAGATTTGGATGGCGTTTTACGAGCGACGTTTTGGAGGAGCGGGGCGAACTTTTCGTTCGTGAGAGCACCGCACAAAGCGGCGCGACGACAAGATCGCCAGACATGGCCGTTTCGATAGGTGACGATCCACACAACCGGTGGAGAGAGCGATCCCGGGAACCTACAAAGTAGGTGGGCGCCGTATGAGAAAACCCACGGGTCTTCCCAGGGACAGCTCCCTAGGGATCATTAAGGCCCCGGGGAAAATGTTCTCCTGCCGGGAAGCGCAGACCGTCTTCGCCAATATAGGCAGACGGCAGACCAAGCGCCAGAGAGACGACATGTTTCGAGTCTTAAATCGACGCGGAACCGCTCGACGAGGGTCGCGCCGGCAAGATCCCCGCTTTGCCAGCAGCGCCTTGCACAGCGAAGGCCGCCTCCTTAGGGTCGCGCGATGAACCCGGGAGCAAAAATGCGTTTTGAAGGCACGGCAGCCTATGTCGCCGACAAGGATCTGATGGTGGCGGTCAACGCGGCGATCGCGCTCGAGCGGCCGTTGCTGGTCAAGGGCGAGCCCGGTACCGGCAAGACCGAACTTGCCCGCCAGGTGGCGGCGGCGCTCGGCCTCGATCTGATCGAATGGCATGTCAAATCGACCACGCGGGCGCAGCAGGGCCTCTATGAATATGATGCCGTCTCGCGGCTGCGCGACAGCCAGCTCGGCGACGAGCGCTTCAACGACATCCGCAATTACATCAAGCGCGGCAAGCTGTGGGACGCCTTTGCTGCCGGCAAGAAAGTCGTGCTTCTGATCGACGAGATCGACAAGGCCGATATCGAGTTCCCCAACGATCTGTTGCAGGAACTGGATCGGATGGAGTTCTTCGTCTACGAGACCGGCGAGACCATCCGTGCCACCGTCCGGCCGATCGTCATCATCACCTCCAACAACGAAAAAGAGCTGCCGGACGCCTTCCTGCGCCGCTGCTTCTTCCACTACATCCGCTTTCCCGACGTCGAGACGCTGCACAAAATCGTCGACGTGCATTATCCCGGCATCAAGCAGAACCTGGTGCGCGCCGCACTCACGCAATTCTATGAAATCCGTGACGTGCCGGGCCTCAAGAAGAAGCCGTCGACCTCCGAGGCACTCGACTGGATCCGCCTGCTGGTCGCCGACGAGATCGCGCCCGAGGACCTGCGCGCCGACCCGAAGAACGCGCTGCCGAAACTGCACGGCGCCTTGCTGAAGAACGAACAGGACGTGCATCTGTTCGAGCGCCTGGCCTTCATGGCGAGACGGCAGGGGTGAGGGGCCGACGAAAGCCGCCGGACAGCGCTTTCCCGTCGCTGGACCGTTGCCGCCGGCGAGGCGTGAAGGCAGCTTCGGGTTGCCGACTTCAGAGGGAAATGAAATGACCGAGATCACCGTCCGCCCGCTTGTGCAATCCGACCACGCCGATTGGCGGCGTCTTTGGACCGCCTATCTCACCTTCTACGAAACCAAGCTGCCGGAAGAGGTTTACGCCGTCACCTGGAAGCGGCTGTTCACGGCGGGCGAGTTCGAGCCGAAAGGCTTCATCGCCACCCTCGACGGCAAGGCCGTCGGCCTGACGCACTATCTCTACCATCGCTCCTGCTGGTCGCAGATAAACAACTGTTACCTGCAGGACCTGTTCGCCGACCCCGATGTACGCGGCAAGGGCGTCGGCGCCGCCCTGATCGAAGCGGTCAAGCAGGAAGCCGGCAAGATCGGCGTCAAGAACGTCTACTGGATGACCCACGAAACCAACACCACCGCGCGCAAGCTCTACGACCACGTGGCGCGCAGGACCGGCTTCATCGAATACAATCTGCTATGATGAGGCCAACGATTGAAATAATCACCTGTGCGCAATATATTGCGCATGATCAGGGGCGACAGTGCCGCTGATCGAGACCAACACGCGCAAGATTGTCACGAGGCTTTTACGTGACGGCTGGGTGAACGTAGGCGGCGGCAAACACGAGAAGTACGAGCATCCGGAAAGGCCGGAGATCATGATTATCGTGCCGCGGCATCGCGAACAATCTCTGGGTGTTGCGCGGTCGATCGCCCGGCTTGCTGGATGGATTTAAGGACGAATCATGACGCACTATGTCGGAATTCTTGACGGCGCAGATGAAGTCTGGGGAGTGCGGGTGCCTGATCTTCCCGGATGTCACGGCGGTGGCGCAAGTCCCGAAGAGGCGATAGCCGATGCGACTTCTGCCGTTCGCGAATGGGCAGAGACACGAATGGCGAAGAACTTGCCCTTGCCCGCGGCGCGCACTGTGGCAGATCTGCTCCGACTGGGCGAAGTCGATAGCGCTGCCGGTGAATCCGCCGTGATGATCCCTGTGCTGATCGATTCCGGACGGCCTGTCCGGGCCAATCTGTCGCTCGACGCAGGTCTTTTGGCGGCAATCGACGAAGAAGCGGGTCGGCGTGGTCTGACGCGTTCCGCCTTTATCGCCAGCGCCGCACGGGAGAAGATCGAGGGACACAGATAAAGTCGGACCATGTTCATCCCCTTCTTCCTCGAACTGAAGGCAGCGCGGGTTCCGGTCTCGCTCCGCGAATATCTGTCGCTGCTGGAGGGGCTGGAGGCCGGGCTGGTCGACTATGATGTCGAGGGCTTTTACTATCTCGCCCGCGCCGCTCTGGTGAAGGACGAGCGCCACATCGACCGCTTCGACCAGGTCTTTTCGCACATCTTCAAAGGTGTCGAGGCGCAAGCTGGCGAAAACGCGGTCGATGTCGCAAACATCCCGGAGGAATGGCTGCGGAGGCTCGCCGAAAAGCACCTGACCGACGAGGAGAAGAAGCTGATCGAGGCGCTGGGCGGCTTCGGAAAGCTGATGGAGACGCTGAAGAAGCGGTTGGAGGAGCAAAACGGCCGGCATCAGGGCGGTTCGAAATGGATCGGCACCGGCGGCACCTCGCCCTTCGGCGCCTATGGCTACAATCCCGAAGGCGTGCGCATCGGCCAGCACGAAAGCCGCAACCGCCGCGCGGTAAAAGTCTGGGACAAACGCGAGTTCAGGAATTTCGATGACGCCGTCGAACTCGGCACCCGCAACATCAAGGTCGCGCTGAAGCGCTTGCGCCGCTGGGTGCGCGAAGGCGCCGAACAGGAATTCGACCTGCCCGGCACCATCCACGCCACCGCCGAGCACGGTTATCTTGACGTTAAGACACAACCCGAACGTCGCAATGCCGTGAAGCTGCTGATGTTCTTCGATGTCGGCGGCTCGATGGACGACCATGTCAGGAGTGTCGAGGAGCTGTTTTCGGCCGCCCGCGCCGAGTTCCGCCAGCTCGAATATTTCTATTTCCACAACTGCCTCTACGAGGGCGTGTGGAAGGACAATCGCCGCCGCCATGCCGAGGTGATTCCGACCTTCGATCTCCTCCATAAATATGGCCCCGACTACAAGGTGATCGTCGTCGGCGACGCCTCGATGAGCCCCTATGAGATCGCTCAACCCGGCGGCTCGGTCGAGCATTGGAACAAGGAGGCCGGCGCCGTCTGGCTCGGCAGGCTGCTGCAGCAATGGCCGAACGCCATTTGGCTCAATCCGGAAGACGCGAAGAACTGGGGTTTTACCCATTCGATTGCCATGATCCGCGATATTTTTGGCGGCCGCATGTTTCCGCTGACGCTCGCCGGCCTCGAAGCCGCGACGAAGCAACTTTCAAGGAAGCACTGAATGGATCCACGCAATACAGGACGGTCGACCTGTTTCCTTTGCCTGCAATGCGGTGTCCAGTTCGCGGCGACAGCGACGCCGCCGCGACATTGCCCGATCTGCGAGGACGAGCGGCAATATGTGCGCTGGGAAGGTCAGGCCTGGACCACGCCGGAAGAGCTCGCCGCCGGCCATCGGGTCGTGATCAAGGATGATGCCGGCGTGCTCGCCTTCGGCATCGAGCCACGCTTCGCTATCGGCCAGCGCGCATTGCTGGCGCAAACGCCGCACGGCAATGTGCTGTGGGACTGCATCTCGATGGTCAGCGACGAGGCGGTGGCCGAGATCCACCGCCGGGGCGGCCTGGCCGCCATCGCCATTTCGCACTGCCATTACTATTCGGTGATGGTCGAGTGGAGCGCGGCGTTTGGCGGCGTGCCGATTTATCTGCACGCCGATGATCGTCAGTGGATCATGCGGCCGCATCCGGCAATCATCAGCTGGGAAGGCGAGATGCACGCCATAAACCCGTCGCTGACGCTCATCCGCTGCGGCGGCCACTTTGCCGGTGGCCAGGTACTGCACTGGAAGCGCGACCGCGGCAATGCCATCCTGGCCGGCGACATCCTGCAGGTGACGCCGACCCGCCGTCGTGTCAGCTTTATGTACAGCTATCCGAACTATATCCCGCTCAACGCGACGAAAGTGCTCGGCATCAAGGCCGCGCTGGAGCCTTTCGCGTTCGACCATATCTACGGCGCATGGTGGAACCAGAACGTCATCGGAGATGCAAAGGCAGCATTTTCAGCATCGGTTGCGCGCTATCTCGCGGCCATCGCCTGAGGGATTCTTCGCAGCAGGACAGGAAATACGAGCAAACGCCGTAACAAATGCCTATTTCAGGCGAAGTTGCGAAGGCAACCCAAATAGCGACATAAGCTAAGAGGAAAAAATGGACAGCCACACCTACCCCGTTACCCGCACCGATGCCGAATGGCGCGCCCGGCTGACGCCTGAGCAATATGCGGTGATGCGCAACCACGGCACCGAGCGGCCGGGAAGCTGCGCCCTGCTGCACGAGAAGCGCGCCGGCACCTTCTCCTGCGTCGGCTGCGACCAGCCCTTGTTTGAATCCAAGCTGAAATTCGAGAGCGGCACCGGCTGGCCGAGCTTCAACGACCCAGTGCCGGGTTCGGTCGAGACCACCGTCGACCGCAGCTACGGCATGGTCCGCACCGAATGCCATTGCGCCCGCTGCGGCAGCCATCTCGGCCATGTCTTCGAGGACGGCCCGCCACCGACCGGTCTGCGCTATTGCATCAACGGCGTGGCGCTCAAATTCGAGCCGGCCGCCTGATCGTCAGGCCACAACCACCAGGATCAGCCACAACGTGGCGCCAAGAGTCATCAGCGAGGCCATGACGCCACTCGATTTTCCGGCAGTTCGCCAAACGGCAAAGGTCAGGAAGATATTGTAGGGAACCGGCGCGAAATGCACCGCCAGGACGAGCGCAAGCGGCAGCTTCAATCCTAGCAGAATGAGCGCCGCCACCGACGACGCGACGTTGATCGCTGTGCCGACAACGACCAGGTCGCGCCAGAACAGCCGATCGAGCGGCACGCCGCCGAACCAGCGTGAGCGGAAGAAAGCGGCAACGCGCGACATGATCGTCATCGATCGACCGGCTCCCTGGCTGCTCACCAGAGCAACCCTTCCACAAGGATTGCGTCTGGAAACCCTGCTTTATTCCTGACCCAGAACGTCGGCAATCGCGCGCTCGAAACGTGAGGCTTCCGTCACCAGCCAGTCGGTCATCGCCGGCCAATTGTCCTCGGCAAAACAATTCACCCGCCACATCGAATTGATGCCGAGGCCGTCGCAACTTTGTTCTGGCCTGAGCTTCAGCCTGTCTTCGATGGCCGGCTGGAACGGCTTCAACCGCGACCAGGCTTGCGTGGCACCGAACTTCTCGTTGCGGCCGAAGAAGACGCCGACATGATTGTGCGCAGGCGCGACATACATGGAAAGGACCAATGCGAAATCGGGCAGCCCACGCTGCCAGAACCACGGTCCGCGCCTCGCCAACAGAGCCCTTTCATCCGGATGCCGTTCCGCGAACAGCGTCCAGAAGCTGCGTTGGCGGAATTCAGAGGCGCGGCGGGCGCCGAAGTCGAATTCACTCATGGCTGGATTCCATGGTCAGAACCGCTTCTCCCGCGATCGTCTCCGGCGCCGAGGCCGGCCTTTACACCATGCCGAGCGCAGCCTTGTACAGATCGAGGATGGACTCCTCTTCCTGCCGCTCGGCCTGGTCCTTCTTGCGCAGCCGGATGATCGACCGCATCGCCTTGGTGTCGAAGCCAGTGCCCTTGGCCTCGGCGAACACTTCCTTGATGTCGTCGGCAATCGTCTTCTTCTCTTCCTCGAGCCGCTCGATTCGTTCGATGAAGGCGCGCAGCTGGCCGGCGGCAACAGTCTGGCTGGTCTCGGTGATGTCGTCGGCCATATTCTTCTCTCCGCGTCGTTTCTCGCCGCGACTCGGGGTGACCCGAGCGGCGAATTGCAGCGGTTCGATGCCCGACCGGGCGCGGCGGGTCAAGGTACTATCGATGCGGCATGAAGGGCTGCTGCCAGGCGCCGACAAGTCTCTCTGATGCCGGCCTGTTTCACCCGAACGCGATCAGCAGATCCTTGGCATCGATCTGGTCGCCGGCCTTGACCAGCACCTCGGCTATGGTGCCGTCGCGTTCGGCATGCAACGCCGTTTCCATCTTCATCGCTTCGATCGACAGCAGCACGTCGCCGGCCTTCACCGCCTGGCCGGCAGCGACCGCAAGCGCCGAGACGACGCCAGGCATCGGCGCGCCGACATGCGCCTCATTGCCCGGCTCCGCCTTGCGCCGTGCCTTGGCAGCGGACGCGCCATGCGCCCGGTCCGGCACCTTCACCCGGCGCGGCTGCCCGTTGAGCTCGAAGAACACGGTGACCATGCCCTTTTCGTCGACATCGCCGATGGCAAGGCAGCGCACCACCAGCGTCTTGCCTTTTTCGATGTCGACGAAAATCTCGTCTTCCGGCTTCATGCCGTAGAAATAGGTCGGCGTCGGCAGCACGCTGACCGGCCCGTAGGTCTCCTGCGCGGCGGCAAAATCGGAAAACACCTTCGGATACATCAGCCACGACGCGAACTCGAACTCGCTGAGCTTGCGCTCGAGCTTTTCCTCGACCTCCGCGCGACTGGCCTTGAGGTCCGCCGGTTTGAGCAGCGAACCCGGCCGCACCGTGATCGGCTTTTCGCCCTTCAGCACCTTCTTCTGCAATGGCTTTGGCCAGCCGCCCGGCGACTGGCCGAGATCGCCGCGCAACATCGACACCACCGAATCCGGGAAGGCGATGTCCCTCGCCGGATTCTCGACGTCGGCGACGGTCAGGTCCTGGCTCACCATCATCAGCGCCATGTCGCCGACGACCTTGGACGACGGCGTCACCTTGACGATGTCGCCGAACATCAGATTGACGTCGTGATAGGTCTGCGCCACTTCGTGCCAGCGTGTCTCCAGCCCGAGCGAGCGCGCCTGTTCCTTGAGGTTGGTGAACTGACCGCCCGGCATTTCGTGCAGATAGACCTCCGATGCCGGCCCCTTCAGGTCGCTTTCGAAGGCTGAATACTGGTTGCGCACCGCCTCCCAGTAGAACGAGATGTTCCTGATCCACTGCGGGTCGAGGCCCGGATCGCGCTCGGTGCCCTTCAGCGCCTCCACGATCGAACCCAGGCACGGCTGCGAGGTGTTGCCCGATAGCGAATCCATCGCCGCGTCGATGGCGTCGACGCCGCTCTCCACCGCCGCCAGCACGGTTGCCGCCGACAGGCCGGATGTGTCGTGGGTGTGGAAGTGGATCGGCAGGTCCGTCGCCTCGCGCAGTGCCTTGAACAGCGCGCGGGCAGCGCTCGGCTTTAGAAGCCCAGCCATGTCCTTGACGGCGATGATGTGGGCGCCTGCCGCCTGCAATTCCCTGGCCAGGCCGACATAGTATTTCAGATCGTATTTCGCCCGCGCCGGATCGAGTATGTCGCCGGTATAACAGATCGCCGCTTCGATCAGTCTGCCCTCGGCGCCGACCGCATCCATGGCCACGCGCATGTTCTCGACCCAGTTCAGGCAGTCGAAGACCCGGAACAGGTCGATGCCGCCGGCAGCGGCCTGGCGGACGAAATGCTGGACGACATTGTCGGGATAGTTGGTATAGCCGACGCCGTTGGCACCGCGCAGGAGCATCTGCAGCAGAAGGTTGGGTGCTGCCTCGCGCACCAGCGACAGCCGCTCCCATGGGTCTTCGGTGAGAAAGCGCATGGCGACGTCGAATGTGGCGCCGCCCCAGCATTCGAGCGACAAAAGCTGCGGCAGAGCACGCGCATAGGTGCCGGCAATTCCGGCAATGTCATAGGTGCGCACACGCGTCGCGAGCAAGGATTGATGCCCGTCGCGCATTGTCGTGTCGGTGACCAGCACCTCTTTTTGCTCGCGCATCCACGCGGCGAATTTCTCCGGCCCGAGCACGTCGAGCTTCTGCTTGCTGCCTTGAGGCACATTGCCGTTGAGATATGGCACTACCGGTGGCGCCGCATCGGCCTTTGGCTGCGGCCGGCCGCGCGTCTCGGGATGACCATTGACCGAAACGTCGGCAAGGTAGTTGAGCAGCTTGGTCGCGCGGTCCTGCCGCTTCACACTGGCGAACAGTTCCGGCGTCGTGTCGATGAACTTGGTGGTGTAGGAATTGTCGGCGAAGCTCGGGTGATTGATGATCGCCTCGAGGAACGTGAGGTTGGTCGCCACGCCGCGGATGCGGAATTCGCGCAGCGCCCGGTTCATGCGGGCGATGGTCTCGGCCGGCGTCGGCGCCCACGCCGTTACCTTTTCCAGCAGCGGATCGTAGAAGCGGGTGATGACCGCGCCCGAATAGGCGGTGCCGCCATCAAGGCGGATACCGAAGCCGGTGGCACCGCGATAGGCGGTGATGCGGCCATAGTCGGGGATGAAATTATGCTCGGGATCTTCCGTGGTGATGCGGCACTGCAGCGCGTGGCCGTTGAGCCTGATGTCCTTCTGCGCCGGAACGCCCGATTCCGCCGTGCCGATGGCAAAGCCGTCGAGGATATGGATCTGCGCCTTGACGATGTCGATGCCGGTCACCTGTTCGGTGACCGTGTGCTCGACCTGGATACGCGGATTGACCTCGATGAAGTAGAATTTTCCGGTATCGGCATCCTGCAGGAACTCGACCGTGCCGGCGCCGATATAGCTGGTTTCGCGCGCGATCCTCAGCGCGTAGCCGCAAAGCTCCTCGCGCTGTGACATTTCGAGGTAGGGCGCCGGCGCCCGCTCGACCACTTTCTGGTTGCGGCGCTGGATCGAACAATCGCGCTCGAACAGGTGCACGGCGTTGCCATGAGTGTCGCCCAGCACCTGCACCTCGACATGGCGTGCGCGCTCGATCAGCTTTTCGAGATAGACCTCGTCCTTGCCGAAAGCCGCCTTCGCCTCACGCTTGCCTTCCATGACCTCGCGCGCGAGATCGGCCTCGGAGCGGATGGCGCGCATGCCGCGGCCGCCGCCGCCCCAGGATGCCTTGAGCATCACCGGGTAGCCGATCGTCTTGGCGAGTTCCTTTACCGCCGCCATGTCGTCCGGCAAGGGATCGGTGGCGGGAATTACCGGCACGCCGACTTCGATCGCGAGGTTGCGAGCGGCGACCTTGTTGCCTAGCCTGCGCATCGTATCCGGCTTTGGCCCGATGAAGATGATGCCGGCCGCGGCGCAGGCCTCGGCGAATTCCGGGCTTTCCGACAGCAGGCCGTAGCCTGGATGGATGGCGTCGGCGCCCGAAAGCCTGGCGACACGGATAACCTCCTCGATCGACAGATAGCTTTCGATCGGCCCCATGTCCCTGGCCAAATGCGGCCCGCGCCCGACCTGGTAGCTTTCGTCGGCCTTGAAGCGATGCAGGGAGTATTTGTCCTCCTCTGCCCAGATCGCCACGGTTTTGAGGCCGAGCTCATTGGCCGCGCGGAAGACGCGGATGGCTATTTCGGAGCGGTTGGCGACAAGGATCTTCGAGATTGCCAAGGACAGGGCTCCGGACGCGGGAAAGGGAACTGCCGGACATGATTAGCGCGAAAATGCTGCAGTGCAAACAAAAATGGAGAGGTCGGCTAAACCGATTTAAATCCTTGCGCCTATGCGATGAAGCAAAAGACAAATGAAAAATGCCCGGCGCGAGGCGCCGGGCATTTTTTGGGCTGCAGGCGTTGCCGGCTTATTGTTCGAAGTAGGTGTACTTGCCGTCGTCACCCTTCTTCCAAGTGTAGATGACGTAGTCGGGACGGGTGATGTCGCCCTTTGCGTCATAGCCGATGTCGCCGATGGCGGTCTTCCACGGGCCACTCTTCTTGATCTCTTCCGCAACCTTCTGCGCGTCGTCGGAAGAGCCGACCTTGTTGGCGGCGGCGGCGACGATCTGCAGCGCGGCGTAGGAGTAGAGCGTATAGGCTTCAGGCTCGAAACCGGCGGCGCGGAACTTCTCCACGAGTTCCTTGGCGTTCGGGTTCTTGCGCGGATCGGGAGCGAACGTCATCAGCGTGCCGTCGACGGCATCGCCGGCGATGGAGGCCAATTCGTTCGACACGATGCCGTCGCCGGACATGAACTGGGCCTTGAGACCCTGATCGGCGAGCTGGCGCATAATCAGGCCGGCCTCGGTGTGCAGGCCGCCATAGTAGACGACGTTGACGCCGGCATCCTTCATCTTGGCGATCAACGCCGAGAAGTCCTTGTCGCCGACATTGATGCCCTCATACATGGCTTCGGTCACGCCATCAGCATTGAGTGCCTTCTTGGTTTCGTCGGCGAGACCCTGGCCGTAAGGCGTCTTGTCGTGGACGACGGCGATCTTGCCGTCCTTAAAGTGCGCGGCGAGGTAGTCGCCGGCAACCTTGCCCTGCTGATCGTCGCGTCCGCAGGTACGGAACGTGTTCCACAGGCCCCGCTCGGTCAGCTTCGGGTTGGTCGCGGAAGGCGTGATGACGAGAATGCCGTTCTCGGCATAGACCTCTGACGCCGGAATGGTGACGCCCGAATTGAAGTGGCCGACGACATATTTGACGCCATCGGCGACAAACTTGTTGGCGACCGAGATGCCCTGCTTCGGATCCGACACGTCGTCGCCGACCTTGATCTTGATCTGCTCGCCGTTAATGCCGCCAGCCGCGTTGATATCGGCGGCAGCCTGTTCGGCGCCCTTCTGCAACTGCGCGCCGAATGCTGCGTTCGGGCCAGTGATCGGACCGGCAACGCCGATCAGGATGTCAGCCCACGCGCTGCCGCTGAACGCGACAAGCGCGGTCAGGGCGACGGCGGACAAAAGTGACTTTTTCATTGAAACGCTCCCATTTACCGAGTGGGCGTGGATGTTGCTTTCATGCGATGCCCACTCTTGCTCGCAGAAAGAGTACTTTGCCGATTTTCAGGCACTTGTCACGCCGATTCATCCCTGAAGCGCCGTTAATGATAAATGTCAACCTTTTGGTTTCCAGCTCAAAAGAGAGGCTCTTTCGTAAAGCCAATTATACTGCGTTACCATCTGGTTGGTGCGCGTGTATTGGTAGCCAATGAAGCCCAATATCATCAGCACGATGGTGTCGACCACGTAGTAATGCAGCGAAAACATCGTTCCGCCGAACAGCGCATGATGGATGAATCTTACGCCGATGCCGAGCCCCAGCATGTAGGCGAACAACTGGGCGAAGCTGCGCCACGTCTGCGCACATGCCTTGCCCGTCATCCACGCCGCCCAGCCGCCGAGCAGGCAGGTGACGAAGAAGAACTGCCAGATCGAGGGTTCCTCATAGACAATGCCCTGCATGATTGATGTCTCCTGAAACTCAGTGATGGCCGCCTTCGAGATAGGCGGCGCGCACCTCCGGATTGGCGAGCAACTCCTTGCCGGTGCCGCTCATCGTCACATTGCCGTTGACCATGACATAGCCGCGCGTGGCGAGCTTCAGAGCGCCGAAGGCGTTTTGCTCGACCAGGAACACGGTCAGTCCCTGCGTGCGGTTCAGCTCGCGGATAGCGTCGAATATCTGCTTGACGATCAGCGGCGCCAGGCCAAGCGACGGCTCGTCGAGCAAAAGCAGCTTCGGCCGCGCCATCAGCGCGCGCCCGATCGACAGCATCTGCTGCTCGCCGCCGGACAGCGTGCCACCACGCTGGGCAATGCGTTCCTTCAGGCGTGGAAACAGCGTGAACACCTTCTCGACGTCCTCGTCATAATGCTCGAGGTTGTCGAGGCTGGCGCCCATTTGCAGGTTTTCCATCACCGTCATGCGCGGGAAAATGCGGCGCCCTTCCGGCGACTGGGCGATGCGCATGCGCGCGATCTCGTGGGTCGGCATCTGGGTGATGTCGGTACCGGCGAATGTGATGGTACCCGCGCGGGCGCGGGGAGCACCGAAGATGGTCATCATCAGCGTCGACTTGCCGGCGCCGTTGGCACCGATCAGCGCTACGATCTCACCTTGCTTGACCGTGACATCGACGCCGTTCAGCGCCCTGATGTTGCCGTAGTAGGTCTGGACGCCCTTGATATCGAGCAGCGTTGTGCCGGCCATTATTTCCGCCCTCCACGCCGATTAGAGGTGCCGGGAGTTTTTGACTTCACCGGAGCCTTGGAGGCCGGCTTTGCAGTGGAAGATTTTGCGGCAGAAGATTTCGCGGCCGATTTGGCTTTGGCCGGCGATCCGGACTTTGCCGCGGCACTCGACCTTGCATCGATCTGCCCGGCTTTCGAAGCGCCCTTTGACACGGTGACGCGTTCGCCCTCGCTGTGGCCAACCGTGTCGACAACCGGTCCGGCGAGATACGAAGACGATGTGCCTGGGCCATGGGCCGCATCCGGACCCGTATCCAATTGCTCGATGACGTCTTCGTCGCCGACTTCGGTCAGCACCGTCTCGACGTCCTCGTCTTCGACGCCGAGGTAGGCAGCGATGACGCGCGGGTCGGTCCGCACCGATTGCGGGTTGCCGTCGGAGATCTTGCGCCCGTATTCGAGCACGACGACATGGTCCGAAATCTGCATAACCACCGCCATATCATGCTCGATCAAAAGGATCGACGTGCCGGTGTTGTCCTTGATGTCCATCAGCAGTGCATTGAGCGCCGCCGATTCCTTCGGATTAAGGCCGGCGGCCGGCTCGTCGAGGCACAGAAGCTCAGGGCCGGTGCACATGGCGCGAGCAATTTCGAGCCGTCGCTGCGCGCCATATGGCAGATCGCCGGCAGGATCGTCGGCGCGGTCGACGAGATCGGCCTTTTCCAGCCAGTGCTCGGCCAGTTCAACCGATTCCGCCGAAGCCTGTCTGTATCCGCTATAACCGAACAGGCCGAGAATGGTATAGCCGGACGCCTTCATCAGCTTGTTGTGCTGGGCCACCAGCAGGTTCTCCAGCAGCGTCATGCCCGAGAACAGGCGGATGTTCTGGAAGGTGCGCGCCACCTTGGCCCGCGCCGGGATTTCATGGTTCGGCAAACGTTCGAGCAGGAAGGTCGAGCCGTCGCGCCGATTGAGCGTGATCATGCCTTCCGACGGTTTGTAGAAACCGGTGATGCAATTGAACACGGTGGTCTTGCCGGCGCCGTTGGGACCGATCAGCGCGGTGATCTCGCCGCGTTTGGCCCGGAACGACAGGTCGCCGATGGCGACGAGACCGCCGAACTTCATCGACAAATGATCGACCTGCAGGATGGCATCGTTCACGGAGGGGCTCGCGTTCATCAGCCGTGTCCCTCCTTGGTGAAGGACCCCGACACCGCCCTGCGCACCTTGAGGAAGGCTGTCGGCTCGCGGCTGCCGACGAAGCCGCGCGGCTTCCACAGCATGACGATGACCATGGCCATGCCGAACAACAGCATGCGATAAAGCTCCGGCGTGAAGTCGGGGCCGAACCCGGGTATAACCTTGATGTTGCCCCAACTCAGGCCGGTCTTGAGGAAATCCAGTTCGCGCAGGATTTCGGTGCCGCCGATCATCACCATCGCGGCGACGGCAATGCCGACCAGCGAGCCCATGCCGCCAAGCACGACGATGGCAAGGATGATCGCGGATTCCAGGAAGACGAAGGATTCCGGGCTGACGAAGCCTTGCCGCGCGGCAAAGAACGAGCCGGCGAAGCCGCCAAACATCGCGCCCGTGGCAAAGGCCGTGAGCTTGGTGGTGGTGGTGTTGATACCGAGCGAGCGGCAGGCGATCTCGTCCTCGCGCAGCGCTTCCCAGGCGCGGCCGACCGGCAGACGCCTGAGCCTCACGGTGACGAAGGCCGTCAGCAGACAGAGCCCAAGGATCAAATAGTAGAGGAATATCTTGTAGTAGGCACCCGATTGGGCGATGCCGAGCACCTTCGAGATGTAGTTCGGATCGGAGACGTTGAACGACATCAGGCCGAAGAAAGACACCTTCGGGATGCCGGAAATGCCGGCCGAGCCGTTGGTCACCTCGCGCCAGTTGATGATCACCAGCCTTATGATTTCGCCGAAGGCGAGCGTCACGATCGCCAGATAGTCACCGCGCAGGCGCAGCACCGGGAAGCCGAGCATCACGCCCCAGAACGCAGCCATCAGGCCAGCGGCGGGCAGCAGGATCCAGAAGGAGAGGCCGAAATGCGTGCCGAGCAGCGCATAGGCGTAGGCACCGACGGCGTAGAAGGCGACATAGCCGAGATCGAGCAAGCCGGCCAAGCCGATAACGATATTCAGCCCCCAAGCCAGCATCACGTAGATCAGGATCTGGATGCCGTAATTGTCGACATATTTCAGCGAGCCCTGGAAACCGGCGGCCATCGACCCGGCATATAGAGCCAGCACCAACACCACGATAATCGGGTAGAGCGCCAGTGCGGTTATGCCCAATGCCGAGAAATGAGCGTGAATGAAGGCCCGGAACCGATATATCAGCCAAGCCAGCGCATAGATGATTGCGAGCGCCCGCAGGAACCGCACAAAATCGGAAAGTTCCGGCCCTAAGGCCTCGGTCAGAAAGCCGCTGAGCGCGAGCAGAATAACGGCGACGGCGAGCGCCACGATGAACGCGGGAAGGCGGAAGAATCGCGAAGCCAGGCTGACCGGCAGCAGGCCGGTGGCGACGTCGACGATCTTCTGGTTCGCCAGGAAGGGCTGGCCATAGGCGACATAGAGGAAGCGTCCTGCCATGGTGGCGATCACGACGCCGGCGAGCAAGCCCCAGCGTTGCACCAGGATCAGTTCGTTGGAGATATTCTGGTCGGTTTTCAGGCCGATGAACAGCACGAACAGGCCAAGCGAGATGGCGCCGGCATAGAGCGCTTCGCGAAAAGCGCGCTGGACCGGGGTGGCGACGACGGTGCTTTCCGGAGACACGGTAACCGCCATGATCTCAGACCTTTTCGACTTCTGGCCGGCCGAGAATGCCGGAAGGCAGGAAGATCAGCACGATCGCCAGGATGGAGAAGGCGGCGACGTCCTTGTAGTCGATCGAGAAATAAGCCGACCACATGCTTTCGATGAAGCCAATCATCAGCCCGCCGAGCACGGCGCCGGGCAGTGAGCCGATGCCGCCGAGCACCGCGGCAGTAAACGCCTTCACACCGGGCGTAAAGCCGTCGGAAAACACCACAACGCCGTAATACATCAGGAACAACGTGCCGGCGACGGCGGCAAGGGCGGCGCCCATGATGAAGGTGATCGAGATGGTGCGATCGACGTCGACGCCGAGCAGTGCGGCCATCTTGCGATCCTGCTCGCAGGCGCGCTGTGCCCGGCCGAGCGAGGTCTTGTTGACCAGGTACCAGAACAGCGCCAGCAGGACTATGGTGACCAGGACGATGATGATCTGCTTCAGCGAGACGCTGATGCCTTCGATGTTGTAGACCTTGGACACCATTGGCGGGACCGGCTTGTTGCGCGGCCCTTGCGTCACCTGGACGAAATTGGACAGCGCAATCGACATGCCAATCGCGGTGATCAGCGGCGCCAGCCGGAATGAACCGCGCAAAGGCCGGTAGGCCACCTTCTCGATTGTCCAGTTATACAGGCTGGTCAGCAGCATCGCGACGATCATCATGATCAGCAGCGCAACGACGATCGGCAGCGAATAGAACAATGCACCGAGGATAAGGAAAACGATGAGCGCGGTGAAAGCGCCGATCATGAAAATGTCGCCATGGGCGAAATTTATCATGCCGATGATGCCGTAGACCATCGTATAGCCGATCGCTATCAGCCCATAGATCGATCCCAGCGTCAGCCCGTTGATAAGCTGCTGGACAAAATACTGCATGCTGTCGTGGCTCCCCTGGAATGTCGCCCATGCAGACGCATTCCTTTTCGTATTTTCCCTAGTCGTAAAGTTTCGAGCCCGGATTGCAACGTGATTTTTCGATCATTACGCGTGTTTTCGCCGCACGTCGTCCGATTGCCCGTTTTGTTCCCGTCCGCCCCCTGGACCATCGCGGACCCTACCATTGGCCTAACGCAATGTCTTTGACGATTCAATCGCAGCATGCGACCCATTTCGAAGAAATCGCCGTCAAAATAAGTTGATGAGCGGGATCGTTGCGCCGTCGAAGGCAATCCGTTTGCGCTCTCTTTCTTTCGCTTGCGTCAGCGTTTTCTCTATTTGACGACGAAGCCGTGCGCGAACGGGTCGCGGTCGTCGATGAAGATCGTGTTCAATCCGGTCATCCGCGCCCACCCGCCGATCGACGGAATGATTGCCGGCTTGCCGGCGACGGTGACCTCTTTCTCCACCCTGCCCTTGAACAGCGACCCGATGATCGATTCGTGGACGAAGTCGTTGCCGACCCCAAGCTTGCCCTTGGCGTGAAGCTGCGCCATCCGCGCCGAGGTGCCGGTGCCGCAGGGCGAGCGGTCGATTGCCTTGTCGCCGTAGAAGACGGCGTTGCGGGCATCGGCTTGCGGGTTGGTCGGCGCCCCGGTCCACAATATGTGCGACAGCTTATCGATGCCGGGATTCTCCGGGTGGACGAAGGAATATTTCTCGTTGAGCCGCTGCCGCATCACCGGGCTCCAGGCGATCAGTTCGCCGGCCGAATGGTCGGCCATGTCGCGATAGGTTTTTTGCGGTTCGACGATGGCGTAGAAATTGCCGCCATAGGCGACATCGACGCTGATCTCGCCGAGCCCGGGGCATTCGACCGTCAGAGCCTCGGCATAGAGGAAGGAAGGCACATTGGTGATGCGCACCTCCTCGACATAGTCGCCGACTTGGCTGTACTCCGCTACGACCAAGCCCGCCGGCGTATCCAGCCTGAGCACGCCCGGTGTCTTCGGCTTGATCAGCCCATGCTCGACGGCAAAAGTTACCGTGCCGATGGTGCCGTGGCCGCACATCGGCAAGCAGCCCGAGGTTTCGATGAACAGGATGGCGATGTCGCAATCTTCACGCGTCGGCGGATAGAGGATCGAGCCGGACATCACGTCATGGCCGCGCGGCTCGAACATCAGCCCGGTGCGGATCCAGTCATATTCGGCCAGGAAATGCGCTCGCCGCTCCATCATCGTCGAGCCCTTGAGCAAAGGCCCGCCGCCGGCGACCAGCCGCACCGGATTGCCGCAGGTGTGGCCGTCTATGCAGAAGAAGGAATTCTTGGCCATGCCGGCTCCCAACTGACTGTCTTCGAACTCAAAACCGTTGCGGGCTGAACGGGCCGAGATCGAGCGATGGATTCTGCCCGAGAACGAGCTCGCGGATCAAGCGCCCGGTCACCGCGGCCTGGGTCAGGCCGAGGTGACCGTGGCCGAAACCATACACCACCGACGGCGTTTGTTGCGACCGCCCGATCACCGGCAGCGAATCCGGCAGCGACGGCCGGAACCCCATCCATTCGCGTCCATTGGCCGGATCCAGTCCCGGCAGGAATTTCTGCGCCTTTTCGAGCAGCGCTTTCGAGCGCGCATAATTGGGCAGCCTCTCAAGGCCGCCGAGTTCGACCGCGCCGCCGACGCGCAGGCCCGTCTCGAGCGGCGTGATGACGAAGCCATGTCCGGAGAAGATCAATTGCCGCTTTACGTCGAAGGCAGTCTTCGGCAACGTCGTGTTGTAGCCACGCTCGGTCTCCAGCGGGATTCCGTCGCCGAGATGTCTCGCCAGCAGATGCGACCAGGCCCCGGCAGCGATGACGACGTGCTTCGCCCGTCGCCGCGTGCCGTCGGCCGTGGTCAGGATCGCGCCGTCCTGTCCCGCCTCGACACGCTCGATCCGGGCCCTTTCGAACCCGGCGCCCAACCTCTCGGCATAGGCCCACAAGGCCTTTCCAAGCAGCTTGGGATCGGCAACGGTTTTCCACCCCGGCACGAACGTTCCCTTGACGAAGCGCGGCGACAGACCGGGCTGCAGGGCTGTGAGAGCGCTCCCCTCGACATGGCTGAAGCCGATGCCGAAGCGCTGCCTTGCCGCCCAGCCGGGCAGTGAAGCCTTGAACTCGGTCCCGCTGTCGTAGAGTTCGAGCGAGCCGTCCTCACGCAGCATCGGCCGTGTGCCGGAACGGTCGAGCAAGCCCATCCATTCCGCCTCGGCGAGCTTC
Source organism: Mesorhizobium sp. M0898 (assembly GCF_040319695.1). Lineage (NCBI taxonomy): Bacteria > Pseudomonadati > Pseudomonadota > Alphaproteobacteria > Hyphomicrobiales > Phyllobacteriaceae > Mesorhizobium > Mesorhizobium sp. M0898. The sequence continues at coordinate 279,945 of NZ_JAMYOE010000002.1, read as the reverse complement.
ATCATCCCGGCCTGCGCGGCAAGGCCGCCTTCATAGCGGTCGCTTCTGCCGGCGCGCCAGAAGCGGACCAGCCAGGGCAGCAGCTTCGGCAGATACGCGGGTGGGATGCTGAGCGGGCCGAGCGGGTCGGCGAGCCATTTCGGCAACTGCTTGATCATGCCCTTGTGGGCGAGCGGCAGCACATCGGAGAAGGCAAAGGCAGCGGCATTGCCGGAACTGGTTTCCTCACAGATCCCCGTCCGATCGAAGATCGTCACGTTTCGCCCCGCCTCTGCCAGAAAGGCGGCGGCGCAGATGCCGATGATGCCGCCACCAATGATGGCGACATCGAGCGTAGCATTATCATTCATTGCCGTGCGCCGCGCTGCACATCTGCAAATGCCTTCAAAGCGACTGGATCAGAATGTCGGCAGCTCTGGCCGCACCGCCAGCGCATCCCTGACGATCTTTTCGACTGCCTTGCGCCGCTCGCCCGACAATGGCTGGCGCGGCATGCGCACGCGGTCGTTGGTGTTGATCGCCAGCACTTCGGCAAGCTTGATGTTCTGCACCAGATAGGTCGAAACGTCGAGGTCGAGCAGCGGCCGGAACCAGCGGTAGATCTTCAACGCCTCCTCGCGGCGGCCCTGTCGCATCAGCTGGTAGATGGCGACGGTCTCGCGCGGGAACGCGGTGACCAGGCCCGCCACCCAGCCGATGGCGCCGACCGACAGCGCCTCGAAGGCGAGATTGTCTACGCCGGTGAACAGGTCGTAGCGGTCGCCGAGGCGGTTGATGATCTCGGTCGAGCGGCGGATGTCGTCGGAGGACTCTTTTATGGCGACGAAGCGTTGGTCCTTCGCCAACTCCTCCATCTGGTCGACGGTGACGTCGACGCGGTAGGCAAGCCGGTTGGAGTAGATCATCACCGGCAGGTCGCCGGCCGCGGCGACGGCGCTGAGTGCCGCGACCGTCTCCTCGGCATTGGTATGGTAGATCGGGCTCGGCACCACCATCAAACCGTCGGCGCCTTCCTTGGCGGCGCGGCGCGCGATCGCCGCCGCCTCGCGTGTACCGGCCTCGTTGACCGTCAACAGCACCGGTTTCTTGCCGGCGATCTTCTGCGCGGTCTTCAGCACCGCGATCTTCTCGTCGTGCGACAGCATCGGGCCTTCGCCGAGCGACCCGCAGACGATGATGCCGTCACAGCCGGCCTCCATCTGCAGCGCAAAGCAGCGCTCCATCTCGGCATGGTCGAGGCCGTCGTCCTCGGTGAATTTGGTCGTAACGGCGGGGAAGACTCCGGCCCACATGTCGATCGCTCCATCTGATATATCAGTCGTATATTTCTTAAGAAGCCGGCTGTCAACGTTGAATCTGATATGATATATCAACAATATATCAGGAGATGCCGCATTGGTATATGACAGCCGGGGCTCCGAGCCGGCAACTGCGAAGGCCTACCGCAGGCTCGAGCACATGATCGTAACTCTCGAACTGGCGCCGGCGAGCTTCATCACCGAGGGGGCGCTGATTGACAGGCTCGGCCTCGGCCGCACCCCGGTTCGCGAAGCAATCCAGCGGCTGGCCTGGGAGGGCCTGCTCGAGGTCCGGCCGCGCGCCGGCATCGCCATCGCGCCGCTTCACCCCGGCGACTGGCTGCGTGTCCTCGACGCCCGCCGTGGCGTCGAGGTGGTGCTTGCCCGCTCGGCCGCCCGCTTCGTCACCCGCGAGGCCGCCGACCTGTTCCATGACGCTGCCCTTGCCATGCAAAAGGCGGTGATTTCGGAAAATGTGTTCTACTTTATCCAGGCCGACAAGGCGCTCGACGAGGCGCTGGCGCTGGCTGCCGACAACCCGTTCGCCGCGCGCCTGGCGGCACCCTTGCAAACCCATAGCCGTCGCTTCTGGTTCCGCTACAAGGCCGATACCGGCTTGGCCGAATCCGCCGAGCATCATGTCGCACTGATCCGTTCGATCCTCGCCGGCGACGAAGATGCCGCGGCCAAGGACGCCAAGCGCCTGATGGCGCTTTTGCGCGGCCATGCCGAGGCAGCTGCCACACGCTGAGCCTGCCATTTCGTCATGCCCCCTGGCCGGGCAGGGCCATCACGTTTTCCCAATTGTCGCCGGCCGCGACGATGCAGCTTCTGCCGGCGATATCGGTGACGACGATGGTCCAGGTTCCGGTCTCGGCGACAAAGACTTCCATGACCGCCTCATGACCGATCAGCCCCAAAGCAAACTGCCTTTCCTGGAACTTCTCGCTCAAATGGGCGACGAGCTCGCCATGTTCAACGCAGTGTTGATATTGCGCGCCTGCGGTGTTCGTACCCACCGCCAATGCGCCAGCAAGAACCAGGGTTTTCACCCATCTCAACAGCGATTTGCGTGCCATAGGGCACCTCCTTTGCCATCACGTTCCGGCAAAGGAGGGGTTTGACGGCCTCATTTTGTCGGAGCGATCCAGGCCGGTTCCGACGTCATCATCATCGCGTCGTTCCTTTCTGTGTTCCGGTCTGCCATTGGTGGGAACGATTTCAGATGTTCCCATTATGTTCTCGATATATGGTATCGATAATGGAAAAGCGCAAGCAGGCGCCCAAGCGGGCGCCTGCAGATCCGTTTTACGGCTGTCGCCGAAAGAATGAGCCACAGGCCGCGCGGCCATGCCGAGGCGCGCAGACCCGTGATAAATCGTTCAGGTGCCTGGCAGCGCCGCTTTCGTCATCGCGCTCTCCCAGCCTTCGCCGACTGAAATCACGCAGCTTTGACCTTTTGTGTCGCTGGCGAGGATGGTCCATGTGCCCTTGTCGGAAACGAAGACTTCAAGCACCACATTCGGATTGACGACGCCGACCGCGCTCGGGTTTTCATGAAACTTCTCGCCGAGCGCCTTGACCATATCGGCGCGTGCCGCACATTGCTCGGCAGCCATTGCCGGGACGGCGGAAAGGGCCATCGCAGCGCAAGCTATAGTCGCCATGAGACGTGCCATCTGACACCTCCTTTGCGCCGGACGATATCCCCCGGAGCCGTCACCAGCGCCGTTGGTTGATCTGCCAGCATCTCCTTCGCGGCAGGACTGCAACCTAAGAAGATTGCTGCCTTCTTGGTTCCATCACATTAGTGTTCATGCCGATGAAGACCGCGGCAAAAAGGCCCGAGCTTGGTGCCCGGGCCTTTTCTTGCTTTCTGCGATTTGGATCAGTTCATCGTCGGGGTGACGAATTCGGCGCCATCCTTCACGCCGGCCCGCGCGCCCCAAGCCGAAGGCGAGGACGCGCTGACAGGAAACCGTTCGGTCAGTTCATCGTCGGGATGACGAACTCGGCACCGTCCTTCACGCCGGACGGCCAGCGCGACGTTACCGTCTTGGTCTTGGTGTAGAAGCGGAACGCGTCCGGCCCGTGCTGGTTGAGGTCGCCGAAGGAGGACGCCTTCCAGCCGCCAAAGGTGTAGTAGGCGATCGGCACCGGGATCGGCACGTTGATCCCGACCATGCCGACCTGAACCCGCGAGGCGAAGTCGCGCGCCGCGTCGCCGTCGCGGGTGAAGATGGCGACGCCATTGCCCATCTCGTGCTCGTTGGCGAGCTTGATGGCGTTCTCGTAGGTCGGTGCGCGCACCACCGACAGCACCGGCCCGAAGATCTCTTCCTTGTAGATACGCATGTCGGCGGTCACGTTGTCGAACAGGCAGCCACCCATATAGTAGCCGTTCTCGTAGCCCTGCATGGAGAAGCCGCGGCCGTCGACGACCAGCTTGGCGCCTTCCTTGACGCCGGTGTCGACATAGGACTTGACCCGTTCCAACGCCTGCGCCGTGACCAGCGGGCCAAAATCGGCGGAAGAATCCGTCGACGGACCGACCTTCAGGCTCTCGACGCGCGGCACCAGTCTTTCCATCAGCCGGTTGGCGGTGTCGTTGCCGACCGGGACGGCCACCGAGATCGCCATGCAGCGCTCGCCGGCCGAGCCGTAGCCGGCGCCGATCAGCGCGTCGACGGTCTGGTCCATGTCGGCATCCGGCATGATGATCATGTGATTCTTGGCACCGCCGAAGCACTGCACGCGCTTGCCGGCCGCGCAGCCGCGCGAATAGATGTACTGGGCGATCGGTGTCGAGCCGACGAAACCGATGGCCTTGATGTCAGCATCGTCGAGGATGGCGTCGACCACTTCCTTGTCGCCATTGACGACATTGAGGATGCCCGCCGGCAGACCGGCCTCGATAAACAGTTCGGCAATGCGCATCGGCACGCCCGGGTCGCGTTCGGACGGCTTGAGAATGAAGGCATTGCCGCAGGCGATGGCCGGCGCGATCTTCCACAGCGGGATCATCGCCGGAAAATTGAACGGCGTGATGCCGGCGACGACGCCGAGCGGCTGGCGCATCGAATAGACGTCGATGCCGGGGCCGGCGCCATCGGTGAACTCGCCCTTCATCATATGCGGCGCACCGATGCAGACCTCGACCACTTCGAGGCCGCGCTGGATGTCACCCTTGGCGTCGGCGATGGTCTTGCCGTGTTCGCGCGCCAATATCTCGGCCAGCGCGTCATACTCCTTGGCGACCAGCTCGAGGAACCGCATCAGGACGCGTACGCGCCGCTGCGGATTGGTCGCCGCCCAGCCGGGCTGTGCGGCCTTGGCGTTTTCGACCGCCGCACGCAATTCCGCCTGCGAAGCCAGCGCCACCGTGCCGCGCACCGTGCCGTCCATCGGCTGCATGACGTCCTGCTTGCGGCCGCTGGTTCCGGCGACGCGCTTGCCGCCGATGAAATGACCGTATTCGATCATGGTCTCTCTCCCTGGTTCGTGATGAGGCATTGTCCGCCTTTGCGGGAGCGATGGCAACGCGAGCGAAAACGCAACCGTTGTGCAGAAAATAGATAGCGGTTGACGGCAGAGCATCAATTCTCGCAAATAGGAAGAATGCAGGTCCCCAGCAGCAAGGATTGAGATTGAGTTCCTTCACCGCCCCCCTCTGTCCTGCCGGACATCTCCCCCTCAAGGGGGGAGATTGGCTGTCACGCCCGCCTTCGGAAATCTTCACCGCGGCAAGAAAGACGCCTGCGGCGAAACTGCCAATCTCCCCCCTTGAGGGGGAGATGTCCGGCAGGACAGAGGGGGGCGCGAAGGAACGCGGTTTTGATCGTTATCGCCAGGACCCTCATGAACTGGGATGATGCCCGTATCTTCCTTGCCGTAGCGCGGGCCGGCCAGATCCTCGGCGCCGCCAGGCGGCTGGAGCTTAATCACGCGACCGTCTCGCGCCGCATTGCCGCCCTCGAGGCAGCGCTCAGGACAAAACTGTTTCGCCGGCTTACCACCGGCAGCGAGCTGACGCCGGCGGGCGAGCGTTTCCTCGAGATTGCCGAACGCATGGAGGGCGACATGATCGCCGCGCGCTCGACCGTTTCAGGCGAAGGCGACGACATCTCGGGCACTGTGCGCATCGGCGCGCCGGACGGCTTTGGCGTCGCCTTCCTGGCCAGGCGCCTCGGCGCGCTGACCGCTCTGCACCGTGAGCTCACCATCCAGCTGGTGCCGGTGCCACGCTCCTTCTCTTTGTCCCGGCGCGAGGCCGACATTGCCATCACCGTCGAACGGCCGACGGAAGGCCGCCTAGTGGCGGGAAAGCTGGTCGACTACACGCTCGGCCTGTTCGCGTCGCGTGCCTACGCCGACACCCAAGGCCTGCCCGGAACCGCCGCCGAGCTAGGCCAGCATACGCTGATCGGCTACGTGCCGGACCTGATCGTCAGTCCCTCGCTCGACTACGCGGCCGAATTCAGCCCCGACTGGCGCACCAGCTTCGCCATTTCCTCCGCGCTCGGCCAGGCCGAAGCGGTGCGTTCCGGCGCCGGCATCGGCATCCTGCACACCTTCGTTGCCCGCTCGATGCCGGAGCTAGTGCCTCTCGATATCGTCGCACCCATCCGCCGCGCCTACTGGCTGGTCTATCATGAATCGGTCAGGCCGCTGCGCCGCGTCCAGGTCGTCGCGAGCTTCATTACCAAGGCCGTCGAACGGGACAGGGGTTTGTTCGCGTGAGCCTGCCGGCCGCTGGCTGTCTTAGCTGGTGGGCGTCTTACTTGGCGTATCGTCCGGGCCCGAGATCGCCGACGTCGATGTCGGGCACCCGGCTGGAGATGATGTCGGCCAGAACTTTGGCCGAGCCGCAGGCCATGGTCCAGCCGAGTGTGCCATGGCCGGTGTTGAGATAGAGATTGGAGAAATCGGTGCGGCCGATCAGCGGCGGCCCATCCGGTGTCATCGGCCGCAGGCCGCACCAGAAGGTCGCCGATCGCATGTCGCCGCTGCCCGGAAACAGGTCGCCGACCGAATGTTCGAGCGTGCGGCGCCGCGATTCATGCAGCCGCAGGTCGAAGCCGGAAATCTCCGCCGTGCCGCCGACCCGGATACGGTCGCCGAGCCGGGTAATCGCTACTTTGTAGCTCTCGTCCATCACGGTCGAGACCGGTGCAGCGGCGGCGTCCTTGATCGGCAGGGTGATCGAATAGCCCTTGACCGGGTAGACCGGGATGGGCCGCTTCAGCATGCGCATGAACCGTGCCGAATAGCTGCCCATCGCCATCACATAGGCATCGGCGACCATCAAGCCCTTGCTGGTGCTGATGTTGGTGATGCGATCGCGCTTCTTGACGACGCGCCGTATCTCCGTGTCGTATTCGAAGGTGACGCCGCGTGCCGCGCAAAGCTCGGCAAGCCTGTCGGTGAACATCTTGCAGTCGCCTGTTTCGTCGCCGGGCAACCGCAGGCCACCGACGAATTTTTCGCGCACGCCGGCCAGCCCAGGCTCGGCCGCAATGCAGCCGTCGGGGTCGAGGACCTCGTAGGGGACGCCATAGGCCTTCAGCACCTCGACATCGCCGCCGACGCCGTCGAGCTGCTTTTGCGTTCGGAAGAGCTGCAGCGTGCCCTTGGCGCGCTCGTCATAGGCGATGCCGGTCGCCTCGCGCAGCGCCTTCAGCGTGTCGCGGCTGTATTCGGCCAGCGGCACCATGCGCGCCTTGTTCAGCGCGTAGCGTTCAGCCGTGCAATTGCGCAGCATCTTGACCAGCCATATCCACATATGCGGATCGAGGGCCGGTCGCACCACCAGTGGACCGTGCTTCATCAAAAGCCATTTGATGGCCTTCAGCGGAACGCCGGGCCCGGCCCAGGGCGAGGCATAGCCGGGCGAGATCTCGCCGGCATTGGCAAAGCTGGTTTCCAGCGCCGGGCCTTTCTGGCGATCGATCACCGTCACCTGATGACCGGCCTCGGCAAGAAAATAGGCGGTGGTGACCCCGATTACGCCGCCGCCCAGCACGAAGATCTTCATCGTTTGGTTCTCCGCGGCGGCATCTCGTCGGGATTCGAGACCGGGATCATCGCCGCCTCATGTCTGCCGGATTCTGTGGCGTCAGCCAAGTGCCGATGCTTAGGGAAAAGACATGCGTGAGGACAACAACCTTGCGTCCTAGCCATTCACATAGCGCCGGTGGAAACGGTGGCCGAGGCTGGTCAAGACCTCATAGCCGATGGTGCCGGCCTGGCCGGCTACCTGATCCACCGTCTGCGACGACGGTCCGATCAGTTCGACGAGGTCGCCGGCCTTCAGCCTGCCGGGCGGCAGTGCGGAAATGTCGAGGATGATCGTATCCATCGAAACCCGGCCGACGAAGGGCAGCCGCACATTTTCGAGCCAGGCGGCGGAAGCGGCGCGACGATGCCAGCCATCGCCGTAGCCGAGCGAAATCGTCGCCGCAGCAAGCGGGGCCTTGGCGTGGAAAGTGTGACCGTAGCCGACACCGGCGCCGGCCTCCAATATCCGCGTCTGGATGACCTTGGCCTGCAATCGCACCACCGGCAGCATCGGGTTTTCCTTCGCCGGCGTCGGATTGATGCCATAGAGAGCGGCACCCGGACGAACGAGGTCGTAGTGATAGCGCTGTCCGAGAAAAATGCCTGATGAGTTGGCAAACGAAGCCGGCGCTCCCGGCAGCATCCGGCGCAGCCGTTCGAATTCCAGCCGCTGCCGCTCGTTGGCCGGCTGCTCGGGTTCATCGGCGCAGGCGAGATGGCTCATCACGAACGTCAGTTCGACACCGTCGAAAGCCTGCGGATCCTGCGCGACTGCCTTCACCTCGGATGGCGTCATGCCGAGCCGCGACATGCCGCTGTCGACCTGGAGGGCGGCCGGCAACTTACGGCCCACCCGCCCGGCCATCTCGCGCCATGCCGCGAGTTGGCTGGCGCTGTTGAGTACGGTGCAAAGCCCTGCCGCAACCGCTTCCGTTTCCGCACCCGGCGGAATGCCGTTCAGCACATAAATGGCCGGGTCTGAGCCGAGCGCCTTGCGCAGCAAGATGCCGCCGGCCAAATGCGCAACAAAGAAAGTATTACAGCCCTCACCCATCAGCGCCGCCGCCACCGGCGCCGCGCCAATCCCATAGCCGTCGGCCTTGACCACTCCAGCACAGCCGACGCCGCCCAGCCGCGCCTTCAGCCGCCGGTAGTTCTCACGGACGGCGCCGAGATCGATGGTCAGGATCGCCCCTGCCGCGGCTTCGCTGATCGGTTCGCCCAGGGTGACGGTCGGCGGAAGAGATTTGCTGGAGATGTCGTTCATGCCGACCTGTTTTAACGGAAGGCCGGCGGCTACGCCACCAGGTGCCGGAACGCCGCCACCACGTCTTCGTAGACCTTGCGCTTGAACGGCACGATCAGGCCCGGCAGTTCCAGCATCGGCCGCCACGCCCACCGGTCGAACTCGGCCTTGTGGCCACCCGGCGGCGGATTGATCGCGATCTCGGTTTCGTCACCATGGAAACGGAAGGCAAACCATTTCTGCGTCTGGCCGCGATATCGTCCCTTGAAGGCGACGCCGACCAGATGCGCCGGCAGGTCGTATTTGATCCAGCGCGGCGCCTCGGCCAGCAGCGACACCGAGCGCATGCCGGTCTCTTCGTAAAGTTCACGCGCCGCCGCGGGCAGCGGCTCCTCGCCATCATCGATGCCGCCCTGCGGCATCTGCCAGAGCTGCGTCGTTCCAGCGAATTCGCTGTCCGGCTCGGCAATGCGACGGCCGACCCAAACCAGGCCGGCTTCATTGAGGACCATCACCCCTACGCAGGGCCGGTAGGGCAGCGTCTCGGGCTCAACGAGCTTGTTCTTTGCCATCTCAGCCTTTTTCCGGATCTATGGCCACCGCCGAAACCGGCACGATCTCGATGCCACGCTTCTTGGCCTCGGTCACCCAGGAAGACACCGTATCCACCGTCAGGTCGAAAGCCGAGCCGATGCCGACGGCAAAGCCTTTCGCCCGTGCCGTCGCTTCCAGCCCATCCAGTTTCTTCAATATGGCGCCGCGGTCCTGCACCGCATCGATCGCCGTATCGCCGCCGACGAACGGCACGCCGTCCTTCAGCGCCAGTTCGGGTGCCAGGCTGCGCGCCGACGAACCGTCGTCGACATAGGCCAGACCACGCTTGCCAAGCTCGGCCATCAACGGCCCCATCGCCGTCGCGTCGGCCGAAAAGCGGGCGCCCATATAGTTCATGACGCCGGTGTAGTTGGTCGTTCGCGACAGCGCCCAGCGTAAATTCTTCAAATTCTCGTCCGGCGTTGCAGCCACGGTCAGCGTGTTACGGCCGGGATTGACGTTCGGATAGTCGAACGGCTCAAGCGGTACCTGCATGATGACCTCATGGCCGCTCTGCCGCGCCACCTGCATCCAGCGGCCGATGCTGTTGCCTTGCGGCGCGAAGGCCAGCGTCACTTCCGCCGGCAGCTTGGCGATGGCTGCCTGCGTGCCGGTCTGCGACACGGCAAGCCCGCCGATGACGAGCGCCACGCGTGCACCGCGAGCCCCGGACCACGGCCGCGCATAGACATCGAACGGGCGCCTGCCGTCGGCGGCGCGGATCGGCAACGGACCGGTTTCGCTGGCCTCGACCAGCGCCTTGTCGGGAATATGCGCGATCCTGAGGTTCTGGCCGATCGTCGAAGGGTCGCGAATGACTATGGCCGCATCGGGTGGAGCGGCGCCCCCCTCGGTCTGGACATGGATGATCTGCGGACCGCCCGTCTTCGGCCCGCTTATGTTGGCCCCGCTTGCGTTGCTTTGCGCAGCCATTTCGGGCGTCGCCTTGGCGGGCGCGGCGGCGGTATCCGCCGCCGGCGTCTTCGGCGTCGAAACGGCTACTTCTTGCAGCTTCCGGAACGGCTTGTCTCGCAAGGCGATCGCGCTGGAGACGCCGACCACGGACAGCACGACAAGCGCGGCCGCGACCGTACCGGCGCTGATCTGGCTGCCTGAGCGCGGCAGCCGAATCGCCTGTCCGAGAGGTCGTTCTATGTCCTTGCCGATATCAGCCAAGCCCGCACCCTCCGGCGTGCATCCCCGAAGTAAACCTTCTCCGGAGGCGCAAAATCCAAAATGTCGGCGCGTCCCCTTGCATCACTGGACGCGCAGCATGCCGGCCGCGGCCCCCGAATCAAACTGCCGGAGCCTCGCGGCCCCGGCAGCATCGCATCGCTTCGCTCAGGCAGCCAGACCTGTTTGGCCCGGCTTGCCTGCCCTTACTGGTTCAACACGGCCTTTTGCGGATTCGGCGGGAACGCCGGATCGGTCTTCTGGCCGCGCAGCAGCTGCTCGGCATAGATGAGCTGCAAATCGTCCTTCGGTTCCGGCGGCACATAGGCTGCCGAACCCGAACCGGTCGTGCTTTCGTCGGCGCCCTTGATATGGCCCTTGAGGTCCGATTCGCCGCGCGTCAGGTCCCTGCCCTGCAGTTCGGCCGGCAGCGGCTGGTCGACCTTGATGTCGGGCGTGATGCCCTTGCCCTGGATCGACTTGCCGGACGGCGTGTAATAGAGCGCCGTCGTCAGCCGCAGCGCCCCGTTCTCGCCAAGCGGAATGATGGTCTGCACTGAACCCTTGCCGAAGGACTGCGTGCCGACCACCGTGGCGCGGCGCAGATCCTGCAGCGCGCCGGCGACGATTTCCGAGGCACTGGCCGAGCCGCCATTGACGAGCACGATCAGCGGCTTGCCGCCGATGTCGTCGCCGGCCCGCGCGTCGAAGCGGGTGACGTCCTTCGGGTCGCGGCCGCGCGTCGAGACGATCTCGCCACGGTCGAGGAAGGCATCCGACACGCTCACCGCCTGGTCGAGCAAACCGCCCGGATTGAGACGCAGGTCGAGCACGTAGCCCTTGAGCTTGTCGTTCGGCACCTGCTTCTTGATGGTGTCGATGGCATTCTCGAGGTCGTCATAGGTTTTTTCGGTAAAGGAGGTGATCTTCATGTAGCCGATGTCGTTTTCGACCCGGAACTTGACCGCCTTGACCTTGATGATATCGCGCACGACGGTCAGTTCGATCGGCTTGTCGGCGCCCTGGCGCAAGATGGTGAGCTTGATCGGCGTATTGACCAGCCCGCGCATCTTCTCGACGGCGTCGTTGAGCGTCAGACCGCGGACCTCCTCGCCGTCGATCTTGGCGATATAGTCGCCGGCGAGCACGCCTGCCTTGGCGGCCGGCGTATCGTCGATCGGCGTGATCACCTTGACCAGGTCGTTCTCCATGGTGACCTCGATGCCGAGGCCGCCGAATTCGCCCTTGGTCTGCACGCGCATGTCCTGCGCTTCTTCGGCATTCATGTAGGAGGAGTGCGGGTCGAGCGACGACAGCATGCCGTTGATGGCATTTTCAACCAGCGACTTGTCGTCGGGCGGCGTCACATAATTCGCCCGTACCCGTTCGAAGATATCGCCGAAGATCGCCAGTTGCTTATAGGTCTCGGAGCCCGCAGCTTTCGCTGTCGAGCCGGGCGCGCCATAGACCAGGCTCATCGCCGATGCACCCATCAGCGCACCGGCAAACAGAAGCGACAGTTTCCGCATCATTCACGTCCTTCCAGAAAAACGGTCCGCCCACCATGGGGCCGGATCGACGGGTTTTCCATCCTTGCGGAACTCGACATAGAGCTCCGGCGTGGCATTTCCATTCTTCGATGCCGAGGTGCTCGCCACCCGGGCCTCTCCCATCGCGCCGACCGGCTCACCTGCGAGCACCGACTGGCCAGACGCGACGCTGATTCTGCTCATCCCCGCCAGGACGACATGATAGCCGTCACCCGCATTCAGGATCAAGAGTTGACCGTAAGAGCGGAAAGGCCCCGCATAAAGCACATTTCCATCCGCCGGCGCTGTGACGATGGCTCCCGATTGTGTCGCAACCATGTCACCGAGCATCATCGCGCCGTTACCGTCGTCGGCCCCGAAGCGCCGCTTGATCCTGCCGGTGACCGGCAGCGCGATCTGCCCTTGAAGCGCGGAAAACGGCGCGGCAGCGGTGAGCCTGTTGCTCTCCGGCACCGGCAGCGAGGCCAATTCCGTCGGCGCCGCAGCCGATACCGGGCCCTTGTCGGCGTCGGCCGTCTTTTGCTCGGCTGCCTTGGCCGCATCCGCCGCCTTGCGGGCTCTGTCGGCCTCGAGCGAGGCGATCAGTTCTTTCAGGCTGCCGGCCTTGGCCGCCAGCGTCGCGGACCGCTGCTTTTCGACGGCCAGCGCGGTTTGCGTATCGGCGGCGAGCTTCTGCTTGGCTTCGAGCAGCATGCCGAGCCGCTTTTTTTCCGCCGCCTGCTCGCCGACAGCTGCCGTCAGCCGCGCCCGCTCGGCCTCGATCGAGGCCGTCACCCGCGACTGCTCCTTGAGGTCGGCCAGCAACATGTCGGTCTGCTGGCGCAGTTCCGGCACCACGGCACCGAGCAGGATGGCGCTGCGCACCGACGACAATGCGTCCTCCGGCTTGACCAGGATCGCCGGCGGCGGATTGAGCCCCATGCGCTGCAGCGCGCCGAGCACTTCGGCCAGAACGTCGCGTCTGGCGGCCAGTGAGGCGCGGATCTTCTGCCCCTGCGCCTTCAGCCCTTCCAGCTTGCCGCCAATGTCCTCGATGTCCTGGCCGAGCTTCTGCTCGGTCATCGCCGACTGGATCAGCGCCGCGGTGATCGAGGCGTGGTCCTTCTTGACAGCCGCTATGTCGGCGGCGAGCTTGGCCAGCCGCTCGGACGACAGCGTGATCTCTTTCGATACTTTTTCGTATTCGGCGCGGCTCTGGTCCGGGTCGGGCGCCAGGTCGAGCGTGTTCTCGGCCCGCGCGACGCCGAGCGAAAGCGCGATCGTCGCCACGGCGATGCCGTAGCGCACGCGCCAGGAGCCCGTTCGTGATTTCCAGTCTTCAGACATTGAAGCTCAACTCTATGCGCGGCTTCGTTAACGAACCATCAACCATGTTCGAGCCCCGGCCGTCATCGACAAACCCCATGAGCCCAAACTGTCGATGAGCATTGGGGCAAAAATCCGGGCGGCTGGCATCAATTCGCCGACGGAGCCGAGTTCATGAACGATGGTAGGGGTGACCGGAAAGGATCGTGGCCGCCCGGTAAAGCTGCTCGCCCAGCATCACGCGGACCAGCTGATGCGGCCAGGTCAGCGCGCCGAGCGACACCGTCAGATCAGCCAGGTCGCGCAGTGACTGGTCATGGCCGTCGGCGCCGCCAATGGCGATCACCAGCGCCTTGCGCCCGCCATCGCGCAGCGAACCTATGCGGCCGGCGAAATCCTCGGAGGAAAGGTTCTTGCCGCGCTCATCGAGCAGCATCAGCGCCGTGCCCGGTTGCAAGTGCGTCTGCAGCTTCTGGCCTTCCTCGCGCCGGCGCTCATTGGCCGTCTGCGCGCGACCTTCGGCAATCTCGACGATCCCAGCGAATTCGAGGCCTACGGCAGGACCGCTCCTGGCAAAACGCTCGAAATAGCGGTCGGCCAACTGCTTCTCGGGGCCGGCTTTCATTCGGCCCACGGCATGAACCGTAATCTTCATCCCTGCCTCGAAGAGCCGCTGATGCATGTCTGACAACGACATGCATCAAGACGAATACGGCTCAGTGGAGGGTCTCCTCCTCGAGATCGGGCGCCTGCCACATCTTTTCGAGATTGTAGAAGTCGCGGACCTCGGGACGGAAGACATGGACGATGATGTCGCCCGAATCGATCAGGACCCAGTCGGCGCCAGCCAGCCCCTCGACGCGCGCAGTGCCGAGCCCGGCATCCTTGAGCGCCTTAAGGAGATGATCGGCAACAGCCGAGACATGACGGTGCGATCGGCCAGACGCGACGACCATGTAGTCGCCGAGGCTCGATTTCCCCTGAATGTCGATTGAGACGATGTTATCGGCCTTGGAGTCTTCCAGACTGGCAAGGACTGTCTTGATGGCGCGGGACACGGCGTCGTTTACGCTGATCCCGGCCGGCGAAGGCACGATGTCGGCCTTCTTCCGCAGTGCTGTTCTCAGTGTATTTCCTTTCGCAGCAAGAACAACCAAATCACCTCTGAAATCAGGTGACACTGCTTAGATAGGCAGAGTTAGGTTGCAGTTTCAAGACACCGCTCGCAAGCAGGCACCCGGTAACGGCCGAATTTGCGGCTTTTCCGGACCAGAAATTCGGAACCGCCTCGTCCCGCAGCGGTTATCGGCTCATCCACGAACCGGAATCCCGACATGCAGATCGATCCCCAGAACGCCCTCCTCACCGTGCAATCCGGCCTTGCGCAACTCAGCACGCTGATCGTCTCCTACTCGCTTTCGGCGGTCGGCGCCGTCATCCTGCTGGTCATCGGCTACATCGTCGCCGGCCTCGCCGAGCGTTCGATCTATGCCGGCCTCGGCCATATCAGCGGCTTCGACGAAACGCTCCGCCATTTCTTCTCGCAGGTCGTCCGCTACGCCATCCTGGGACTGGTCGTGATCATGGTTCTCGGCCAGTTCGGCGTGCAGACGGCTTCGATCATTGCCGCTATCGGTGCCGCCGGCCTGGCCATCGGCCTGGCGCTGCAAGGCACGCTGCAGAACATTGCCGCCGGCATCATGCTGCTGGCGCTGCGGCCGTTCCGCATCGGCGAATATGTCGAAGTCGGCGCGATATCCGGCACCGTCGAGGAGATCGGGCTGTTTGCCACAACGCTGAGGACGGTCGAAGGCGTCTACGTGCTTGCACCCAACTCGACCCTGTGGAACCAGCCGGTCCGCAACTTCACCCGCAACGGTGTGCGTCGCGGCGACATCACGCTCAGCATCGGCTCCTGGAACGACATCGATTTTGCGCAGAAGACCATGCTTGGCGTTGCCGCCGCCGACCGGCGCGTCAGGCGGCAGCCTGCGCCGATCGCCTTTGTCGCGACCGTCGGCGACAGCACCGTCGCCATCAGCTTGCGCTACTGGACGGCGGCTGCCGATTTCTTCGCCGCCCAGATCGACCTCACCAAAGGGGTCAAGCAGGCGTTCGATGCCGAAGGCCTTTCGGTCCCGGCGCCGGCACCGAAAGCGCCTCAGCCGGATGCCTCAGCCACGCGGCAATAGAGGATTTGAAACCAGCTGGAGGGTGTTCAAAGTCCTCCGCGCCCGCGCTGATCTTCGGGCGCGAAGGCGAGATCGACAGGCAACGGCGCCTGCGCCGTCATTGGCGCGAAACTCCCGGTCTCGGTGGCGGGCACCGGCCGAACCATGACGACGCGCCAGAGAACGAACAGGCAGTAGGCGGTGGCAATGACGATTGCCACATAGATGAAGGCCTGCGTGCCGTAGACGGCGGAAAGTCCGGTCACAATGCCGGGTACGACGAAGCCGGACAGCGACCAGGCAAACAAAAGCGAGCTCGACAACGCCACCATGTCGTCCTTGCCGGCGCGGTCGCCGGCATGGGCGCTGGCAAGCGAATAGATCGATTCCGAGGCGCCGTCCCAGACCACATAGATGACGAGCAGCGCCGCCAGCGCGCCGCCGTCGAAACCGAGGGCAAACAGGCCCGCCGCGGCGGCAAGCGCCGACGCCGCGATCAGCACAAAGCGCCGGTCGGTGCGGTCGGAAATCCAGCCGAGCGGAATCTGCAGGATCAGCGTGCCGACCGGCATTGCCGAAAGCAGCAAGGCGACGTCGGCCTGGCTGTAGCCCTTGGCCGTGGCATGGATCGGCGCAAAACCCGAGATCGTCATCGACAGGCCGCCGACGGCAAGCATGCCGGCAACTCCGACCGGGGAGATCCGCCAGGCGCGGCCGAGCGCCACGGACGCCGCTTGCGGCGCCGGCGGCTGCGCAAGCCGCGTCAGCCCGACGGGAAGGATCGACAGCGCGGTGAAGGCAATGCCGATCAGCGGCGCGTCGGCCGCGCGGATATCGATCAACGCCAGCGTCGAGTAGCCGACGCCGAGCCCGGCGACATAGGCAACGTAGAAGATAGCCATGACCCGGCCGCGGATGGCGTTGGCGACGACATCGTTCAGCCAGCTCTGCGCGACAATGAACAGGCCGCATATGGCAAAGCCGTAGAGTGCCCGTGCAGCGATCCATGGCAAGGGGTGCGGCCCGGCGCCGACCGCGGCGTTGGACAGCACGATCAGTGCCGACAGCACCATGAACACGCGGGCATGGCCGACACGCCGCACCAGCGGCCCGGTCAGGATGCAGCCGGCAAGGCCGCCAGCCGAAAGGCCGGTGACGATCAGCCCCGCCCATGTCGGATCGAAGCCCTCGGCGCCGAGCCGGACTGGGATATAGGCGAACATCAGCCCATTGCCGACGGCGATCAGCGCCATCGACAAGAGGATGCTGGCAATGGCGATTGACGGCGCCGGCTGCCCTAGACCGTTCTTGTCCTGGTCGCGCTCGAGAATCGTCATGACCGAGGATCGCCCATCAAGCAGGTCAAGGCAGCGGCAAAAGCGACATCACCGGACTTGCCTTCCGCGCCGGTTCAGCCCTTTGCCACCTTGCGGATCGCGCTCGACGACAGCGACGAACGCGGGCCGTGGATGAAGGTCCAGGCCGGCGCCGTCATGCGGGCGAGCCGCGGTGCGTCGCCTTCGTCGACGCGGGCATAGTCGAAGGTCTTGGCGACCACCGACGACAGGAACGACAGCGTCGCACCCGGCCGGTCGACCACCGCGATCGGAAACGTCATCACGATGCGGCGCCAGCGCTGCCAGCGGTGGAAGTCGCGAAGCGAGTCGGCGCCCATGATCCAGACGAAATCGACGCCCGGGTTCCGCGCCTTGACCAGCGCCAGCGTGTCGGCGGTGAAGCGGACGCGGTGGGCCGCCTCGAAGGCGGTGACCTTGATCTTCGGGTTCTTGGCGATCTTTTCGGATAGCTGCAGCCGCTCGGCCAGCGGCGCCAGGTCACCGGCATTCTTGAGCGGGTTGCCCGGCGTCACCATCCACCACAACTGATCGAGCGCAAGCCGTCTGAGCGCGATCTCGGCGACCAGCGCATGGCCGGCATGCGGTGGGTTGAATGAACCGCCGAACAGCCCGACCGCCACGCCTTTCCCGGCATGCGGCATGTGCAGATAGTGGGAGGATACGGATTCCTTACCCTCCCCCTTGTGGGGAGGGTCGATCCGCGAAGCGGAGCGGGGTGGGGGTGTTGCAGAGTTCAGCGTCGCACCCCCACCCGGCTCGCGATGCTCGCCACCCTCCCCACAAGGGGGAGGGTAAGACCGGCGCTCAAGGCCTCACCTGTCCCGACCCGCGTACGCGGTATTTGAACGAGGTCAGTTGCTCGACGCCGACCGGCCCGCGTGCATGCATCTTGCCGGTGGCGATGCCGATCTCGGCGCCCATGCCGAACTCGCCGCCATCGGCAAACTGGGTCGAGGCGTTGTGCAGAAGGATCGCCGAATCGACCTCGTTGAAGAACCGGTCGACTGCTGTGGCGTCCTCGGCGATGATCGCCTCGGTGTGATGCGAGGAAAACGTCTCGATATGCTCGATGGCGCCGCCAATGCCGTCGACCAGCTTCACCGCAATGATGGCATCGAGATACTCGGTCACCCAGTCTGCATCGGTCGCGGGCTGGGCATCGGCATAAAGCCTCAGCGCCTCGGCATCGGCATGGATCTCGCAGCCTGCCGCCCGCAAGGCCTCGAGGATCGGCACCAGGTGCGTGCCGGCGGCGGCACGGTCGACCAGCAGCGTCTCGGCAGCACCGCACACCCCGGTGCGCCGCATCTTGGCATTGACCGCGATCTTGACCGCCATGTCGAGATCGGCCGATCGGTCGATATAGAGATGGCAGATGCCCTCGAGATGCGCGAAGACCGGCACCCGCGCCTCGTTCTGCACACGCTCGACCAGGCTGCGGCCGCCGCGTGGAATGATGACCTCGAGATTGCCGGAAAGTCCTTTCAGCATTTCGCCGACGGCGGCGCGATCGGTGGTCGGCACCAATTGTATGGCATCCTCCGGCAGCCCGGCTGCCTTCAGCCCCTCGACCAGGCAGGCATGGATAGCGGCGGAAGAATTCGCCGAATCCGAGCCGCCGCGCAGGATCACCGGATTGCCCGCCTTGAGGCAGAGCGCGCCGGCATCGGCGGTCACGTTAGGCCGGCTCTCATAGATGACGCCGACGACGCCGAGCGGCGTGCGCACCCGTTCGATATGCAACCCGTTCGGCCGGTCCCATGCGGCAATGACATCGCCGACCGGATCGCGTAACCCGGCGATCTCGCTGATACCGTCTGCCATGGCGCGGATGCGGGCGGGATCGAGCTTCAGCCGATCCATCGACGCTGCCGATAGGCCAGCCTCCCTGCCATTTCTGATGTCGATGGCATTGGCGTCGAGGATGTCCTGCTCATGCCGAAGGATCGCCTGAGCCATGCCGAACAGCGCCGCGTGCTTGCGCTCGGCCGCAGCTATGGCCAGCGGGCGGGCCGCGGCACGCGCGCGGCGGCCGATATCGGCCATCAGCGCCACGGTATCATCCCGGGATTTTTCATGCAGCGTCAGCATGGCTCATCCTCCGCTATGTAACCTGGTCACCGACTACTTGCTCGCCACCGGCATGGCTCACCACAAGATCGTCGCGGTGGATCATCGCCGAACGCGCCTCGTAGCCGAGCACGGTTTCGATCTCGGCCGTCTTCAGGCCAGCGATCCTTACGGCATCGGCGGCATCATAGGCAACCAGCCCGCGCGCGATCTCGCGGCCCTCCGGCGACAGGATCGCCACCGTGTCGCCACGCGCAAAATTGCCGCTGACCAGTTTGACGCCGGCCGGCAGCAGCGACTTGCCGGAGAGCAGCGCGCCGATGGCGCCGGCATCGACGGTCAGCCGTCCTGCAGGTTCGAGCTGCCCGGCGATCCAGGTCTTGTAGCCCTTGACCGGATTGGCGCTCGGCCGGAAGAAGGTGGCACGCTCGCCGCGCTCGATTGCCAGCAGCGGCGACAGCCGCGTGCCCGATGTGATGATCATGGCGGTGCCGGCGGCGGTCGCGATCTTGCCGGCGTCGAGCTTGGTGCGCATGCCGCCGCGCGACAATTCCGAAGCAGCGGCACCCGCCATCGCTTCGATGTCGGGAGTGATGCGGTCGACGACCTGAATGAATCGAGCTTGCGGGTCACGCGCCGGCGGTGCCGTGTAGAGCCCGTCAACGTCGGAGAGCAGCACCAAAAGGTCGGCGCCCATCATGGTGGCGACACGCGCCGCCAGCCGGTCGTTATCGCCATAGCGGATTTCGGAGGTGGCTACCGTATCATTCTCGTTGATGACCGGCACCGCCTTCATCTTGAGCAGTGTCGAGATCGTCGCCCGCGCGTTGAGATAGCGGCGGCGCTCTTCGGTGTCGCCGAGCGTCAGCAGGATCTGGCCCGATTTCAAGCCATTCTTGCCGAGTGCATCCGACCAGGCGCCGGCCAGCGCGATTTGCCCGACGGCGGCCGCCGCCTGGCTCTCCTCGAGCTTCAGCGCCCGCTTGCCGAGGCCGAGGATGGTGCGGCCGAGTGCAATCGCCCCGGAAGACACGACGAGAATTTCGGCGCCGCCACTGGCCAGCACGGCGATGTCGTCGGCAAGCGAGGCCAGCCAGTCGCGCTTCAGGCCCGTCGTGCGGTCGACAAGCAGCGCCGAGCCGATCTTGACGGCAATGCGCCGATAATTTTTCAGCGATTGCGCGGCCATGGCTATGTGTTCCAGCGCGTCTCGACCGGCGCAGCGACAGCCTCGCGTGCATCGGCCACCACTGCCATCAGCGCGCGCAACACCGCCTCGACGCCTTCGCCGGTGACCGCCGAAAGCAGCATCGGCGCGCGGCCGGCCGCACGTTTCAGCGAGGCGGTCTTTTTCTTGCGTGCGTCGGCATCGAGTATGTCGACCTGGGAAAGCGCGACGATTTCGACCTTGTCGGTCAGCCCATTGCCGTAGGCTTCGAGCTCGGCACGCACGGTCTTGTAGGCATTGCCCGGATTTTCTTCCTGCGCCGAGACAAGATGCAGAAGGACACGCGTGCGCTCGACATGGCCAAGGAAGCGGTCGCCGATGCCGACACCTTCATGCGCGCCTTCGATCAGGCCCGGGATATCGGCAATGACGAATTCGCGACCGTCGATGCGGGCCACGCCAAGGCCGGGATGCAGCGTGGTGAAGGGATAGTCGGCGATCTTCGGCTTGGCCGCGGTGACCGCCGCCAGGAAGGTCGACTTGCCGGCGTTGGGCAGCCCGACGAGGCCGGCATCGGCGATCAGCTTCAGCCTGAGCCAGATGTTGAGCTCTTCGCCCGGCAGTCCGGGATTGGCGCGGCGCGGCGCCTGGTTGGTCGAGGTCTTGAAGTGCTGGTTGCCGAAGCCGCCATTGCCGCCCTTGGCCAAAAGAAAGCGCTGGCCGACGACCGTCAGATCGCAGATCAGCGTCTCATTGTCCTCGGCAAAGACCTGTGTTCCGGCCGGCACTTTCAGCGTTACGTCGGCACCCTTGGCGCCGGTCATGTTGCGGCCCATGCCGTGCGTCCCGGTCTTGGCCTTGAAATGCTGCTGGTAGCGATAGTCGATCAGCGTGTTCAGCCCATCGACCGCCTCGACCCAGACATCGCCGCCGCGACCGCCGTCGCCGCCGTCCGGGCCGCCGAACTCGATGAACTTTTCGCGCCGGAACGACACCGAACCGGCGCCGCCGTCGCCGGAGCGGATGTAGACCTTGGCTTGATCGAGAAATTTCATCGGATTGTATGGTTTCTGCTATTGGCTTTGCGGGATTGCTCTAAACCAAGGCGGGTCGAAGGGCGAGGGCCGTTTTTGCTACTGTAACGTCGCGCGTAGCTCTGGACGCGTACCATTTGGTTGACCCTTGCCGAAAAATCGATCCTCGGCTTTCCAAGCGCGAGATGTCGGAATGAAGCTGGTAACTTACAATATCCACTACGGCGTCGGCCTCGACGCCCGCTATGATATCGGCCGTATCGCCGATGCCGTGCGCGGCGCCGACGTGATCGCGCTGCAGGAGGTCACCCGCGCTAACCCGAAGAATGGCGGCCGCGACATGGTGGCCGACCTCGGCGAGGCGCTGCCCGACTATTTTGCCGTCTACGGCAGCAATTTCGAAGCCGACGCCGGCTCGCGCCTGGAGAACGGCCGCGCCATCACGACCACCTTCCAGCTCGGCAACATGGTGCTGTCGAGGACGCCGATCCATCTGTCGCGCAATCTCCTTTTGCCGCGCAGCCGCAGTGTCGAGGCGATGAACTTCCAGCGCGGCGCGCTGGAGGCGCTGATCGAAACGCCGCTTGGTCCGATCCGCTTCTATTCCACCCATCTCGACCACCGCAGCCCGGTTGAACGCCTGAGCCAGATCCGCTTTCTGCGCCAGCGTCTGTTGAAATACCCGCTCGAGGGCGGCGGGCTCTCCGGCGTCGCCGAGATCGGCTTGCCGGACCTGCCTTGTCCCGACGCCTTCGTCGTCATGGGCGACTTCAACATGCTGGCTGGATCGCCGGAACATGTCGAACTCGCCGGCCAGCCTGACCATGAATTCGGCATGCCGGTGACCGCCGACCTCGCCATCGATGCTGCCACGCGCCTCGGCGCCGCCGGCGCCGATCTCGTCACCTGGGTCGACCCCAAGCGGCCGGGCGATACCAGCCGCTACAAGCGCATCGACTACGTCTTCACCAGCGCCTCGCTTGCCAAATCGCTGAGGCGCCTGTGGGTCGACCGGCAAGCGGCCGGTTCGGATCACTTGCCGGTCTGGCTCGAGATGACGTGAGCCGCATCCATCAAAAATGCACCCAGTTCCGCAGGCTGGTCCAGGTCTTGCGATCGAGACGGTAGCGCTCGACCGGAACCTGACCGGCAACGATCGAGTTCAGCATGCCCTGGCCGGCATACTGGAAGCCGCATTTGTGGATGACCCGGCGCGAGGCCGGATTGATAACCCGCGTCGAGGCGTGCAGCACCTGGATCGTGGTTCTCTGGAAGGCAAGGTCGACCAGTGCGTGCGCTGCCTCCGTCGCGTAGCCGCGTTTCCAGTACGGCTCGCCGATCCAGTAGCCGAGCTCCAGCCCACGATCCGTGGTGTTGAGCCCGGCACAGCCGACGAAGGTCTCGGTGCCGGCCAGCGTCAACGCATAGGCGATTCCGGCCCGGCGCGATGCAGTCATGGCCAGGAAAGCGCGTGCCTCCGCCTCGCCATAGGGATGCGGCATGCGAGCCAGCATTTCCGCGACATGGCGGTTGTCGGCGAGCGCCACCAATTGCTCGATGTCGCTCTCACGCGGGGCACGCATAACCAGCCGCTCGGTGACCAGGACCGGGCAATCTATCGTGTAACTTTCGTCGTCTGTCGCTTCCGCTTCGGCAACCATATCAAAGTCCTCCAGGCACAAGAAAAAGGGGAGATGGAAACCCATCTCCCCTGATCCATTTCCTGGCTTGGCCAGACACCGGTTCCCGAGATGGGTGCCGGTGTTCTCGTGCGGAACCGGCTACTCCGCTGCCTTCGTCATCGGGTTCACCGATACGTAGGTTCGGCCATTGGCTTTTTTGTTGAAGGTGACTGCGCCAGCTTCGAGCGCAAACAGCGTGTGGTCCGTGCCAATGCCGACATTGGTGCCGGGATGCCACGTCGTGCCACGCTGACGAATGATGATGTTGCCCGGAATCACGGCTTCGCCGCCGAACTTCTTCACGCCGAGCCGCTTGGAATGGGAGTCGCGACCATTGCGCGACGATCCGCCAGCTTTCTTGTGTGCCATCTAACTACTCCGATGCGCCGCGAGGCGCCTAAACGATCTTATGAACGCGTTCGCGTTCCGTTTCAAGTCCGATCCGGCGACGATTGCGCCGGTTCGTTCTACTTCTTCGCCAATTCCTTGGCCTGCTCGCGCCAGTCCTTGATCTGGTCGGCGCTGAACGGCATGTGCTCGTCGATCTTGGCGACATCCTTGTCGGACAGCTTGGCGATCTGGGCAAAGGTGGCGATGCCCTGTTCGTTGAGCTGGCCGGCCGCGACCGGGCCGATGCCCTTGATCACGGTCAGGTCGTTCGGCTCGCCCTTCGGCGCCTTGAACAACGGCGCAGCGGCTTCGGCAGCCTTGTCCTCGGTCGTCTCGGCCTTGGCTTCCTTCTTCGGCGCAGCCTCTGCCTTCGCTTCGGCCTTCGGCGCGGCTTCAGCCTTCGCCTCGGCCTTCGGCGCGGCTTCAGCCTTCGCCTCGGTCTTGGCGGCGACCTCGGCCTTCGCTTCGGTCTTGGCGGCGGCCTTCTTCGCCGGCTTGGCGCCACCCAGCAGGATCTCGGCGATCCTGACGGTGGTCAAAAGCTGGCGATGGCCGATCTTGCGGCGCGAATTCTGCCGACGGCGCTTCTTGAAGGCGATGACGGTGCGGTTCTTGCCTTGCTCGACGACTTCGGCGGTGACCATCGCACCATCCACGAACGGCGCACCGAACGTGACGTTTTCGCCTTCGCCATGCGCGAGCACATTACCGATCTCGACGATGTCGCCGACATTGGCTTCGAGTTTTTCGATCTTCAGGAGATCGTTGGCGGCAACGCGATACTGCTTGCCGCCCGTTTTGATGACTGCGAACATTTTTTGCCTTTCGCTGTTCGGTCGGCCTTGATGAACCGCTTCAGGCGGTTCGGCCGTCTTTTTGTCAGTCTGCGGGTTCAAAAAACAAGCGGCGCGGAAGACCCCTCCACGCCGATTGCGCGCTGTCCCTAACCGAAGGTTCGGCTTGAGTCAAGGCAAGCGCCGCGGGCAAGCTGCGAATGGGTTAAGCCCAGACCTTGCAAATATCGAGCAACGGCCACCGGAGCCTCGAAGAAGCATGGACAGAAGCTGCGGCGCCGGGGCAGATTGGCCCTTGTAACCTGCCTGTCCAGCCGTTATCTAGTGCGCCGCGCCGGCAACGGCGGACCATGACCGCGGAGAGGTGGCAGAGTGGTCGAATGCACCGCACTCGAAATGCGGCATGGGTGCAAGCCCATCGGGGGTTCGAATCCCTCCCTCTCCGCCACTTCGGAATGTGTCCATTCCGGACCCATAGGTAACAGCATCTCTCATCGCGCCGGTAATGGCTTAAGATGGCACGCTATGCAGCCTTCCGCCGCTGGCTCACGCTCAGCCACACCGCCGAAACCAGGAAATACAGGGCGCCTACTGCGGCATAGCCGGCCACGTTGGAGATCGATGGCGGCATCGGCATCCGCGTCTGCGCGATGAAAAACGTGCCTGCCAGTGCTGATTGCCCTCCGCTCAGGATCATCGCCCACTGCGCACCAGAGCTCTTCCAACGGCGGACGGCGGTGCCGAGTTGAAGCAGGCCGGACAGGATCGCCCATAGGCCGAACACGCCGAGCACCCAATTCATGCTCATCTTCAGCGCAACAATGACCGCGAGCGTTGTCGCCACACTGACCACGACGTTGATGGTCTGGGTGCGATTCTGTCCCAATCCTCCGCTGCGCGATGCGTCGACAAAATTGGCCAGGGCATCCCATGCAGGATAAGCCACGAGCAAAACCGCCGCGACCACCCCGGAATGCTGTCCCACCGTAAAGGCAGCCGCCACCCAGACAGCCGAGAATGCCGTCCGAGCGAAGTAATAGAGCTTGAGCCATTGTTCCTGGCTGGCGCGGGAAAGATCGCCATCGTGAATCGTCATTGGATCATCCTTTCGACTAGTAGGTAGGGCTCTCGACGAATGTCGCAGAGTCGTTACGGCTATGGTTAGTTGAGGTCTTAGGGTCGTATTTGGAGGGAACGCAGAGCGAGCCGCTCCAGGAGTGGGCCTGTCACGACGCCGAATATCTTCGGATCGCCATAGGCCCGTGCTGAAAGCATCGCGCCGTGAACGGTCGCCATGAACGCTTCAGCCTCGGCACGAGGGGTGCTCATCAGTCGAAATTGGCCGTGCCGCACGCCGCGCTCCATCACCGATGTAAGCCACCCTGACAGCGAGCGGAAATGCGCCCGGACCTCAAGGCTAACTTCCTCGGGCAGCACGGGGAGCTCGCTTGCCAACAGCGCGCAGATACAAAACGGGGCGCTGGCGTTCGCGATGCAGGCTTCCCAATACCCGGCATAGATCCGCAACTGTTCGAGCGGATCGGATTCGTGAAGTTCGACATTTGCCATCCCCGCTTCAGTTTCTTCGCGATACCGCGCAACCAGCGTCCGAACCAGATCGACCTTGCTTGGGAAATGGTGATGAATGCTCGCCTTACGGATCCCGACCACTTCAGCAATGTCGGCATAACTGAAACCGTTGTAGCCGCCAGCCACGATCAGTGAACGTGCACAAGCCAGGATGTCGTCAGAGGTGGTAGACAAGTTGCTCATGCTTTTACCTACCTTCTGGTAGGATGGCAGTCAAGCCTCCTTGCACCGCGAGTAGCGTGAATTGCGTGGCGATGGCGTAGACCTCATTCGATCTTCATTGTTTTCGGCCCTCCATCAATTCAAAAAGCTCCGGGTGTTTGTCGATCGAGGTAGCCATCCCACTTCGAGGACGAGGCAACACCCTCCGGCCGACCGGACCACCGCTAATAGCCGTGCGGCACTAGGCGTCTGCACCGACTGCGCTATCTCCCCATCGTTAGCTTGTTCTATCGCTGGTTGAAGACTGGGAGGTTTCCATGGATCGGCGACTATTTTTGACAGGAATGTTTGGCATTGCCGGGGCCGCGGCCCTTGCAAGCACGGTTCGGCCAATCAACGCAGTGGCCGGCGTTCCAACTGCCAGAAGCGGCATTCTCGATGAACTCGAGGCGCCGGATGTCGAGACCTTCGACGACGATGAAACTCAAGCAGAGTTGCAACCAGTCTATCATCGCCGGTGGCACATGCCGCGCCGGCGCCGCCGGCGCGCTTGGAGAAGGGTCTGTCGCGTTTACTGGCGAAACGGCTATCGGCGCAGGCGGTGCTTCCGCAGGCGCGTCTGGGTCTGGTTTCGATTTTAGCAACTGGCCGGCTTGAACCCTGGCCATCGCGGCCGGGGTTTTCGCCTCAGGCGGCCGTTAGCGCCCTTAGGCAGCTTTCCTAAGGGCGCGGAGGAAGCTGACGGTGTTTGCAGGTTTCAGAGCCACCAGCCTACGACTGGACGATACGACGATTTTCGCAAGGGTCGGAGGCACCGGTCCGCCGCTGCTGCTTCTTCACGGTTTTCCAGAAACGCATCTGATGTGGAGGGATATCGCCGCAGCCTTGGCGCTCCGCTTCACGGTGGTCGCCGCCGACCTTCGAGGCTATGGGCAAAGCGGATGTCCGGTTTCCTCTGCCGATCATAGCCCATACGCCAAACGCGCCATGGCCGGCGACATGGTTCAGGCCATGAAGCAAATGGGGTTTGAGCGGTTCATGGTTGCCGGGCATGATCGTGGCGGGCGGGTTGCCTATCGCCTGGCGCTGGACCATCCCGACAACGTGCTCAAAATCGCCGTCCTCGACATCATCCCCACCGCCGCAACATGGGATCGGGCGGATGCCAGACTGGTGCTTGGCTTCTGGCCCTGGAGCCTTCTTGCCCAGCCGGAGCCCCTGCCGGAGCGTCTGATCGGCGCGGCTCCCGATGCCGTCGTCGACGATGCAATAACGCAGTGGGGATCGTCGGCGAAAATGGTCTCCAAAGAGGTCAGGAACGCCTATGTTGATGCGCTTCGCGATCCCGCGCATATTCATGCCATCTGCGAAGAGTATCGCGCCGCTGCGACGATCGATCGTGAACATGACGCGTTGGACCGCGCAAACGGTCGTCGCATCGACAGTCCGCTACTGGCGCTATGGAGTGGCGAAGGCGCCCTGGAGAACTGGTATGCGCAAGAAGGCGGGCCGCTGGCCATCTGGAGGAAATGGGCCGACAGAGTGGCAGGACGCGCTGTCCAAGGCGGGCACTTTTTCCCGGAAGAGCACCCCGACAAGACGGCAGCGGCTCTCTCGGAATTCTTTGACGACAAACAGGTCGGTCAGCACAGAGTATTGTAGAGGTCACATGCTTCAGTTACGCGGAACCTCGGGAGCGCTTCGCGGCCTGAGATCGAGAACCCTCCGAAAATCCGCCCGTCCGGCATCAACGTGCTTGATAAGGGAATGAAGGCGATCTCCACGGCCACGCCTCTGATATGCAGCCTCATGTTTGTCGGAAGTTGCGCATCGCCTTTGCCGGCATCCTTTGATGCTGCGAAATACGACAAGATGAGTTGCGTCGAGCTCAACGTGGCGATAGGCGCGGTCGCCGACGAAATGTCGGCGACAGCCATCGCTCGTGGCAAAGTCGTCCACACCAACATTCCGGGCTGGCTGTTGGGAGGGCAGCGTGTCGCCTCGACCGTGGCTGCCCGCCAGAGTGCGAAGATCGAGCGCTTGCGGCAGCAGGAGGCTGCGATTGCCGCGGCGAGACGAAGCCGGTGCTGATTGCGTCACTGAAGTGGGTCTTCAGCCCGCCACCCCGGATTGATGCGCAGCGATCGCGCCGAGGAATATCTCGCCGAAATCCTTGAGCTTGGCGGCGCCGACGCCGTTGACCGCGGCGAAGGCGTCCAGATCACGCGGGCAGCGTTCGGCCATATCGATCAGTGTACGATCCGAAAAGATCACGAAGGCCGGCACCTGGCGTTCCCGGGCAAGACGCAGCCGTACAGCCTTGAGCGCCGCCAGCAGCGCCGAATCCAGACCTTCCGTGCCTGCTGCGGTATCCTCAGGACGTATCTTGCCTCGCGATGACTGGCGCGCGTCGAAGCGATACCGGAATGAAGCCTCGCCCCGAGCCAGCGCACGGCCCTTCTCGGCAATGGCGAGGCCGCCATGGCCGGCTGAGTCCAATGTCAGGAACCCTCCCGCGACGAGTTGGCGGAGCAGCGACAGCAAGAGATTCTTCTTATGCGCCACACCGGTGCCGAAGCTGGCAAGCCTGTGGTGGTTCCTGTCCAGGACCTTCTCGGTCTCATGGCCGAGCAGGACATCGACGACATGGGCGGCGCCGAAGCGCTCGCCGGTCTGTGCGATCGCCGCCAGGATGAGCCGTGCCTCCGCCTCACCATCCGCATGCGGCGCCTGGTCGAGGCAGTTGTCGCAATTGCCGCAAGGCGAAGCACTTTCGCCGAAATAGCCAAGCAGGATCTGGCGCCGGCACTGCGTCGTCTCGCAATAACCGATCAGCGTTTCGAGCCGGCCATGCGCGCGCCTTTTGTGCTCAGCCGGTGCGTCCTCGTCTTCGATGAAAAGCCGGCGCATGCGGATATCGCCGAGACCGAACAGCATATGTGCCTCGGCCGCCCGCCCGTCGCGGCCCGCGCGCCCGATTTCCTGGTAATAAGCCTCCAAGCTGCCCGGCAGGTCGGTGTGGAAGACATAGGCGACGTCCGGCTTGTCGATCCCCATGCCGAAGGCGATGGTCGCCACCATCACCACGCCGGACAAGGTCATGAAAGCGTTTTGATTCGCTTCACGCGCGTCCTTGCTCATGCCGGCATGATAGGCGAGCGCGCGTACGCCGCTGCGCTCGAGGAACGCCGCCATCTCTTCGGTCTTTTTGCGCGACAGGCAATAGACGATCCCGCTGCGGCCCACATGGCGCTGCACGAAGTTTAGCAATTGGCGCTTGCTGTCCTGCTTGGGCTCAATGCCTAGCTTGATGTTCGGCCGGTCGAAGCCGAGCACCACGGTATCGACGCGCCCGTCGAACAGCTGCGCGGCAATGTCGGTGCGCGTGGTCTCGTCCGCCGTAGCCGTCAGCGCAATAATCGGCACTTTCGGGAAGATATCACGTAGTCTCGACAATTCTTCGTATTCGCGCCGGAACGCCGGTCCCCATTGCGAGATGCAATGCGCCTCGTCGATGGCGATCAGCCGGACATCGAGCTTGGTCAACGCCTCGAGCATTCGCACGGTCATTAGCCGCTCCGGTGCAAGATAGAGCAGGCGCGTCTGGCCTGCCGCGACACGGCGCCATCCAGCGACATTGGCATCGCGGTCGAGCGAGGAATTGATCGTATCGGCCGCCACGCCGGCAAGGCGCAATGCGGCGACCTGATCCTGCATCAGGGCCACCAGCGGCGAAACGACAATGGTGAGCCCGCCCAGCACCAGCGCCGGGACCTGGTAGCAGAGCGATTTGCCGGCGCCGGTCGGCATGACGGCCAGCACATGGCGCCTGGCCAGCAGCGCCTCCATAACAGGCGCCTGGCCGGGACGAAAATCATCGAAACCGAATACATCCCTGAGGACGCGCCGCTTGGAATCCTCTGCCGGGATGCTCGCTGCTACCTGCATTACAGAACTTTCGGGGATACGACCTGCCGAAATTCCCCGGCGAATCGCCAGGTGATTGCCTGGACAGCAGATTCGAACATTTATCGACCCCTCTGGTCCTGTCCGCGGCACCGCCTGAGGCGAACTTCTCTCTCATTGGCCGATATCAGACCGTCGTTCCAGCCCCTATTCGCTTTGGCTGTGAATATTGCACCGCCTCGGAGCGGTTAATCCTATCTTCACCATCATTCGGCAGGTTCAGGTTCTGCGGTGATGTTTTGAGTACCGCGGCGCCACAAGCGCCCAGGCAACACGCCCGCGTCTCTCCGGAGGCGCGGGTTTTTTTCTGAGAACCGGCTGCCTGATCTTCGGGCCCGCAGCTCAGTCGAGGAAATCGGCGCGGTGCGGCGTGAAGCTGTCGACCAGCCGTCCCGCCTGCAGCGCCTTGACGCCATGGACAAGGTTGGAAGGAACGATGAAGCTGCTGCCGGTTTCCAGGATCTCGGTCCTGCCGTCGATGGTGACTTCGAAGCGGCCTTCGGCGACGTAGCTCGCCTGGACATGCGGGTGCGAGTGCAATGCACCGACGCCGCCCTTGTCGAAGGCAAACTCGACCATCATCAGTTCATCGGTGTGCAGGAGAACGCGCCTGCGGTTGCCATCCGGCGTCGGCGTCCACGCACCCTCGCCGGCATGCGAGAAGATTTTGGTTCCGGTCATCGTCAGACTCTCATCGTCGCTGTTCATCGCGCCAGCCAGCCGCCGTCCACCGGCATCACCGCGCCATGCATATAGTTCGACGCCGGCGCCAGCAGGAAGACGGCTGCGTCGCCGATGTCTTCCGGCGCGCCCCAGCGCCCCGCCGGAATGCGCGCCAGGATCGAGGCGCTGCGGTCGGGATCGGCGCGCAGCGCCTCGGTGTTGTTGGTCTCGATATAGCCTGGCGCAATGCCATTGACGTTGATGCCCTTTGCCGCCCACTCGCATGCCAGCAGCCGGGTAATGCCGAGCACGCCGTGTTTGGAGGCGGTGTAGGAGGCGACGCGAATGCCGCCCTGAAAGCTCAGCACCGAAGCGATGTTGACGATCTTGCCGCGCCGTCCCGGCTCGGCAAGCACGCGCCTGGCAAAACTCTGGCTGAGGAAGAACACCGTCTTCAGATTGACGCCCATGACGTCGTCCCAGTCGGCTTCGGTGAGGTCGACCGCGTCGGCACGCCGGATGATGCCGGCATTGTTGACCAGGCCATCGAGCGGCCCCGTATCCGCCCAGACGCGGTCAAGCATCGCCTGGGCGGCGGCATCGTCGCCAAGGTCGCAGAGGACCGCCTCGAAGCGGCCGCCGACAGCCGCAATCTTCTCCGCCGTCTCGTCCATCGCCGACCGGCCGACGCCGACGACCGCGCCGCCTGCGCGCGCGATCGACACGGCGATGCCTTGGCCGATGCCGGTATTGGCGCCGGTGACGAGGATGCGCTTGCCGGCAAGGCTGAAGGCCGAGAGATCGCTCACTTGAGCTCCTCCATCGCCACCAGGTCGACATCGGTATAGTCGACATTATCGCCGGCCATCGCCCAGATGAAGGCGTAGTTGGAGGTGCCGGCGCCCGAATGGATCGACCATCCCGGCGACAGCACCGCCTCCTCGTTGCGCATGACGAGATGGCGCGTTTCGTCCGGCTCGCCCATGAAATGAAACACCCGCGCCGCCTCCGGCAGATCGAAATAAAGATAGGCTTCCATGCGCCGGTCATGCACATGGCATGGCATGGTGTTCCAGACCGAACCGGAGGCAAGCTGCGTCATGCCGACGACAAGCTGACAGGTCTTTACCCCATCGGCATGGATGAACTGGAAGATCGAGCGCTCGTTGGAGGTTGCCTGGCTGCCGAGATCGAGCCGCTTGGCATCGCCGATGCGGATCAGCCGGTTGGGATGGCTCTGATGCGCCGGCGCGCTGAGCAGGTAGAACTTAGCCGGCTCAGCCGGATTGCTCGCAGCGAACGATACCTCATCCGTGCCCATGCCGAGATAGAGCATGTCGCGCGCCTGCAGCTCGTAGGATTGACCGCCGGCTTTCACGATGCCGGCACCGGCAATGTTGACGATGATCATCTCACGGCGGTCGAGAAAATTCTTGGTCCCGGTCGGCTTGATCGCCTGCAGCGGCAGGGGTGCGCCGGCGGGCATGGCGCCGCCGACGATCATGCGGTCGTAATGGGTGTAGGTCAGGCCGATGCGGCCGGGCTGGAACAAGTCCTCGATGAGGAAATTGTGACGCAGTTCGTCTGTGCCCATAGCCGCAGCAGAAACAGGATCGATGGCGAAGCGCGAGGTAAAATCCGTGTGATTGTCAGTGTGATTCATTGCTGTCCCATGGGGCTGCCTTATTGCTCATTCGGTTGCCGCGGCCTTGACCGAGTCGGCATAAAAAACCTGGCGCGCGTGCAGACGCTCGCGATAGCGCTGCTGGCTGGCACCGAGATGCGCGCGCATCGCCTCCCGCGCCGCCTCGGCATCGCCTGCCGAGATGGCGTTGAGGATCATCAGGTGTTCGCGCTGCAGGCCGCGCTGGTAGGTGTCGGACTGCGCGAACTCGGTCGACCAGGGCGAGGTCACATCGCAAGGAATAGCGCGCCGGCCGAGCACGTCGAGCATCTCGACATAGAACGGATTGTTGGTGGCGCTGGCGATTGCGCGGTGGAAGGCAAGGTCGGCCGGTCCAGTCGGCTCGCTGTTGAGGAGCAGCCGTTCGAACTCGAAGAACGCTTCCTGGATTGCCGCTTCCTGCGCGGCATTGCGCCGGATGGCGGCGAGCCCGGCGGATTCGATCTCGATCGCCAACCTGACTTCGAGCACGTTGAGGGCAATCGAATCCTTGCTGCCCATCTCCGCTGCCAGAGCACCGAACGCTGTCGAGATATGTTCGGTGACGAAAACGCCGGCGCCTTGGCGCGGCTCGACCAGGCCGTCCGCGGCAAGCTTGGCCAGCGCCTCGCGTATCACGGTGCGGCTGACCCCGAAGGTTTCCGTCAGCTGGCCCTCGGTCGGCAGCTTTTGCCCAGGCTGGATCTCGCCCGCCTGCAGCTGCTTGCGGATCGCCGCGACGACGGTTTCCGAAAGCTTCGGTCTTCGTTCGACGCGGAGCCCGACGGCAGTGTCCGATGCCATTTCGCACCCCCTATTTGAAGACGCTCGGCAGCCATAGCGAAATGGCCGGAATGTAAGTGACGAGCGCCAGCACCACGAGGCCTGCGCCATAGAATGGCCAGATCGAGCGCATCGATTCCCAGACGGATATCTTGCCCACTGCGCATGCCACGAACTGAACTGCGCCCACCGGCGGCGTGTTCAGCCCAATGCCGAAATTGAGGATCATGATGACGCCGAAATGCACCGGATCGACGCCGTAGGCCTGCGCCACGGGCAGGAAGATCGGCGTGCAAATGATGATCGTCGGCCCCATGTCCATGAACGTGCCGAGGAACAGCATCAGGAGGTTGAGCAGGAGAAGCACAACCAGCGGATCGTCCGAGATCGCGTTCATGGAGGCTATCAACGCTGCCGGCACTTTCAGGAAGGCCATCAGCCACGAGAACGCCGCCGCCATGCCGATGATGAGCAGCACCATGGCCGTGGTGCGCACGGCGCCATGGGTGGCATGAACGAACCCTTCCCAGGTCATCTGCCGGTAAACGAAGACGGTCACGAGCAGCGCATAGATGACGGCGATACAGGAACTCTCGGTGGCGGTGAAGACGCCCGATCGCACGCCGCCGAAGATGATCGCGATCAGCAGCAGGCCGGGCACGGCGACGGCGAAAAGATGCGCGACCGCGGTGAAGCCCGGAAACGCCTCGGTCGGATAGCCGCGGGAGCGCGCCACGATATAGGCGGTGACCATCAGCGACAGGGCCAGCAGCAGGCCCGGGATGATGCCGGCCGTGAACAAATCGGCGATGGAGATCTTTCCGCCTGCCGAGATCGAGTAGATGATCATGTTGTGCGACGGCGGCAGCAGCAGCGCGATCAGTGCCGCCATCGACGTGACGTTGACGGCGTAGTCCGCTCCATATCCACGCGCCTTCATCTGCGGGATCATCAGGCCGCCTACCGCCGCTGCCTCCGCCACCGCTGAGCCGGAAATGCCGCCGAACAGTGTAGCGGTTGCAATGTTGACCTGCCCGAGGCCGCCGCGCAAATGGCCGACGAGCGAGCCGGCGAAGGCAACGATCTTGCTGGCGATGCCGCCGCGCACCATCAAGTCGCCGGCGTAGATGAAAAACGGAATGGCCAGCAGCGAAAAGACGCTCATGCCGGAATTCAGGCGCTGGAACACGATGAGCGGCGGCAGGCCCATATAGAGGACGGTGGCGAGGCTTGCGACGCCCAGGCAGAAAGCGATCGGCGTGCCGATAAGCATCAGCAGGGTGAAGACGCCGAAGAGAATCCACAGTTCCATGGCGTCAGACCTTCACGTTGGCGGTGTCGAGTTCGGCCGCGACTTCGGCCGGCGGCAGTTCATCGAGGGCATCGTCGATCGGCGCGCCGGAGAGGCGAAGCACGATGCGCTCCAGCGTGAAGAGCACGATGAGCGCGCCTCCCGCGACAAGCGGGACATAGTCCCAGCCCCCCGATATGCCGAGTGACGGCAAGACGGAGCCCCAGGTCAATGCGACCAGCTGGCTGCCATACCAGATCATGCCGATGCCGAAGGCGAGCGCGACGAGGTCCGAAATCATCCGCAGCCAGCGCTTGCCGCCTTTCGGCAGCACGTAGAGCAGTACGTCGAAGCCAAGATGGTAGTTCTCGCGCACACCGACGGCAGCGCCGAGGAAAATGAACCAGCTCATCAGCATCACCGAGCCGGGCTCGGTCCAGCTCGGCGAGCGGTTCAGAACATAGCGGCCGAACACCTGCCAGGCGACGAAGGCGGTCATCAGCACCAGCCCGATGCCGGCGATCGACAGCGCCGCCGTGCTGACGCGCGACATCACTTGCGCGACGCCGGACAGGAGCGGTGTTGGTTTTGGGCTGGAAGTCACCGGTTTTCTCCCCAGGAGGATGGCGGCACGGAATGTCCGCGCCGCCGCTTGATCACTGCACGGCCTTGATGGCTTCGACCATGGCCTTCAGCTTGCCGTCCTTGACGTGCTTCTCGTAGACCGGCCCCATCGCGTCGATGAAGGGCTGCTTGTCCGGCGTCGTGATCTGCGAACCGGCCGCCTCGACCTTGGCGCGCGATTCCTTGACCTTGGCGGTCCACAGCTCGCGCTGCTTGGCGACGCTTTCCTTGGCGGCCGCCTTGAAGATCGCCTGGTCTTCCGGCGTCAGCTTGTCCCAGCTCGACTTCGCCATGACGAAGGCTTCCGGCACCATCGTGTGCTCGTCGAGTGAATAGTACTTGGCGACTTCCGCATGCTTGGCGGTGTCGTAGCTCGGAAAATTGTTCTCCGCGCCGTCGATCACCCCGGTCTCGATCGCCGAATACACCTCGCCATACGGCATCGGCGTCGCATTGGCGCCGAGTGCCGCCACCATGTCGACGAAGATGTCGGACTGGATGACGCGGAACTTCATGCCGGCCATGTCGGCCACGGTGTTGATCGGCTTCTTCGAATTGTAGAAGGAGCGCGAGCCGCCGTCGTAAAAGGCGAGCAGCACCAGCCCGACCTGGTCGAACGCCGCCGCGATCTGGTCGCCGATCGCCCCGTCCATGACCTTGTGCATATGCTCTTCCGAACGGAAGATGTAGGGCAGCGAGGGCACGGTGGTCTCCGGGATGAGCCCGTTGAACGGCGCCATCGAGACGCGGTTGAGATCGATCACGCCGGTGCGCACCTGCTCGATCGTGTCCTTTTCCTCGCCGAGTTGCGCGGAAGGATAGATCTCGACCACATAGCGGCCGGCCGTGCGCTCCTTCACCAGCTCGCCGAAATATTTGACCGCCTCGACCGTCGGATAGCCATCCGGGTGGGTGTCGGACGAGCGCAGGACCGTCTGGGCGCTTGCCGATCCGGCCAGCAGTGCGGCGGCAAGTAGCGTAGCTCCCGCCAGTCTCGAAAAATGCAGCATTGGTTTCCTCCCTTTTTGAACGATGGCGGCAAGCGCCGTTAGAGCCGGTACGCCTTTTTCGCGAGCGTATAGGCAAGTTCCTGCGCCAACTCGTGCGCCTCGTGCTCGGCGAGCCGATGCTCGGCGACGAGACGCGCCAGATATGCGCAATCGACCCGGCGCGCCACATCATGGCGGGCCGGTATGGATGGAAAGGCGCGGGTGTCGTCGTTGAAACCGACGGTGTTGTAGAAACCGGCGGTTTCGGTGGTCATCTCACGGAACCGGCGCATGCCTTCGGGGCTGTCGTGGAACCACCAGGCCGGCCCGAGCTTCAATGCCGGATAGACGCCGGCGAGCGGCGCCAGCTCGCGCGCATAGCTGGTCTCGTCGAGGGTGAAGAGGATGATGGTGAGGTCGCGCTCCAGCCCGACACAGTCGAGCAGTGGCTTCAGCGCCGTCACATAATCCGTGCGGGTCGGGATATCGAAGCCTTTGTCCCTGCCGAACTTGTGAAAGATAGAAGGCGAATGATTGCGCCAGGAGCCAGGATGTATCTGCAGGACCAGCCCGTCGTCGCGGCTCATCTTGGCCATCTCGGTCAGCATCTGGGCGCGGAACAGCTTTCGCTCGCGCTCGTCGTCCGAGCCCCGGCGGATGCGGTTGAACAGCTCCTGCGCGGCGGCATCCGAGAGATTGGCGGTTTCGGCCGTCGGATGGCCGTGATCGGAGGAAGTCGCGCCAAAGCTCTTGAAGAAGGCGCGCCGCTGGCGATGCGCATCGAGATAGCCGGCCCAATTGCCGGTGTCGCAGCCGGTGATCTCGCCAAGCCGGTCGAGATTGGCCGAAAAGCCTTCGAAGTCGGGATCGACGATCGCATCCGGCCGATAGGCGGTGACGACGCGGCCCTCCCAGCCGCTGTCGCGGATCATCTGGTGCCATCGGAGATCGTCGAGCGCGCCTTCGGTCGTTGCGATGACTTCAATGTTGAAGCGCTCGAACAGCGCTCGCGGGCGAAAATTCTCCCACTGCAGCAAGGTCGAGATCATGTCGTAATGGCGGTCGGCGGTTGCGGCCGTCAACGGCTCGTCGATGCCGAACAGGTGGGCAAGCACGTGGTCGAACCACAGCCGGGTCGGCGTGCCCCGGAACAGGTAATAATGCTCGGCAAAGCGCCGCCAGATCGTTCTGCCGTCGGTTTCCACCGGCGAGCCGTCAAGCGTCGGCACACCAAGCTCCTCAAGCCGAACGCCCTGGCTGAACAGCATGCGGAAAATGTAGTGGTCCGGCACGATCAGCAACTGCGCCGGATCGGGAAACGCCTCGTTGAGCGCATACCAGCGCGGATCGGTGTGGCCGTGCGGGCTGACGATCGGCAGGTCCTTGACCGCGGCGTAGAGATCGCGGGCCAGCGAACGCGGCCGCGCCTCGGCGGCAAACAGCAAGTCCGGATCCGTCAATGCGGCCACGTGAATCCTCCCAATCCGGACATCGGTAGGGTTGGAAAGAAATAATGTCAACATACAAAAACTGGGTTGTTGTATGATGACTTTTCGTCGGCCATTGCCCATTGTGCGTGACGGCATCGGGTGTTACGCCGCCTGCCAGCAGTGACCCAACAATCTCGATCAGACACGTGGCGCAATGACCAATAGACGCCTTTCCAACAGCACGCTGAAGGCACTGCCGGCTTCGGTCGCGGTCCCGCGCTACGCCCGCGGCGCTATTGCACCGGGCATCGTCCATCTCGGCGTCGGTGCCTTCCATCGCGCCCACCAGGCGGCCTATGTCGACGACTGCCTGGCGGCGGGCGAGGCGGACTGGGGCATTGTCGGCGTGTCCTTGCGCAGTCCAGACACGCGCGACGCACTGGCGCCGCAGGATGGCCACTACACGCTGGCGATCAGGAGCAGCGTCGGCGAAGAGCTGCGCGTCGTCGGCTCGATCCTGTCGCTGCTGGTGGCGCCGGAAGATCCGGCTGCGGTGCTCGCCGCCCTGACCGATCCGCGCACCCGCATCGTCACGCTGACGATCACCGAAAAGGCCTATTTGAGGGCAGCCGGCGGCGGCCTCGACAATACCCACCCCGACATCGTCCATGATCTGGCCAACCCGCAAATGCCACGGACGGCGCATGGTTTCCTGACCGAGGCGCTGTCGCGCCGCCGTGCCGCCGGCATCCAGCCTTTCACCGTGCTCTGCTGCGACAACCTTCCGGCCAATGGTGCCACGCTGCACCGCCTGCTGGTCGAATTCGCCGCACTGCGCGATGCCAGGCTCGCCACTTCGGGCGATGCCAGGCTCGCCGCACACATCGCCGACGGCGTCGCCTTCCCGTCGAGCATGGTCGACCGCATCGTGCCGGCGACCACCGATGCCGACCGGGCGCGTATCGCCGTCGAGCTCGGCGTCGAGGATGCCTGGCCGGTGATGACCGAGCCGTTCTGCCAATGGGTGGTCGAGGATGATTTCCCGGCAGGCAGGCCGGCCTGGGAAAAGTTCGGCGTCACCATGGTCGGCGACGTCGGGCCCTTCGAGGACATGAAGCTGCGGCTGCTCAACGGCTCGCATTCGGCAATCGCCTATCTCGGCCTGCTCAGCGGCTACGACACGGTCGACCGCGCCTTTGCCAATCCGGCGATCCGGCAATTCGTGGACGGACTATGGGCCGAGGCCATCCCGACGCTGCCGCAGGACGCCGGGCTCGATACGGCCGGCTACACGGCCCAGCTCGCCGAACGCTATTCGAACACCGCGCTCGCCCATCGCACGGCGCAGATCGCCAATGACGGCAGCCAGAAGCTGCCGCAGCGCATCGTCGCCTCGGCCCTCGATCGACTGGGCGCCGGCGACCCGCCCGCGCATCTCATGCTGGTGGTGGCGGCCTGGATCGCCGCTTGCGAGGCGCGCGGCAAAACCTTGCCGGAAGCCCATTTTACCGATCCGATCGACACTCGGCTTACGGCGCTCGGCAGCCGGCCGGCTGATGAAACGGTGACAGCGATATTCGATCTCGCCGGCTTCGCCAAGGACCATTCCCACCGCATGACACTGATCGATCTGACGGCAGCCCATCTCGAGCGCCTGCGGCGGGGCGGACCTGCCGCTGCCTTCGCGGCGCTTGGCATAGGGAGTGAGAAGCCATGAGACAGACCTGGCGCTGGTTCGGGCCAGACGATCCGGTGACGCTTGCCCATGTCCGTCAGGCCGGCGCCGTCGGCATCGTCAGCGCGCTGCACCACCTCAACGACGGCCGCGCCTGGCCGGCAGACGAGATCGCCAGGCGCAAGGCCGAGATCGAGGCAGCAGGGCTGACCTGGGACGTGGTCGAGAGCATCGTCGTGCACGAGGACATCAAGACCCGCAGCGGCGACTGGCGCAGCCTGATCGACAATTACAAGGCCTCGATCCGCGCCGTCGCCGCCGCCGGTATCAACACCGTCTGCTATAATTTCATGGCGATCACCGACTGGACGCGCACCGACCTCGATTACCCGATGCCGCATGGCGGCACGGCGCTGCGCTTCGATGTCGTCGAGCTCTGCGCCTATGACGTCTTCATCCTTGAGCGAGAAGGGGCGGAGGCCGATCACCCACCGGCCCGCGTCGAGGCCGCGCGTGTGCGACTGCAAGGGATGAGCGACAGCGACAAGGCAAGGCTGGAGCGCAACCTGATCGGCTGGGTCCCTGCGCGCGAATTCATCTTCGATCGGGCAAGCTTCCGCCGCGCCCTCGACCTCTACAAGGACGTCTCCACCGAAGGCCTGCGCGAAAACCTGTTTGCCTTCCTGCGCGAGATCGTGCCGGTGGCCGAAGAGGCCGGCCTCAGGATGGCGATCCACCCCGACGATCCGCCCTTTTCGCTGTTCGGCCTGCCGCGAATCGTTTCCAAGGCAGCCGATGCCCGCGCGCTGCTCGACGCCGTCGCTTCGCCAGCCAACGGGCTGACACTGTGCACCGGCTCCTATGGCGCGGGCGCGCAGAACGATCTGCCGGCAATGGCAAAGGCCTTCGCCGAAAACATCCATTTCGCCCATCTGCGCAACGTCACCAAGGAGCCAGACGGCTCTTTCCACGAAGCCGAGCACCTCGACGGCGACACCGACATGGTGGCGGTCGTGTCGGCGCTGATTGGCGAAGAGCGGCGGCGCAAGGCGGCAGGCAGGGCGGACTGGCAGGTGCCGATGCGTCCGGACCATGGCCACGCCATCGTCGACGACATCGGCAAGAAGGTGAACCCCGGTTATTCCTGCATCGGCCGCCTGAAGGGCCTCGCCGAACTGCGCGGCGTCATGCGCGCAGTAGAGGCACTGACAGTTTGAGCTACTTGCTCGCCTGGCCGTTCAGCGTCTGTCGAGACGAATAATCGGTACCTTTGGAATTCCAGAACAGCCGCACGGCCTTGCCGACCAGATTTTCATAGGGAACAAACCCGACACTGAACCGGCTGTCGGAGGCATTGTCGCGATTGTCACCAAGCACGAAGTAGTGGCCTTCGGGCACCTCAAACACACGCGTATTGTCGCCGATCGAGTTGTCGGTAAGGTTGAGGACGGAATGGGTGGTGACGCCCCCCGGCAGAGTTTCGCGTTGAAGTTTGGCTTTCGAGAACTCGTCGGACGAAAAAGTGCCGATATCGTCGAGTCCCACTGCGACATCGTTGATGTGAAGCACCCCGCCGATGATCTGGATCTTCTCGCCGGGAAGGCCGACGATCCGCTGGATGTAGTCCACGCTCGGATCGGGCGGGAACTTGAAGACAACCAGATCTCCCCTTTTGGGTTCCGCGCCGAATATACGTCCATCAACGGGAAGCAAGTTGAACGGCACGCTGTAGCGGCTGTAGCCGTATGCCATTTTGGAGACGAAGAGATAGTCGCCTCCCTGCAACGTCGGCACCATGCTGCTGGAGGGAATCGAAAAAGGCTGGAGCAGGAACGCGCGTATTGCGAATGCAGCCGGATACGAAGTCAGAAAGACGAGCACCAGCACCGAAAGCCCACGCGCGTACCATCTGTCCGGCTTGAACCGGTGCGCGAAGGGAACAACGATCGCTGCCCACAGGGCCATCAAACCGATCCCTGAAAAATTGGCCCACCAAGCAAGATCGACGCCAGGCAATACCGGAAAGCCAATGTAAACAAGCGCGAAAACGACGGCGCTGATCACCACCAGGCTAGCGACCGCCAGTTTGCCGCTGCCGATCCAGAGGAACCCGCCAAACGGGCCGCCAAAGGCCGACACCAGGGCCGTCGACCATCTGGATCGCGAGATAGTTTCTTGTTGCACTGCTTGTTTTGTCATCGGCCACCCCCCACGCCAAGGCAGCCAGACTGTCCACCAAACAAAAAAGCGGGGCAAGCCCGCTTTTTCAGTTAGTCATTTGAGCGAACCTCAAGCCGGCAGGATGGCGCCTTCGAGCGTGGTGAGCTGGTTGAGGAACTGCTCGGCCTTGCTGCGGGTCTGGTCGTCCTTGGCGTCGGCGGCGTCTTCCCTCGCCTCCTGGATGCGGCGGGCAAGGTCGGCGCGGTCGATGTCGCCGACGGCCACAGCCGATTCGGCGAGCAGCGTGCAGCCGGCCGGAACGATGTCGGCAAAGCCGCCGAACACCACATAGCGCTCTTCCTTGCCTTGCGCGGTCTTCAGCGTAACGACGCCCGGCTTGATTGTGGTCATGACCGGTGCGTGATGCGCCATGACAGTCATCTCGCCTTCGGCGCCCGGGATGACGACGGATTCGACCTGCTCGGAAACCAAGAGGCGCTCCGGCGAGACCAGTTCGAATTTGAAAGCTTCAGGCATGATCAATCTAGCGACTGGTGAATGGTGAATGGTGAACGGTCAGAAAGAATGACCTTCACTCAGCCCCGATTTCCTATCCGCTACTCCCCATTCACAATTCACTATTGACCATTCACCATCAGGCCGCTTCAGCGGCCAGGCGCTGTGCCTTCTCGACCGCTTCCTCGATGCCGCCGACCATGTAGAAGGCGGCTTCTGGCAGATGGTCGTAGTCGCCGTTGCAAAGGCCCTTGAAGCCCTTGATGGTGTCGGCGAGGTCGACCAGCTTGCCCGGTGCGCCGGTGAACACTTCGGCGACGAAGAAGGGCTGCGACAGGAAGCGCTCGATCTTGCGGGCGCGGGCCACCGTCTGCTTATCCTCTTCCGACAGCTCGTCCATGCCCAGGATGGCGATGATGTCCTGCAGCGACTTGTAGCGCTGAAGGATCGACTGCACCTGGCGGGCGACCTGGTAATGCTCTTCGCCGACAACCATCGGGTCGAGCATGCGCGAGGTCGAATCGAGCGGATCGACCGCCGGATAGATGCCCTTTTCCGAAATCGCGCGGTTGAGCACGGTCGTCGCGTCGAGGTGGGCGAACGAGGTCGCCGGTGCCGGGTCGGTCAGGTCGTCGGCCGGCACATAGATCGCCTGCACCGAGGTGATCGAACCCTTGGTCGTCGTGGTGATACGCTCCTGCAGCGCGCCCATGTCGGTAGCCAGCGTCGGCTGGTAGCCCACGGCCGAAGGAATGCGGCCGAGCAGCGCCGACACTTCCGAGCCCGCCTGCGTGAAGCGGAAGATGTTGTCTACGAAGAACAGCACGTCCTGGCCCTGGTCGCGGAAATATTCGGCAACCGTCAGCCCGGTCAGGCCGACGCGGGCACGCGCGCCCGGCGGCTCGTTCATCTGGCCATAGACGAGCGCTGCCTTGGAGCCTTCGCCGCCGCCCTTCTTGTTGACGCCGGACTCGATGAACTCATGATAGAGATCGTTGCCTTCGCGGGTGCGCTCGCCGACGCCGGCGAACACCGAGAAGCCGCCATGCGCCTTGGCGACGTTGTTGATCAGTTCCTGGATTAGCACCGTTTTGCCGACGCCGGCGCCGCCGAACAGGCCGATCTTGCCGCCGCGGGCATAGGGGGCCAGCAGGTCGAGCACCTTGATGCCGGTGACCAGGATCTGCGCTTCCGTCGACTGCTCGACATAGGTCGGCGCCGGCTGGTGGATCGAGCGCATCTC
Source organism: Mesorhizobium sp. M0898 (assembly GCF_040319695.1). NCBI lineage: Bacteria > Pseudomonadati > Pseudomonadota > Alphaproteobacteria > Hyphomicrobiales > Phyllobacteriaceae > Mesorhizobium > Mesorhizobium sp. M0898. The sequence continues at coordinate 237,300 of NZ_JAMYOE010000002.1, read as the reverse complement.
GATGCCGTCGACCGGGCCTGCCTCGTCGACCGGCTCGCCGATGACGTTGATGATGCGGCCGAGCATGCCCGGGCCGACCGGCACGGTAATCGGTGCACCGGTGTCATAGACGTCCTGGCCGCGGACCAGACCTTCGGTCGAGTCCATGGCGATGCAGCGCACGGTGTTTTCGCCCAGATGCTGGGCCACTTCGAGCACGAGGCGATTGCCGACATTGATCGTCTCAAGCGCGTTCAGGATCGCCGGCAGATGTTCGCCGAACTGGACGTCGACAACGGCGCCGATGACCTGGCGAACCTTGCCTGCCAGGCCGGTTTTCTTGATGGTGGCGGCCGGCGCATTTACAGCGGCGGCCTTGGTTGCTGCCGCCTTCTTGGCCGGAGCGGCCTTTGCTGCTGCCGGAGCCTTCGCTGGTGCCGCGGCCTTAGGGGCTGCCGTCTTCGGGGTCGCTGCTTTCGCCATCGTCCTTACCCTTTTCGTCTCTTTGTTTCTCACACGCTTGAGGTCGATGACCTCCTTGTGGGCGTGCCTAGAGCGCCTCGGCGCCCGAAATGATTTCGATCAATTCCTTGGTGATCTGCGCCTGCCGCTGGCGGTTGTAGGTGATCGACAATTTGTTGATCATGTCGCCGGCGTTGCGCGTCGCATTGTCCATGGCGCTCATCTTGGCGCCCATCTCGCCGGCAGCATTCTCGAGCAGCGCGCGAAAAACCTGCACGGAAATGTTGCGCGGGATGAGATCGGAGAGGATCTCGCCCGGCTCCGGCTCGTATTCGTAGACGGCGCTGCCGCCATCCCTCACTTCCGCGCCAGCCGCAGGCGCGCCCGCCGGGATAATTTGCTGCGCCGTCGGGATCTGGCTGATCACCGACTTGAACTGCGAATAGAACAGCGTGCAGATATCGAAGCCGCCTTCGTTGAACAGGTGGATCACCTTCTTGGCGATGGCATCGGCATTGACGAAGCCCAGCGTCTTGACCTCGCGCAGGTCGACACGCTCGATGATCAGCGCCCCGTAGTCGCGGCGCAATATGTCGAACCCCTTCTTGCCGACGCAGATGATCTTGACCTGCTTGCCGTCTGCCAGAAGCTTACGGATGTGGTCGCGGGCAAAGCGGGCGATCTGCGAATTGAAGCCGCCGCACAGACCGCGTTCGGCCGTGCAGACGACAAGCAGATGCACGTCGTCCTTGCCGGTGCCGGTCATCAGTGCCGGGGCATCGCCGCCGCCGCCGATCGCCTGGGTGATATTGGCCAGCACCGCGCCCATGCGCTCCGAATAGGGACGCGCCGCTTCCGCCGCTTCCTGCGCGCGACGCAGCTTCGCCGCGGCGACCATCTGCATCGCCTTGGTGATCTTCTGCGTCGCCTTGACCGAGGCGATACGGTTACGAAGGTCTTTTAACGAAGGCATGCTTCAAACCTGATCCCGTCCGTCCTGCTCAAGCAAAGGTCTTGGCGAAGGCGTCGATTTCTGCCTTCAGCCTGGCGCGCAGATCGTCGGACAGCGCCTTCTCCTTGCGGATGCCGTCGAGCACGTCCTTGCCGGCCGAGCGCATATGCGACAACAGGCCATGCTCGAACTTGCCGACCTGGTTGATCGTCAGCTTGTCGAGATAGCCGTTGACGCCGGCGAAGATCACCGCGACCTGCTCCTCGACCTTGAGCGGCGAGAATTGCGGCTGCTTCAACAGCTCGGTCAGGCGCGAGCCGCGGTTGAGCAGGCGTTGCGTGGCGGCATCGAGGTCGGAGCCGAACTGCGCGAAAGCAGCCATTTCGCGGTACTGCGCGAGCTCGCCCTTGATTGACCCGGCAACCTGCTTCATCGCCTTGATCTGCGCCGAGGAGCCGACGCGCGACACCGACAGGCCGACATTGACCGCCGGGCGCACGCCCTGGAAGAACAGATTGGTTTCCAGGAAGATCTGGCCGTCGGTGATCGAGATGACGTTGGTCGGGATATAGGCCGAAACGTCGTTGGCCTGCGTTTCGATGATCGGCAGCGCCGTCAGAGACCCGCCGCCGTTTTCGTCGTTGAGCTTGGCAGCGCGCTCGAGCAGGCGCGAGTGCAGGTAGAAGACGTCGCCGGGATAGGCCTCGCGGCCCGGAGGACGGCGCAGCAGCAGCGACATCTGGCGATAGGCGACGGCCTGCTTCGACAGATCGTCGTAGCTGATCAGCGCGTGCATGCCGTTGTCGCGGAAATATTCGCCCATGGTGCAGGCGGTGAACGGCGCCAGGAACTGCATCGGCGCCGGATCGGAGGCGGTCGCGGCGATGATGATCGAATAGTCGAGCGCGCCGCGCTCTTCCAGGACCTTGACGAACTGCGCCACGGTCGAGCGCTTCTGGCCGACGGCGACATAGACGCAGTACAGCTTTTCCTTCTCAGGGCCGTTGTCGTGCACCGATTTCTGGTTGAGCATGGTGTCGAGGATGATCGCGGTCTTGCCGGTCTGGCGGTCGCCGATGACCAGCTCGCGCTGGCCGCGGCCGACCGGGATCAGCGCGTCGATGGCCTTGAGGCCGGTCGACATTGGCTCGTTCACCGATTTGCGCGGGATGATGCCGGGCGCTTTGACGTCGACGCGCTTGCGTTCGGTGGCCTGGATCGGGCCTTTGCCGTCGATCGGGTTGCCGAGCGCGTCGACGACGCGGCCGAGCAGACCCATGCCGACGGGTGCATCGACGATGGCGCCGGTGCGCTTGACGGTGTCGCCTTCCTTGATGTCGCGGTCGGCGCCGAAGATGACAACGCCGACATTGTCGGCTTCGAGGTTGAGCGCCATGCCGCGGATGCCGCCGGGGAACTCGACCATCTCGCCGGCCTGGACATTGTCGAGGCCGTAGACGCGGGCGATACCGTCACCGACGGACAGCACCTGGCCGACTTCGGAGACCTCGGCCTCCTTGCCGAAATTCTTGATCTGGTCTTTCAGAATTGCGGAAATTTCCGCGGCGCGGATGTCCATCAGCCGACCTCTTTCAGTGCAAGCTTGAGCGAATTGAGTTTGGTTTTGAGCGACGTATCGATCTGGCGCGAGCCGATCTTGACCACCAGTCCGCCGAGCAGCGACGGATCGACGGTGACCGTGATCGCCACGTCTTTGCCGGCGACGCTTTTCAGCGCTGCTTTCAGCTCGGTTTCCTGGGCAGGCGTCAGCGCATGCGCCGAGGTGACCTCGGCAGCGGTCTCGCCGCGGTGTTCGGCGGCGATCCGGCGGAACGCCTTGATCATGCCGGGCACGGCGAACAGCCGGCGATTCTGGGCAACGACGCGCAGGAAATTGCCGGTGAGGCCGGTAATCCCTGCTCTGTCGGCGATCGCGGCGATCGCCTTGGCCTGGTCCTCGCTGGAGAAGACAGGGCTCCTGATCAGCCGCGAAAGGTCAGCGCTGCCTTCGAGCATCGTTTCGAACCTGTTGAGGTCGGCCTCGACGCTGGCGACCGAATTGGCCTGCAGCGCGAGTTCGAACAGCGAACCCGCATAGCGTTCTGCGACACCTGAGGTTGGCGATGACGATTGGGCCACGGACCGTCTTTTCTCTTGTCTGACAGGCCGCAGATTGTTGGCGCGAGCAAAAACTCTGGCTAAATCTTTGACCTTACTGCATTTTTCCAAGCACGGAGGCGCGGCTTCCGCTATCCCCGGTCGAAAGTCGATTGCCGTCTAGCACAGGCATTTTCAGACCGCAATGCGTCGTCCGGCATGGTTTTCAGGCACTATTGTCGCATCCGCCGGGCGAGTTCAGCAACCAACCCCGGATTGATCCCTGATTCAGGGCAAAAAGCCGAAGGCGAAGGCAAGCGGCAGCGCCGCCAGCACCAGCTCGACGACGATGGAAGCCCAGTTGAACGGCGTGTTGGCGCCGTCCGACATCATCGATAGCAGCCGGCCGAAGGCGGTGAACAGCCAGGAGAAGCCGAGCGCCATATAGAGCAGCGGCTGCGCCAAGAGGATGCAGCACAGGCTGACACCGAGATAGAAGCCCGACATCCTGCCGCGACCTTCGGCGATCGCCGCCGCCTTCTCGGGCTTGACCTGCAGCCTGAGAATCCGGAAGGCCAGCCCTGGCGCCAGGAACAGCAGCAGCCCGAAAAGCAAGGTCACGACGGCGCTTGACCATGCCAGCCACTCGCCCTGGCTCATCGGCCATGGAAACGCAAATTCCATCCTTGTCCCCTCGTAAATGGATATTCAAAATTTTCGGGCATTCTAGCGAAGCAAGAGACATGCGCCAGATGGGCCGTCGCAATTTACGGGGCGTCAGCCCAACGCGAGCGCCGTTGTATCGACCGGGCTAACAGGACGTTACACAACGGGCTGTTTTTTTCTGCACAATTCCTATATTGTGACTACATGAGACCACAAGAGGTTCCGCGCATGAAGACGATGCAACTACGAGAGGCAAAGGCCAGCCTTTCCGCGCTCGTGGAGGCTGCTGAGAACGGTGAGCCCACGGTTATCACCAAGCACGGCAAGCCCGCAGTCATGGTGGTGCCAATCGGTGAGGGACGGAAACTTTATCCGCAGAACAGCCAAAAAGACTTCGTGGATTTCCTGCTTCAGTATCCAGGCGGCATCGAGCTTGAGCGAAACGAATCGCCGTCGCGGGAAGTGGAGTTTTGACCGGCTATCTGCTTGATACGTCTTTTCTCTCGGCATTTGCACCTGGTCGGCCTCTGCTTCCGGCACACGTGCAGAACTGGGTTGCCGAACAAGGAGAACGCGGCTCTTGGCAGCTCTCGTCGATCGTCATCTTGGAGGTGGAACGAGGAATCGCGAAACTGAAGCGGGCGGGCGGGCATATGAAGGCAGAGCGCATCAATGAGTGGTTCGAAAGGTTGCTTCTAGAGTTCAACCAGCGCATCCTTCCCATCGATTTAGCAATCGCGCGAGAAGCCGGAAAACTGGAAGACGCCACTATCGCCAGAGGCGCCAATCCGGGTCTGGCGGACGTTCTGATCGCAGCTACTGCCCGTTTGCACGGCCTGTCAGTTTTGACGGCCAACACCCGGCATTTTGCGATTCTCGACGTGCCTTACCTGAACCCATTCACCGAACGCGCCTCGAAAGGGTAATTCGACAGCTTACAAAAAGCTCTGCGGGTCGATGTCGACCTGGACTCGCACCGAGCCCCTTATCCTCGGTCCCTCAGCCAGCATGGTGCGAATGAACCCTTGCATGTCGGCGCGCCGTTCGCCTTGGATCAGCAGGCGAAAGCGATGGCGGCCGCCGATCAATGACAGCGGCGCCTCGGCCGGGCCGAGCACGAACAGGTCGGTGGCTTGCGGCGCGGCGCGACGCAGGCCACGGGCGTGCCCTTCGGCTTCGGCCCGTGTCACCGCGCTGACGATGACGCCGGCGAGCCTGCCGAAGGGCGGCAGCCCCGCCCGCTCACGCTCGGCGATCTCGCGCTCGTAGAAGGCCTCGGCATCGCCTGAGACGATCGCGCGCATCACCGGGTGGTCGGGTTGGAAGGTCTGCAGCAGGCCGAGGCTTTTCTTGCCGGTGCGACCGGCGCGGCCGGTCACCTGGCTGAGCAGTTGGAAGGTGCGCTCGGCGGCGCGCGGGTCGCCATTGGCAAGGCCGAGATCGGCATCGACCACACCGACCAGCGTCATATTGGGGAAGTTGTGGCCCTTGGCGACGAGTTGCGTGCCGATGACGATGTCGGCCTCGCCATTGGCGATGGCTTCAAGCTCGAGCCGCAGCCGCCGCACGCCGCCCATCAGGTCCGACGACAAGACGATGGTGCGGGCATCGGGGAAATGCGCGACGACCTCCTCGGCGATGCGCTCGACGCCTGGCCCGCAGGCGACCAGATGATCGAGCGTGCCGCATTCCGGACAGGCTTCGGGCCGGCGTTCATTGTGCCCGCAGTGGTGGCAGACGAGCTGGCCGCGAAAGCGGTGCTCGACCAGCCAGGCCGAGCAGACCGGACAGCCGAAGCGGTGGCCGCAGACCCGGCAGAGCGTCAGCGGCGCATAGCCGCGCCGGTTGAGGAACAGCAGCGACTGTTCCTTTCTTTCCAGCGTCTGCCGCATATGGCCGAGCAGCACCGGCGACAGGAAGCCGCCGCGTGCCGGCGGCGCGCGGCGCATGTCGACCGCCTTGAGATCGGGAAGTGCCGCCTCGGCAAAGCGCGCCGAAAGCACCGCCCTGCTGTAGCGGCCCTGGCTGGCATTGACCCGGCTTTCGACCGACGGTGTCGCCGAAGCGAGCACGACCGGAAAACCGCCGATATGGCCGCGCACCACGGCCATGTCGCGCGCGTTGTAAAAGACGCGATCCTCCTGCTTGTAGGCGGGGTCGTGCTCTTCGTCGACGACGATCAGTCCAAGCTCCCTGAACGGCAGGAACAGCGCCGAGCGCGCGCCGGCGACGACCCGCGCGCCGCCTTCCGCCACCTGCCGCCAGACCTTTTCGCGCATCCTTGGCGGCAGATCCGAGTGCCATTCCGCCGGCTTGGCACCGAACCGCTCCTGGAAGCGTTCGAGAAAAGCGTGGGTCAGCGCAATTTCCGGCAGCAGGATCAGCACCTGCTTGCCGCGATCGAGCGCGGCCGCAACCGCCTCGAAATAGACCTCCGTCTTGCCGGATCCGGTTACACCATCGAGCAGGGTGACGCCGAATGTGCCGGTCGCGACGTTGGTGCGCAGCGTCTCGGCTGCTTCGCTCTGGTCCGGCATCAGTGAAGGCACGGCGTAGCCGGGATCGGGTGCTGCGACCACCGGCCGCGGCGGGATCATCACCGTCTCGAATACGCCCTGCGCCCGCAGCCCGTCCACCACCGTCGACGACACGCCTGCCGCATGCGCCAGGCCGGATCGCGTCCAGGCAAGTCCGCCTTCGGCTGTCTCCAGCACGCGCATCCTCGCCTCCGTCATCCGGTCGGGCTTGGCGAAGGTGCGCTGCAGCCCTTCGATCCACGGCTCCGGATCGAACGCCTCCGGCGCCCTGAGCAGCATGCGCGCCACCATGCCGGGCGGCGACAGCGTGTACTGCGCCACCCAATCGACAAAACGCCGCATCGCGCGGTCGATCGGCGGGCAGTCGAAAACCTGCTCGATCGGCCGCAATTTCTTCGCGTCGACCTTTTCGACGGCGCCGTCCCAGACGATGCCGGCGACCTGGCGAGGCCCAAGCGGAACGCGCACGATCGAGCCCGGCACCACGCGCATGCCAGCCGGCACGGCATAGGTGTAGGGGCGCTCGGCGGGCATCGGCACCAGCACCGGTGCGGCCGCGACAAAGGGCGAATCTTCCATCATGAGGCGTGACCTTGCCCCGACTTTGGTCTAGATCAAAGTCCGACCCCAAATGTGCATGACGTGCACATGAAAAATCTTCAGGAGACCGCCATGAAATTTTTTGTCGACACCGCCGATGTCAAGGAAATCCGCGAGCTGAACGATTTGGGGCTGCTCGACGGCGTAACCACCAATCCGTCGCTGATCCTGAAATCCGGCGGCAAGATCGCCGACGTCACAAGGGAGATCTGCGAGATCGTCAAGGGCCCGGTCTCGGCCGAAGTCGTCGCCACCGAATACAAGGACATGATGGCGGAGGCCAAGATCCTGGCCAGGATCGCCGACAATGTCTGCATCAAGGTGCCGCTGACGCTCGATGGCCTGAGAGCCTGCAAGGACATCCGGTCGGACGGCCGCATGGTCAACGTCACGCTGTGCTTCTCGGCCACCCAGGCGCTGCTCGCCGCCAAGGCCGGCGCCTCCTTCATCTCGCCCTTCGTCGGCCGCATCGACGACAGCGGCTGGGACGGCATGGAGCTGATTGCCGATATCCGCACCATCTACGACAATTATGACTTCCAGACCGAGATCCTGACCGCTTCTGTGCGCACCGTGAACCATGTCAAGCAGGCGGCGCTGATCGGTGCCGATGTCATCACCGCGCCGCCGGCGACGCTCAAGGCACTGGTCAAACACCCGCTGACCGACAAGGGCCTGGAACTGTTCCTCGCCGACTGGGCAAAGACCGGGCAGAAGATCGGCTGAAGCGATTATCCTACGAACAAAAAAAGGCCGAGCAATCGGCCTTTTTTTGCAGATTGCGCACTCCGGAAAGACCTAGCTTGCCGCCGGCTTGCCGTGCTTGATCAGATCCTGAGCGATCGACAGCCGCAGCACATCTGCCAGCTCGCGCGCCGCACGGTTCTCGGCGTCGATCTGGGCTCGGTATGACGCGAATTCCTGGCGCGGCCTGTCGTATGACGACGGAATCGAGCGCTTGCCCCTCGCTATGACCGTGCCCGTCTTGGCATCGCTGAGCACATAGTTGGCGGTCAGCGTTACAGTGCCGGCGGTCGGCTCGTCCTCGTCTGTCGTGACCTGCTCGATTGCCGCCGATTCGACGAGTTCGGAGACGCCGAGATCAAGCGAATAGACCGGCGAAGCCGGCTCGCCGGCGCCCCGGCCGAGCGCGAAGATCAAATTGTTGCGGACCTGCTGGGCGTAGCGGGTCTTGACCGGCTTGACCGAGATCGATGCCAGCTCGGCAGCAGCGCCGACCTGCGAGCCGGCGATCAGCGGCGCGCTCGAATAGAGCGGCCGCACCGTGCAGGCGGAAACCAGCGCCACCGAGGCGAGCAGCCCGCAAAGCACGACGCGGCGCAGCGTCAGCTCTGTCTTTCGCGGATCAGGCAACGACATTAACGATCCTCTGCGGCACGATGATCACCTTGCGCGGCGCCTTACCTTCGAGCGCTCTCTGCACGAAGTCGAGGGCCAGAACCGCTTTTTCGACCGCACCTTGGTCCGCGTCGCGGGCAATTGTCAAATCGCCGCGCTTCTTGCCGTTGACCTGCACCGGCAGCACGATCTCGGCGTCGACGACAAGCGAGGGATCGTAGACCGGCCAGGGCCGTTCGGCGACAAGGTCGGTGCCGCCGAGCGTCTGCCAGCACTCCTCGGCCAGATGCGGCATGACCGGCGCGATCAGGTGCACCAGGATCTCGACGGCCTCACGGCAGGCCGCTTGCAGCGCCGGACCGGCCTTGCCCTCTGCCGCCTCGTTGAGCGGTACAGTCAAGGCATTGGCGAGCTCATAGATGCGGGCGATGGCGCGGTTGAAGGCGAGCTTTTCGATATCCTCACCGACCGATTTCAGGATCTTGTGCGCGGCCTTGGACACTGTCCCGGCCTCGCCGTCCTTCGCCGCCTCTGGCCGGACTCCGGCGAGCGATTCGGCAGCCGTCGACACCAGGCGCCAGATGCGCTGGATGAAGCGGTGCGCGCCGGCCGCACCCTCGTCGGTCCATTCGACATCGCGCTCGGGCGGCGAGTCCGACAGCATGAACCAGCGCGCCGTATCGGCGCCGTAGCCGTCGGTGATCTCTTCCGGACTCACCGTATTCTTCTTCGACTTCGACATTTTTTCGAGCGGACCGATCACCGCCTCTTCGCCGGTGGCGATTTCGAAGGCGCGGCGCTTGCCGTCGGCGTCTTCCAGCCTGACCTCGCTTGGCGCAAGCCAGCGGCCGTTCGAGGCGCCACCAACCCGATAGGTCTCGTGCACCACCATGCCTTGCGTGAACAGGCCCCTGAACGGCTCGGCGAGATCGACATGGCCGGTCTCGCGCATGGCGCGGGTGAAAAAGCGCGAATAGAGCAAATGCAGGATCGCATGCTCAATACCGCCAATATACTGGTCGACCGGCAGCCATTCAGTCGCGGCCTCGGGATCGGTCGGATCGTTTGCCCACGGCGCGGTGAAGCGAGCGAAATACCACGAAGAATCGACAAATGTGTCCATCGTGTCGGTTTCGCGCCGCGCATCCTTGCCGCAACGCGGGCATTTGACGTGCCGCCATGTCGGATGGCGATCGAGCGGATTGCCCGGCCGGTCGAACTCGATGTCGTCCGGCAGCTTGACCGGCAGGTCGGCTTTCGGCACCGGCACCACGCCGCAATCCTCGCAATGGATCATCGGGATCGGGCAGCCCCAATAGCGCTGGCGCGAAATGCCCCAGTCGCGCAGGCGGAAATTCACCTTGCGCTCTGCCATCGGCCGGTTGCCGATGGTCCTTTGTTCCAGCAGCTTCGCCACCTCGTCGAATGCCTGATCCGGCTTCATGCCGTCGAGGAAGCGCGAATTGATCATCGCGCCATCATCGACGTAAGCCTCGTCGATGACCTGGAAGCTTCCTTGATTCTCGCCTTCCGGCATCACCACCGGAATGACCGGAAGGCCGTATCTGTTGGCGAAGTCGAGGTCGCGCTGGTCATGTGCCGGGCAGCCGAAGATGGCGCCGGTGCCATAGTCCATCAGCACGAAATTGGCGACGTAGACGGGTAGCGTCCACCTCTCGTCGAACGGATGGACGACGCGAGTGCCGGTATCGAAACCCTTCTTCTCGGCCGTCTCCAAGGCCGCCGCCGAAGTGCCCATATGGCGGACTTCGTCGATGAACTTTGCCAGTGCCGGATTGTCTTCGGCGGCCTTTTTGGCCAGCGGATGGTCGGCCGCAATCGCCATGAAGGACGCGCCGAAGATCGTGTCGGGCCTTGTCGTATAGACTTCGAGCTCATGCTCGCCGGCGATTGGCTTGACCAGCGGCCAGCGGATCAGCAGCCCTTCTGAACGGCCGATCCAGTTCGCCTGCATCAGCTTCACTTTTTCCGGCCAGTCGTCGAGCTGATCGAGCGAATCCAGCAGATCCTGCGCATAATCGGTGATCTTGAAGAACCACTGCGTCAGCTCGCGCTGTTCCACCAGCGCGCCTGAGCGCCAGCCGCGTCCGTCGATGACCTGCTCGTTGGCAAGCACCGTCATGTCCTCCGGATCCCAGTTGACCTTGGAGGATTTGCGCGTCACCAGCCCCTTCTCGACGAAATCGAGGAACAGCATCTGCTGGCGGTGATAGTAGTCGACATCGCAGGTGGCGAACTCGCGCGCCCAATCGAGCGACAGGCCCATGACCTTGAGCTGCTCGCGCATGGCGGCGATGTTCTGATAGGTCCAGTCCTTGGGATGGACCTTGTTCTGCATCGCCGCGTTTTCGGCTGGCATGCCAAAGGCGTCCCAGCCCATCGGGTGCAGCACATTGAAACCCTTGGCCCGCTTGTAGCGCGCCACCACATCGCCCATCGTATAGTTGCGGGTATGGCCGATATGGATGCGCCCCGACGGATAGGGGAACATCTCCAGCACGTAGTATTTCGGGCGCGGGTCGTCATTGTCGGCTTCGAACAGCTTCTTGGCGTCCCAGGCCTTCTGCCATTTGGGCTCTGACGCGCGCGGATTGTATCGTTCGGTTGCCATCGGGTGTTTTTCACTTAAAAGCATGCGCGAGCCGCCGGACAATGCCCGGGCGGCTCAGGAAATGTCGTCGCGGTGTTCACCATGGATTGCCGGACCCGTCAACTGCGGCGATCCGGCGAAAAGCCAAACACAGGCAGGATATAGGCATGGCGAGCGCCGCCGAACAGCTTTTCACGGTCAAGGCAAGGATCGCTGCCGCCGAGCGCGAGGCAGGCCGTGAGGCCGGAGCGGTGACGCTGGTCGCGGTCTCGAAAACCTTCGACGCCGCCGATATCCGCCCCGTCATCGAGGCCGGCCAGCGCGTCTTCGGCGAAAACCGCGTCCAGGAAGCACAAGCCAAATGGCCGGCACTGCGGACGGCGTTTCCCGACGTCGAGCTGCATCTGATCGGTCCGCTGCAATCGAACAAGGCCAAGGAAGCGGTGGCATTGTTCGACGTCATCGAAACCATCGACCGTGAAAAGATCGCCGCAGAGCTGGCCAAGGAAATCGCCAGGCAGGGCAGGACGCCAAGGCTCTATGTCCAGGTCAACACCGGCTCCGAGCCGCAAAAGGCCGGCATCGAGCCACGCGAGGCTGTCGCCTTCGTCGCCCGCTGCCGCTCGGTTCACGCCCTCGCCATCGAAGGGCTGATGTGCATTCCGCCGGCCGACGAGAACCCCGGTCCGCATTTCGCGCTGCTGGAAAAGCTTGGGCTCGAGGCCTGCGTCGACAAGCTCTCCATGGGCATGTCCGGCGACTACGAAACCGCGATCGCCTTCGGCGCGACCAGTGTCAGGGTTGGATCGGCGATTTTCGGCGCCAGATGAGGCGCAGCCGACCTTAGGCCACAGGCTGACATTGACTAAGCCAGCGTATAGAAACGGAACGTTTCGTTCCTATATGGGTCGAGTTATTCTCAACCCGTCTGGAGCCACCATGCGTTACAATCAACTTGGAAATACGGGGATGTTCGTCTCCGAACTTTGCCTCGGCACGATGACGTTCGGCGCGGCCGGCGAGAATGCCCAATGGGGCCTGATCGCCAGCCTCTCCCAGAAGGGCGTCGACGAGATCGTTGCCCGCTCCCTCGCCGCCGGCGTCAATTTCTTCGACACGGCGGATGTCTATTCCTTCGGCGCCTCGGAACGGCTTCTCGGCCAGTCGCTCAGGAACCTTGGCGTCAACCGTCAGGACGTGATCATCGCCACCAAGGTTCATGGCGCCATGGGCGGCGGCCCGAACCAGCGCGGTTCCTCGCGCGGCCACATCATGGATTCGGTCGAGAGCAGCCTCGAGCGGCTACAGCTCGATCACATCGATCTCTACCAGCTGCACGGCACCGACACGGTGACGCCGATCGACGAAACGCTGCGGGCGCTCGACGACCTGGTTGCCGCCGGCAAGGTCCGCTATGTCGGCGTCTCGAACTGGCAGGCCTGGCGCATCGCCAAGGCGCTGGGTATTGCGGAGCGCAAAGGCTTTGCCCGCTTCGAGACCGTGCAGTCGTATTATTCGATCGCCGGCCGCGATCTCGAGCGCGAAATCGTGCCGCTGCTCAACGAGGAGAAACTCGGGCTGATGGTCTGGTCGCCGATGGCTGGCGGCCTGCTCTCCGGCAAATACGGACCGGGCGCCCCCGGCAATGGCGAGGGCCGCCGCGCCAGCTTCAATTTCCCGCCGGTCAATGAGGACCGTGCCTGGGCAGCGGTCGCTGTCATGCGCGAGATCGCCGTCAAGCACGGCGTCAGCGTCGCCACGGTGGCGCTCGGCTATGTCCTGGCCAAGCCATTCGTGATGAGCGTCATCATCGGCGCCAGCCGCATGGAGCAGCTGGAACAGAACCTTGCAGCCACCGAGTTGCAGCTCGATGCCGATGATCTTGTTCGCCTCGACGAAGTCAGTGCCCTGCCCGCCGAATACCCCGGCTGGATGCTGGAGCGTCAGGCGGCCGGCCGGCGTCCGGCGCCCTTCGTGCCGAACAAGTAGTTCAATTTACCTTCGATTCGATGCTTCGGGAGCCAGCAGGCTCCCGATTTTTTTGGCTCAGGTCAGCCGGACAGTCTCGACCAAAAAGTCCAAAAACGCCCGCACCCGCGCCGGCAGATGCTTGCCTTGGCCGACATAGACGGCGTGGGTGAGTTCCTCGTCGCCGGGGTTGAAATCTTCCAGCAGCGGCAGAAGCCGGCCGGCGGCAATGTCGGCCTCCACATGCCAGCGTGCCAGCCGGGCGATGCCCGCCCCCGAGAGCGCCATCAGCCGCATCGCCTCGCCGTCGCTGACCAGCGTATTTCCTATGATCGACAGGGTGATCGGCTTGCCGGCCGCGTCGATAAAAGGCCAGCCCTCGAGGTGACGAACGAAACGGAAGCCCATCCGGTTGTGACGATCGAGATCGGCGGGCGTCTTGGGCGTGCCACGCGCTTCGAGATACGATGGCGCCGCAACGACGACCACCCGGCTCTGCCCAAGCTTGCGCGCCACCAGCCGTGATTCGCCGAGCGGCCCGGCGCGGATCGCGACGTCAGCGCGCTCCTCCATCAGGTCGATGACATCATCGGTCAACACCAGATCGACCGAGATTTCGGGGTAGCGCTCCAGGAAACGCGGCAAAAGCGGGATCAGCCGATGCTGCCCGAAAGGCACGTAGCTGTTGATCCGCAGCCGGCCACGCGGCGCGGCACCCGCCGCTGCCTCGCGCTCGGCCGCCGCCATGTCGGCAAGGACGCGCACGCCGCTGTCGAAGAACGCCGCCCCCTCCGGCGTCAGTTGCAGCTTGCGCGTCGAACGGCTGACCAGCCGCGCACCAAGCCGCGCCTCCAGCCGCGCGATCAGCTTGCTCACCGCCGACGGCGTCATCCGCAACGCGCGGGCAGCGGCTGAAAAGCTGCCCGCCTCGACGACGCGGACGAACACTTCGATCTCGCCGGAGCGATTGATGTCGGGCCTGGCCATTGGTGAATCTATTTCACAGACGATGTGCCCGATGCAAGGCTGGTTCACAGCACATCGCGGCACGATCTTCCGGATCGGGGCGTGGGAGGACACGGCGCCCGTCGTCAAAACTGGTCGTCATCGAAGTGGGAACCGCCATGCCCCTTGCTCTTTACGCTCTTGCCGCCGGTGCCTTTGGCATCGGCGTCACCGAATTCGTCATCATGGGCCTGCTGCTCGACGTCAGCACCGATCTCGGCGTCTCGATCTCAGCTTCCGGCCAGCTGATTTCTGGCTATGCGCTGGGCGTCGTCATCGGCGCGCCGCTGCTGACGATCGCGACCGGCCGTTGGCCGCGCAAGACCGTGCTTCTGGCGCTGATGGCGATCTTCACGCTGGGCAACCTCGCTTGTGCGCTTGCCCCAGACTACTGGACGCTGATGGGTGCGCGCGTACTGACCGCCTTCGCCCACGGTACCTTCTTCGGCGTCGGCTCGGTCGTGGCGACCGGACTGGTGGCGCCCAACAAGAAAGCCTCGGCGATCGCCCTGATGTTCACCGGCCTGACCATCGCCAACATCCTCGGCGTGCCCTTCGGCACATGGCTCGGCCAAGCCTTCGGCTGGCGCGCGACCTTCTGGGCGGTGACCCTGGTCGGCATCGCCGCCTTTACCATCATTCTGCTGCTGGTGCCGCGCAGCCGAACAGAGCCTGAGAAGAGCAATTTGCGCGCCGATCTCGCCTTGCTCTGCCGCGCGCCGGTCCTGCTTGGCTTTGCCACCACCGTGCTTGGCTATGCCGGCGTCTTCGCCGTCTTCACCTACATCGCCCCGTTGCTGACCGAGAACACCGGTTTTGACGAGACAGCGGTGTCGCCGATCCTGCTGGTCTTCGGCGGCGGCCTCATCGCCGGCAACCTCGCCGGCGGCAAGTTCGCCGATCGCTGGCTGGTACCGTCCGTTCTCGGCAGTCTCGTCGTGCTGGCGCTGGTGCTCGGCACCATGACCTTCGCCCTACACAGCCAGGTCATGGCCGTTATCTATGTCGGCCTGCTCGGCGCCGCCGCCTTCGCCACCGTCGCGCCGCTACAGTTATGGGTGTTGCAGAAGGCGCAAGGCGCCGGCCAGAGCCTAGCTTCATCCTTCAACATCGCCGCCTTCAACCTCGGCAATGCGGCCGGCGCCTGGCTCGGCGGCGTGGTCATCGCCCATGGTCCCGGCCTCGGTGCCGTCACCTGGGTCGCGGCGCTGTTGCCACTTTCAGCGCTTGCCGTGGCGGCGTTTGCGCTGCGTCTCGACCGAGATCCTGTCCTCGCTACACCGGAAATCGCGCGGTCATAGAACGCAAACCTCAGCCAATCTTTGAAACAGCCATCCTTCCACAAGGAGCAAACCCATGGATTATCGAAATCTTGGCGCATCAGGCCTGAAGGTCCCGGTGCTCTCGTTCGGCGCTGGAACCTTCGGCGGTTCAGGCCCGCTGTTCGGTGCCTGGGGCAACAGCGATGCGGCGGAAGCACGGCGGCTGGTCGACATCTGCCTTGAGGCCGGCGTCAACCTGTTCGACACCGCCGATGTCTATTCGAATGGCGCTTCCGAACAAGTGCTCGGCGCTGCCATCAAGGGCCGCCGCGACGCCGTGCTGATCTCGACCAAGACCTCGCTGCCGATGGGCGACGGTCCCAACGATGCCGGCTCGTCACGTTCACGCCTGATCAAGGCCGTCGAAGACGCGCTGAAGCGTCTTGGCACCGATTACATCGACCTGCTGCAACTGCACGCCTTCGACGCCGCAACACCGATCGAGGAGGTGCTGTCGACGCTGGACAGTCTCGTGCGCGCCGGCAAGCTGCGTTATGTCGGCGTCTCCAATTTTTCCGGCTGGCAAGTGATGAAGTCGTTCGGCCTGGCGGATAGACATGGCTATCCCCGATACGTCGCCCATCAGGTCTATTACTCGCTGGTCGGACGCGATTATGAATGGGAGTTGATGCCGCTCGGCCTCGACCAGGGCGTCGGTGCGCTGGTGTGGAGCCCACTCGGCTGGGGCCGCCTGACCGGCAAGATCCGCCGTGGCCAGAAGCTGCCTGAGAAAAGCCGGCTGCACGACACGGCAAGCTTCGGACCGCCCGTCGAGGATGAGCATCTCTATCGGGTCGTCGACGCGCTTGATGTTGTCGCCGAGGAAACCGGCAAGACCATACCGCAGATCGCCATCAATTGGCTGCTGCAGCGGCCGACCGTCGCCTCCGTCATCATTGGCGCGCGCAACGAGGAGCAGTTGCGCCAGAATCTCGGCGCCGTCGGCTGGTCCTTGACAGCCGAGCAGATGAAGAAGCTCGACACGGCAAGTGAGGTCACCGCACCCTATCCGTATTTTCCCTATCGCCGGCAGGAGGGTTTTGCCCGGCTGAACCCGCCCGCAGTCTGACGCTCCAAAAGCTGGGCGGCGGCTCCCAGACTGCCGCCCGCCCGGCTAATGCAGGACGAACTCGCCGTCGACCTTGCGCCATTCGTTCGGCGCGATCAGCTTCTGGTGCGTGTAGCTGACCGAATGCAGCGGGCCTTCGAGCTTGGCCTTCCAGAACTCGATGAAGCGGATCAGCACGGGAAATTTCGGGGCGATGTCGTAATCCTGCCAGATGAAGCTCTGCAGCAGATGCGGATGATCTGGGAAGTGATAAAAAATCTTGGCCGTGGTCAAGCCATAGCCCTTGAGCATCAGGTCCATTTCTGAATGGTCGCGCATTGCCGGTCCCCTGGTTGATTCTCCTTCCTCCCAGCCTGAAATTGTGCACCCCATTTGCTTATTCGTCTATTGATATTTCTGCGATCAAACCAGATTCCTCCCGCAAAAACATGCGCTTAGCAGCCGCCCCACGAGAGTGCTGACACCGCCCGGCAAGGCACCTGCGGCATCCCGCCGCGCGAATCCAACGTCTAATGTTGCCGTCACCGCCGAACTGTTAATAATGCGCGCGAATTCGCGGCCGCATCGCCGCGATCCTGCCGGCGGTCAAGCCGGCGGTTTGGTTTTGGGGAGGAAGGCGAAGAAATGTCCGATGTTCATGTCCATCGCGTCCAGCCGGCGTGGAAGAAGAACGCGCTGATTGACAATGACGCCTACCTGAAATGGTACGCCGACAGCGTCAACAACCCGGACAAGTTCTGGGGCAAGCACGGCAAGCGCATCGACTGGTTCAAGCCCTACAGCAAGGTCAAGAACACGTCCTTCGACGGCAAGGTTTCGATCAAATGGTTCGAGGATGGCCAGACAAACGTTTCGTGGAACTGCATCGACCGGCATCTGAAGAAGCGCGGCGAACAGACCGCCATCATCTGGGAAGGCGACAATCCCTACGACGACAGGAAGATCACCTATAACGAACTTCACGCACATGTCTGCCGCCTCGCCAATGTGATGAAGAAGCACGGCGTCAAGAAGGGCGACCGCGTCACCATCTACATGCCGATGATCCCGGAGGCCGCTTATGCGATGCTCGCCTGCACGCGCATCGGCGCCATTCATTCGGTTGTCTTCGGCGGCTTTTCGCCGGATGCGCTGGCCGGACGCATCGACGACTGCAAGTCGACCTTCGTCATCACCGCCGACGAAGGCCTGCGCGGCGGCAAGACTATCCCGCTGAAGGAGAACACCGACAAGGCGATCGAGATCGCCGCCAAGGCCGGAACGAAAGTCGAAAAGGTCTTGGTCGTGCGCCGCACCGGCGGCAAGACCGGCTGGGCCGCCGGGCGCGACGTCTGGTACCATGACGAGGTCGCCACGGTTAAGGCCGAATGCAAGCCCGAGAAGATGAACGCCGAGGACCCGCTGTTCATCCTCTACACATCCGGCTCGACCGGCAAGCCGAAGGGCGTGCTGCATACCACCGCCGGCTATCTCGTCTATGTCTCGATGACCCACCAATATGTCTTCGACTATCATGAGGGCGATATCTACTGGTGCACCGCCGATGTCGGCTGGGTCACCGGCCACAGCTATATCGTCTACGGGCCGCTCGCCAACGGCGCCACCACGCTGATGTTCGAAGGCGTGCCGAACTACCCGTCGCAGTCGCGTTTCTGGGACGTGATCGACAAGCACAAGGTCAACATCTTCTACACGGCGCCGACGGCGCTGCGCGCGCTGATGGGCGCCGGCGATGCCCATGTCACCAAAACGTCGCGCAAGTCGCTGCGCGTGCTCGGCACCGTCGGCGAGCCGATCAATCCGGAAGCCTGGGAGTGGTATTTCAACGTCGTCGGCAACGGCAAGGTGCCGATCGTCGACACCTGGTGGCAGACCGAGACCGGCGGCATCATGATCACGCCGGTTCCGGGCGCCACCCACCTCAAGGCGGGTTCGGCGACGCGGCCCTTCTTTGGCGTCAAGCCGCAGCTGGTCGACGCCGACGGCAAGGTACTGGAAGGCGAAGCCAGCGGCAACCTTTGCATTGCCGACTCATGGCCGGGCCAGATGCGCACCGTCTATGGCGATCACGACCGCTTCGTACAGACCTATTTCTCGACCTACAAGGGCAGGTACTTCACCGGCGACGGCTGCCGCCGCGATGCTGACGGCTACTACTGGATCACCGGCCGCGTCGATGACGTCATCAACGTCTCCGGCCACCGGATGGGCACCGCCGAGGTCGAATCGGCGCTGGTTTCGCATGAGAAGGTCTCGGAGGCCGCCGTCGTCGGCTACCCGCACGATATCAAGGGCCAGGGCATCTACTGCTATGTCACGCTGATGGCCGGCGAGACGCCAAGCGAGGAATTGCGCCAGGAGCTCGTCGCCCATGTCCGCAAGGAGATCGGCGCCATCGCTTCGCCCGACAAGATCCAGTTCGCGCCCGGCCTGCCGAAGACCCGTTCCGGCAAGATCATGCGGCGCATCCTGCGCAAGATCGCCGAGGATGATTTTGCCGCGCTCGGCGACACCTCGACGCTCGCCGACCCGGCAGTCGTCGACGACCTGATCGCCAACCGGCAAAACAAGAAGGGCTGATGCAACCCGCATTGGGCGCCGTCACCGAGCTTTGGCGCTATCCCGCGAGCTCGCTCGCCGGCGAGTTTCAGGAGGCGATCTCCGTCGACTGGTATACCGTCGAAGGCGACCGCCTGTTTGGTCTTGTCGATACCTCGACCGATGAAATCGCGCGGCCCGACCGCGAAGCGAAATGGCACAAGGTGCCCCGCATCCGCACCCGGCTGTCGCAGGCCGGCAGGCTGGAGGTCGCCATCCCCGACGGACGCTGGCTTTCGGCACCTGGCGCGCAAAGTGATCGCGCGGTTTCCGCGTATCTCGGCTTTGCGGCTTCCATCCGGCCGTTCCGCCGGGAAAATGCGGCTCCGGATTACCTCGGCCCCCTGCTGACGGAACGCTACGTCAAAACCCCTATTCATCTGCTGACCACCGCCTCACTGGCGCGTTTGAAAGTGCTGCATCCAGAGGGCGCCGCCGACGCGCGCCGCTTCCGCCCCAACATCGTCGTCGATATGCCAGAGGTCGAGGGGTCGTTTCCCGAGACGGAATGGATCGGGTGCAAGCTGGCAATCGGCGACCTGCTCCTGACCATCTCCGAGCCGTGCCGCCGCTGCGGCTTCACCATCATTGGCCAGAACGGGTTCGACCACGACCCGGCAATCCTGCGCAGCCTGGTCCGCCACAACGCCCATAACCTCGGCGTCTACTGCACCGTCGACCGACCGGCCCGCGTCGAGATCGGCGCCACGATGCGCCTCCTGTAGCTATCGATACAAATCCGCCCGCGTCGGCGGCAGGCCGCTCGGGCCGCGCGCGCGCCTAGTGACAACGGTCTGGAAGATCTGCGCCGAGGCGCGTTCGAAGGTGATCGAGCAACCGGTCAGATAAAGCAGCCAGAGCCGCGCCTTGGCTTCGCCGACCTCGGCGATGGCTTCGTCGAAGCGTGCGTGGAGACGCTCTGCCCATAGCCTGCAGGTGCGCGCATAGTGCTCGCGCAAGTTTTCGACGTCGTAGACGAGGAAGCCGTGCGCCTCGAGATTGCCGAGCGTCATGCCGATCGTATCGAGTTCGCCGCCCGGAAAAATGTATTTGATCAGCGCCTTGAATTCCGGCCCCTTGCGCAGCGTCTTCTTCAAGCTGCCCTTGTCGCGCCGGGTGATGGCGTGGTGCAGATAGATGCCGCCGGGCTTGAGCAGGCGATGGATCCTCGAGAAATAGGCCGCATGGTTGGCAAGCCCCAGATGCTCGAACATGCCGATCGAGGAGATCTTGTCGAAGGAGCCGGACAGCTCGGCATAGGACTTGATCTCGATGGTGATGCGGTCCTCCAGCCCGGCGGCGCGGATGCGTTCACGGGCGAGTTCGGTCTGTGCTTCCGATAGCGAAACGCCGTGGCCGACGACGCCATAATTCTTCACCGCATGGATGAGCATCGCTCCCCAGCCGCAGCCGATGTCGAGCAATCTGTCGCCGGGCTTCAGGCGAAGCTTGCGGCAGATATGGTCGAGCTTGTCTCTCTGGGCCTGATCGATATCGTTGGCGAAATCCTTGAAGTAGCCGCAGCTATAGACCATGCGCTCGTCGAGGAAGAGCCGGTAGAATGCGTTGGAAATGTCGTAATGGTGCTGGATCGCCTCCTTGCTCGAACCGCTGACGAAAGGATTGCGGCCGGAAAGATCGGTTCGCGTCGTCATCTGTCTTCGCGAAAACAGCACCGCCGGCAGGTCGCGCAGGATCGCCAGCTTCGGCAATGTCTTGAGCTTCGTCCTGAGCTTGCCGTGCGTGGGCAAGGCGTAGAAATCGAACAGCGATCCGTCTTCGACGTCGACCGCCTTGGCAATCCACATCTCGATCAGCGTCGATAAAGAGGGCCGACGTACGATCTGCCAGACGATGTCCTGGTCGTTGATAGTGAGCACCGGGCCGGTAGCCGGGCCGATCCGCTCGCCTGTCCACAGCCTCACCGCGAAACCCGGCTTCAGCGTCTCGATGACCGTCCGAACAATCCGGGCCGCTCTCTCGGCTGCCTCCATCCCCGTCCTCCCTTACCCGGCAAATAACGGCCCGGAACAATCGCGGCTCGATCTTGCCTGCCCGATCGGCCGGCCGCAAGCCGCCCGAGTGCACAAGCACGCTTGTTCAGGATTTTCGAGTGCCGCGCCTTGCCATTTGCCGGATGACACCCCATCATGAGGAAGTGTTCAACAAATCGAAAGGAGGTGATCCGATGTCGAGTGATTTCGTTTTCCAGAACGTGGCCTCAGCGGATCGCACTTTCGGGAAGCAGTCTTCCCGTTAAGGCGCGAGATGCGCGGCTGGCGACCAACCGTCGCCGCCAGGAGCCGCGCCATGGACGGAAACACGGAAGGCCGCCGACTTCGCGAGAAGCGGCGGCCTTTTCCTTTTTGGGCTGTTGTCCCTTATTTGGTTACGGTCAACATCTCGACGTTGCGCGCTATGTCCTGGAAAGCCTGGTTGAGTTCGGTTCCATTGGCAGCTTGGTAGAAGTGCTTGATCTTGGCGGTGTCCGGGCTCGCGCAATCCTGGAGCGTCGCCTTGGCATTCGTTTCGTTTAGGTCAAACCCAATAGTGAAGATCTCGATGCCGTTGTCGCGCATGGCAGCGCAAAGTTTCTTGGCGGCCGTGCGGGTCGGCTCCTTGCCGGCGTCATTGTAGACGTCGCTCACCGTGCTCGCATCGAAGTAGGACAGGTTGAATTCGCCGTCGGTCATCAGGATCGCGATTTTGGCGACCTTTCTTGGATCCATCTTGGCCGGCCGCTGCGAAGTCCTCATGATGCCCCCCCAGTTCTCCGAGAGCATGTACCAGGTCCACTGCACGCCGATATGGCCGGCAGTGCCGCCGGAGGCGACGAAATTCTTGATGACAGTCTTGAGCGCCGTCGCATCCGCCGTCAGCGGCATCAGCGTGGCGGCCGGGCAGGCGGCGGTGCCGGTTTGCCAGGCGAAGGACGACAGCAGGTAGTCGCGGTTGACCATGCTGGCGTCGGGGCCTGCGTCCGAATATTGGTAGGTCCCCTTGCGTTCGGTGGCGCAATTGTCAGGACGGATGAGCCCCGAGACATACTGCACAGCGTCATTGGCCGGCGCCTGTTTGCGTTGGCTGGCGGTGGTTTCCACATAGACGCTGCTGGCGGCAAGTGTACCGGCATTCACCGAATTGGCATAAGGTACGATGGCAACCCGCACGCGCGGTTTGGAGGTGTCCTGACCGCCCAGAAAACTGTCGACGGCATTCGCCGCAGCCGTCCGCAGATCGATGATTTTCTGGCCTGCCATCGAGCCGGTCACATCGAGCATCATCGCGACTTCGATCTGCTTGTCCGAATAGAGAGCCGTCGTCGATGCGGGAACGCGCTGCATGCTACCCGTGCTGAAAAGCGGGAAATAATAGCTGACATTGACATGAACGTCCGCCTGAACGGTCCTGGCGGTCTGGTCGACGGTCAGTTTGTCGAGAACGATCTGATTGTCCTGCAGGATACCCGCCGTGCTGTTGGCATCGAGAAAGGCCTGCACCGATTTGCTGGCTTCGGCCTCGCTGATGACGCCGGTCGTCAGGTCGCGGGCCGTCGAGGTGACCGCAGCGTCGACGACGCCTTGCAGGCTCGATTTCACATTGTAGAGTTGGGATACGTTGACGGCAAAGCCGACACTCAGCGCCAGTACTGAGCCGATTATACCAAACAGGACCGCGAAATTTCCGCTGCGATCCCCGGCAAAGCCGCCGATCGCCTGAACAAGACCCCCGAAACGCCGCATTCTTTCCGCCTCCATTCGCTACAGCCTGCAGCTGTCCGAACGCGCATTGCAGGAATCCGGCCGGATCGCGCCGCCGGGCGCGGGAAAGCGAGCGGCCCCCGCTCAGGCCATTGTTTCCAAACGGTTTCGAGCGGCGACAAGGTAAACAGCGGGTAAACGAAAGCCGCGTCGGCACGGCTTTGTTCAAAAAGCGCTTACCAAGATTCGGGCTCGCAATTCGAGACGGCTGGACTGCGTCCCAATCCGGTACAGACGAGATGTATCGAACAGGATCAGTGCTGCCGCAGTGGCGGCAGGTGGAAATCCGGACTGCGAATGTGTCCGAAGATCAGGCCAGCATCCGTGCGCTGACGGTCTTGTCGACGCCGCGATAGGGCGGCTTGAACAGATTGCCTTCCTGCTCGTGGGTCCAGACCTTGAACAGGCTGAGCCGATGCGGGCCGAAACTGTGCAGCAGCGGCACGTCGGTGGCGTCGCGGCCGCGGGCTATGACGACGCGGCCGATCCTCGGCACATTGTGGCGAGGATCGAAGGTGTACCATCTGCCGTCGAGGAACACTTCCACCCAGGCCGAGAAATCCATCGGCGCCGGATCGGCGGGCACGCCGATATCGCCGAGATAGCCGTTCACGTAGCGGGCCGGGATGTTCATGCAGCGGCAGAGCGTGATCGCCAGATGGGCAAAGTCGCGGCAGACGCCGACGCGCTCCTCATGCGCCTGCGCCGCCGTGCGGGTCGAGCGCGCATAGCCGTAGCCGAAGGACAGGCGGTTGTGGACATAGTCGACGATCGCCTGCACCCGCGCCCAGCCCGGCGGAAGCTGGCCGAAAAGTTGCCAGGCCAGGTCGCCGAGATGGTCGGTCTCGCAGTAACGGCTGCCGAGCAGATAGCCGAGCACCTCGTCCGGCAATTCGGCAACCGGGACTTCCCCGGCCAGCGTGCTGACTTCGTCCATCTCGCCGCTGTCCTCGACCACCGCGTCATAAAGGATGCGAAAGCTTCCGGCCGGAGCCGTGAAGCGGCGGCAGCTATTGCCGAAAAGATCGTGGTAGACCCTGGTCGGAACCGACGGCGACGTCAGCACGCGCGTCTGCCGCTTGATGTCGGCCTGGCGATCCCGATGGATCTCGAGCAGCGAAACAATCGGCGTGGCTGCAGCGCATTCAATGGCAATTTCATAGCCGAGCCTGATCAGCATCGCCGTCCCCCTACGATCGTCATGGAAGATAGTGGTGGTCAACGCAGGAGAGTGTGCGGCGGTTCCTTGCAAACGTCGAAAACGACGCCTCGCGGCTTCCCATACGGACGCGGCAACGTTACGGTCGATCGACACGCGTCTTTTGACATAATCCCTCCAAGATGACCCGGGAAAGCCGATGTTCGCAGGCAGAAAATTCGCGGCCTTACTGTTCGATATGGACGGCACGATTCTCAATTCGATCGCCGCGGCGGAAAGGGTCTGGGCAGCGTGGGCGCATCGGCAAGGTCTTGACGTCGCCGCATTCCTGCCGACCATCCACGGCGTGCGGGCGATCGAGACCATCGGCCGGCTGGCGCTCCCAGGCGTCGATCCTGCCCGCGAAGCCGAATCGCTTTTGCAGGCCGAGGCGGCCGATGTCGAGGGCATTCGCCCGATTGCCGGCGCCGCGGCCTTCTTGGCGTCGCTGCCGCCTGGAAGCTGGGCGATCGCCACTTCGGCACCGCGCGAACTTGCCTTGCTGCGCCTGCAGGCCGCCGGCATTCCGGTTCCCGCCGTGATCGTCGCGGCGGAGGACGTGGCTCGCGGCAAGCCGGCGCCCGACTGCTTCCGGCTGGCGGCCGCACGGCTCGGCGTCGATGTGCGCGACTGCCTCGTCTTCGAGGACGCGCCGGCCGGCATAGCGGCAGCCGAAGCCGCGGGCGCTGCAATCGTGGTGATCAGCGCCACGCACCGGCATCCGTTGCAGACGCCGCATGCCGCCATCACCGGCTATGGCGCGATCGGCATCGCCGTCGATGACAACGGCTGGATTGCCATCGAAGCGGAACGGACCGCACAGCCTGCTTAACTAGCATCCTGCTTGCGCTAAAAGTCGCTGGTCAGGCCCTTGACCTCCCAGTCGCCATAGCGGCCAGGCTCCTTGCCGCCGCGCCCGCCGATCTCCCTCGGCAGCGTGGCTTCCTGCTCGCGATATTTCTCCCGCCGGGCCTCGGCCTCGACCAAGGCGCGCCTGGCTGCCGGGGTCAGCGGCTTTTGCGGCGAGCCGTTAGCATGCGTTTGGCTGGTTTTGTCGATCATGCGATCTTCCGCTAGATTGAAACAGGCCCGATTGAAACGGGAACGGCTGTTTCCCATCATATAGCGATGCGCCCACAAGGATCGACCCCTTTGTTGGGCCCAAATGGAGCAGACGATGAACACCCTTCGCACCGCCATGCTTTTGGCCGCAATGACGGCCCTGTTCATGGGCGTCGGCTATCTGGTCGGCGGATCCGGCGGCATGATGATCGCCTTGCTGATTGCCGCCGGCACCAATTTGTTCAGCTATTGGAACGCCGACAAGATGGTGCTGTCGATGCACCGTGCGATCGAAGTCGACGAACGCAACGCGCCTGAATATTACGCCATCGTGCAGGGTCTCGCCCAACGTGCCGGCCTGCCGATGCCGAGAACCTATCTCATCGACAATCCGCAGCCCAATGCCTTCGCCACCGGCCGCAATCCGCAAAATGCCGCTGTCGCCGCCAGCACCGGCCTGCTCGAGCGGCTATCGCATGAAGAAGTCGCGGCGGTGATGGCGCACGAGCTCGCCCATGTGCAGCACCGCGACACGCTGACCATGACGATCGTCGCCACCTTTGCCGGCGCAATTTCGATGCTCGGCAATTTCGCCTTCTTTTTCGGCGGCAACCGCGACAACAACAATTCCTTCGGCATCGTCGGCGTGCTGGTGGCAATGATCGTCGCGCCTTTGGCCGCCATGATCGTGCAGATGGCGGTGAGCCGCACCCGCGAATATGAGGCCGACCGGCGCGGTGCCGAAATCTGTGGACACCCGCTGTGGCTCGCCTCGGCCCTTGACAAGATCGCGCGGGGCGCCGAACGCATCCGCAACCCGGATGCCGAGCGCAATCCGGCAACCGCCCATCTCTTCATCATCAATCCTCTTTCCGGCGAGCGCATGGACAGTTTGTTTTCCACTCACCCGAGCACAGAAAACCGCATCGCCGCGTTGCAGAGGATGGCGAGCGAAATGGCCGGCGCACCCGAAGCGGCCGCGACGTCAAGGCCGGCGCCGGAAGCGACCGGGCAGCAGCCGTCTGGTTCGTGGGACAGGGCCGCGCGGCCCGAGAGGCCGCCTGAGCCGGCCAAGCCGAGACCCAATCCCTGGGGACGCAATCCGACCGGCCCCAAAGGTCCGTGGTCGTGACGAGCGCGACAGACAAAAAAGGCGGGATCTCGCTGGCGGAAATGCGCGATCTTTGTGCAAGGCACTGGAACCCTATCGGCATACCGATGGCGAGCATAGCAACATCAAGTGACCTGGGCTTTCGCCCACTTCCTGAAGATGAATATGACACCTATCTCCGCCACATCGTCCGACTTGTCGGGGATGGTGCATCTCCAAAGCAAGTCGCGGACTATGTCGGCACGGTTGAGAAAGACTACATTCAGGTGATCTCACCCCTAGGAAGTAAAGAAGATTTTGTCAGCGCCATATTTAAACTAGTCAACCGATCGCCGACACAATGAGGCCAACTCACAGTGAGGCTTCAGAAGCTCGCGGTCTCGCCGCGCGCAAGGCAGCCGCGCGGCTGCTTGCCGCTGTCATCGACGCGAGGACGCCGCTCGACGGGCTGACCGACCATGAGAACGGTCATCCACAATACAAGGCGCTCGACCTGCGCGACCGCGCTTTGGTGCGCGCCATTCTGGTCACCGCCCTGCGCTACCGCATGACCATATCAGGCCTTTTGGCCCGTCGCCTGGAAAAGCCGCTACCGCCCAACGCCACGGCGCTTTCGCACATTTTGCATGTGGCGGCAGCGCAGATCCTGTTCCTCGATGTTCCCGACCGCGCCGCCGTCGACCTCGCCGTGACACACGCCAAGTCCGATCCGCGCACGGCGCGCTTTTCCGGCCTCGTCAACGGCGTGCTGCGCACGCTGGCGCGGGCCAAGCAGGACGAGCTCGCCGCAGCACTTGCCGCTACCGACGAGGCGCCAAAATGGTTTTCCGACCGTTTGAAAACAGTCTACGGCCTCGACAAGGCCAGGCAGATACTGCTCGCCCATCGCCATGAGGCACCGGTCGATTTCTCGGTCAAGTCGGACCCGGCGCTGTGGGCCGAACGGCTCGGCGGCTTTGTCCTGCCGACCGGCACGGTGCGGGTGGAAAAGCTCAGCGCTTCCGTGACCGAACTGCCCGGCTTTGGGGAAGGCGCCTGGTGGGTTCAGGATGCAGCGGCCAGCCTGCCGGCCCGGCTGTTCGGCGACATCAATGGTTTGCGAATCGCCGACCTCTGTGCCGCGCCGGGCGGCAAGACCGCCCAGCTGATCCTCGCCGACGCCCACGTCACCGCGCTCGACATGTCCAAAACGCGGCTGGCACGGCTGACGCAGAACCTCGAACGGCTCGGTCTGGCCGCCGAGATCGTCCAGGCCGATCTGCTCAAATACGAGCCGAAGGACCTCTTCGATGCGGTCCTCCTCGACGCACCTTGCTCTTCGACCGGCACGGTGCGGCGGCATCCCGACGTCCCCTGGACGAAGACGGCGGCCGACGTCGAAAAACTGGCCAACCTGCAACGCCGGCTGCTTGCCCGCGCCGTCACCCTGGTCAAGCCTGGTGGACGCATCGTCTTTTCCAACTGTTCGCTCGATCCACTGGAAGGCGAAGAGCTCTATCGCGACTTTCTCGCCGGCAATGCGGAGATTGTCGACGACCCGCTTCGGCCGGGTGAGATCGCCGGCATCGACCCGTTTCTGACGCCGCAAGGCACGTTGCGCACCACGCCTGCCGATCTGGAGCTAGGCTCGCCGGGCCGCTCCGGGCTGGACGGCTTCTTCGCCGCCCGCATGCGCAGAGCCGGCTAAGGGCCGATCTTGAAGCGCCGTCCGGCTTCTTGGGGCGAGGAGGCATGGAAAACAGGCTGAACGGCCCCACTGCCGCGGAATTCGCCTTCGCACAAGTTCTTGAATCATATAAACTTGTGCCTGGGTGAGGACGATCAGGAGGGGTTTTGGCAATCGCTGCCGGTAACACGACGCGTCTGTGGACGCTTGTCGCGAGGGAGTTCTGGCGCAAGACGCGCCGGCGCTTGCGCGCCGGGCCACTCTATCGCTGGCGCTACTCAGGCCGCACGCCGGAGCGCGTCCTGATCGCCCCACCGGACCTGCGGCTCGCCGATCCTCAGATCGCGCTCGAGATCTATTACGGCCGCTATCCGCTTTCGGGGCATCTGGTCGAGACCGGCGGCAAATCGCCCTTCCAGATCGACGTGCCCAATCCCGGCTGGCAAAAAACGCTGCATGGCTTTCGCTGGCTGCGGCATATGCGTGCCGCCGGCACCGAGCTAGCCGCCGCCAACGCGCGGGCGTTGGTTTCCGACTGGATTGCAATCCATGGCAGCCATATTTCCGGCGTCGCCTGGGAGCCCGGCACGACGGCCAAGCGTGTCATTGCCTGGCTGCAGCATTCCTCGATCGTGTTGCAGGGTGCCGAATTTCCGTTCTACCGCGCGTTCTTGAAATCGCTCGCCGTCCAGATCCGCTATCTGCGCGCCATGGTGCGCGAGATGCCGGACGGCAAGGACCGGCTGCGCGCCCGCATTGCGCTGGCCTTTGCCGCTTTGTCGCTGCCGGCGCCGGCCTCGGCGCTACGCGGTGCTACCCGCAATCTCGCCGAGGAGCTCGACCGCCAGATCCTGCCTGACGGCGGCCATATCTCGCGCAATCCGATGGCCGTGCTTGAAATCCTCGCCGACCTTCTGCCGTTGCGCCAGACATACGCCAATCAGGCCGAGACACCGCCGGCCGCCCTGATCGGCGCCATCGACCGGATGCTGCCGGCATTGCGCTTCTTTCGCCATCAGGACGGCAGCCTTGCCCGCTTCAACGGCATGGGCGCCACCATTCACGACCGTATCGCCAGCATCCTGCATCACGACGACACCGCCGGCGCACCGTTGCTGCACGCGCCGCATTCGGGTTATGAGCGCCTGTCGATGGGCGGTGTCACTGTGATCGCCGATACCGGCCCGCCGCCCCCTGTCGACGTATCCAATGCCGCTCACGCCGGATGCCTCGCCTTCGAATTGTCGTCGGGCCGCCAGCACTATATCGTCAACGCCGGAATAGACACTTATGGCGCCGCCGAGTTCCGGCCGCTTGCCCGCGCCACCGCCGCCCACTCGACCGCCACCATCAACGACACGTCGTCGGCGCGCTTCAATCACTCCTTGCGCGTCAACGACCTGCTCGGCACGCCTTTGATCGGCGGGCCGCAGCATGTGTCTTGCAAGCGCACCGACCAGAAGGGCAGCCAGGGCTTCATCGCCCGCCATGACGGCTATGCAGCGCGCTTCGGCTTCCTGCATGAGCGCGAGCTGAAATTATCGACCGAAGGCAATGTGTTTGCCGGCAGGGACCGTTTCCTGCGCCCGGGCGGCGCTTCTATCCGCAACAATGGCCGTGACTTCGTCACGGTGCGTTTCCATGTCCATCCCGATATTAGCCTGCTCCAGGATGAGCATGACCGTCTGGTGCTGGCCGCCGACCATGCCGACACCTGGGTGTTTACCTCTACCGAAGTGGTGCCCGAGGTCGAGGAATCGATCTATTTCGCCGGGCTTGGCGGCCCGCGCCGCAGCCGCCAGATCGTGCTTGCGTTCAAGGCCTCGGAAATTTCGGAGGTCCACTGGCAATTGACGCGCACCATCATCGCCGGCCGTCCGGAAAAAGCTGAAGCCGGTGGCAACGGCAGACACTGATCAAGTCTTGCGGCTTGATTTCCGGGCCTCATATGCTACGGCCCGCGGACGCTCTCCAACCAGAACTGGAAAGGCCGCCAGCCCATGGCCGTCGCCGCCAAGAACATTCCCGCGCCCGACCTTGTACCCATCCGTCGCGCGCTCCTTTCCGTCTTTGATAAGACCGGCCTGATCGATTTCGCCAGGGCGCTGGCTTCGGCCGGCGTCGAGCTAGTCTCGACCGGCGGCACCGCAAGGGCGCTTGCCGAGGCAGGCATGGCGGTGCGCGACGTGTCCGAGCTCACCGGCTTTCCCGAGATCATGGACGGCCGCGTCAAGACGCTGCACCCGTCGGTGCATGGCGCACTGCTTGGCGTGCGCGACGATCCCGAGCACGCCGCAGCGATGCGCGACCACGGCATCGAGCCGATCGATCTCGTCGTCTCCAATCTCTATCCGTTCGAAGAGGTGCGTCGCTCCGGCGCCGACTACGCGGCGATCGTCGAGAACATCGACATCGGCGGCCCGGCGATGATCCGTGCCTCGGCCAAGAACCACGCCTATGTCGGCATCGTCACCGATCCCGATGACTATGCCTCGGTGCTCAACGCGCTGGAGATGAATTTCGGGTCGTTGTCGCTGGATTTCCGCAAGAAGCTGGCAGCCAAGGCCTTTGCCCGCACCGCCACCTACGATGCGGCGATCTCGGGATGGTTCGCCGAGGCGCTTGAGATCGAGCATCCGACATGGCGCGCCTTCGGCGGCAAGCTGCAGTCGGTGATGCGCTATGGCGAAAACCCGCATCAGGGCGCCGGCTTCTATGTCAACGGCGACAGGCGGCCGGGCGTTGCCACGGCGCGCCAGCTTCAGGGCAAGCAGCTTTCCTACAACAACATCAACGACACCGACGCTGCCTTCGAGCTGGTCGGCGAGTTCGACCCGTCGCGCTCCGCAGCAATTGCCATCATCAAGCACGCCAACCCGTGCGGCGTCGCTGAGGACGCTTCGCTGCAGGCGGCCTATGCCAAGGCGCTGGCCTGCGATCCGGTCTCGGCCTTCGGCGGCATCGTCGCCATGAACCGCATCCTCGATGCCGGAACCGCCGAAGAGATCGTCAAGACCTTTACCGAGGTGATCATCGCACCGGAGGCGTCCGAAGAAGCAGTCCGCATCATTGCCGCCAAGAAGAACCTACGCCTGCTGGTCACCGGCGGCCTGCCCGACCCGCGCGCGGCGGGCCTTGGCTTGAAATCGGTTGCTGGCGGTTTGCTGGTCCAGGGCCGCGACAACGCGGTGGTGGATGACCTCGAGCTGAAAGTGGTGACCAGACGCGCTCCGACGCCGGCCGAATTGGCCGATCTGAAATTCGCTTTTCGTGTGGCAAAGCACGTCAAGTCGAACGCCATCGTCTATGCCAGGGATGGCGCTACAGTCGGCATCGGCGCTGGCCAGATGAGCCGGGTCGATTCCTCGCGCATCGCGGCGCGCAAGGCGCTCGACGCCGCCGAGGCTGCCGGCCTGACGGAGCCCTTGACCGGGGGCTCGGTCGTCGCCTCGGATGCCTTTTTCCCGTTCGCGGATGGGCTTTTGTCGGCAATCGAAGCCGGCGCCACAGCCGTCATCCAGCCCGGCGGCTCGATGCGCGACGACGATGTCATCGCCGCCGCCGACGCTCACGGCATTGCCATGGTCTTCACCGGAGTGAGGCATTTCCGGCATTGAACGCGTTACCCCCGCTGCGGGAGAAGGCAAGAGCAGCTCACTCCGCCGGCCGATCCGCCGGATAGGGCGTGCCGATCAGGATCGCCATGCCGGCGCCAAGGAACAGCACGATCGCCGCCATGCCGAGCCGCGCCGAGCCGCTGGCCAGGGTGATCGTGGCCACCATGAAGGGTGCGGCAAAACTGGTTGCCCGGCCGGCCAGCGCATAGATGCCGAAATAGCGGCCCGATTCGGCAGCGGAGACGCTGCGCGCCATGTAGGAGCGCGACGATGCCTGCACCGGCCCGAAAGCAAGCCCGATCAGCAGGCCGTAGAAAATGTAGGCTTTTTCCGCCGCCGTGCCGAACAATCCGCCGCCGTCCAGTCCGGGCATCATCATCCAGGCGCCGAACAGCGTATAGCCCGGGCCGGTCGAGACGATGCCGAGCGTAGCGATGCTTAGCATGACCAGCGAAATCATCACTATGGTCTTGGAACCCAGTGCTGTGTCGAGGCGTGCGGCAACCAGGCAGCCGACGATGGCAACGACGTTGAGGATGATGCCGAACAGGCCGATCTCGGTAATCGACCAATGGAACATTGCCGCCGCAAACGTTCCGCCCAGCGCCAGCAGTGCATTGACGCCGTCCTGATAGATCATGCGGGCGACGAGAAAGCGAAAAATGCCGCTGCGCTTGCGCACTTCGGCCAGCGTCGACTTCAGTTCCGACAGGCCTTCGCGCACCGCCGGCCCGATTGGAATGCCTTTGATCGCATCAGGCGTGAAGAAGAACATCGGCAGGATGAACAGGAAATACCAGGCCGCCGACAACGGTCCGGTGGCGCGCGCGTCCTCGCCGAGCCTGGGGTCGAGGCCGAAGATCGGGTCGAGCCCAACGACGGTCTTGCCGGTTTCAGGCGAGCCGGCCATGACGGTAACGACGAAGATCAGTGCGATCATGCCGCCGAGATAGCCGAGTCCCCAGGCCATGTTCGAGATCCTGCCGATGTCGCTCTTCGGCACCAGGCGGGGCATCATCGAATCGTTGAACACAGTCGAGAATTCCGCCGCGACCGACGCCAGCGAGAACAACGCCACGACCAGAAAAAGATTAGAGCCGGGCGCGGCGAACCACAGCAGGGTGAGGCAGGTGATTTTAACCGCGGCGAAGAAGGCTATCCACGGTTTGCGTGGTCCAGTCTGATCGGCGATCGAGCCGAGGACCGGCGACAAAACGGCAATGACGACGCCGGCGGCGGCAATGCCGTAGCCCCAGGCCGCTTGCCCGGTCTCTGGATTGCTGGCCATGCGCGAGACGAAATAAGGACCGAAGATGAAGGTGGTAACGACCGTGAAAAACGGCTGTGCCGCCCAGTCGAACAGCATCCATCCCCAGATGCCGCGTCCCGATGCCCGCTGCACTGCCATCTCAGCCATGTCCCCTCCGCTGGAGCTTGCTCCATGCCGATCGAATCGGAATGATGCTCCGTCTTGTTGTTGAGCACGATCTTGTCCAAAAGCCGATCGTCACTTTTTGGGATCATGCTCCGGCGCCCCCCAACGCAGGGCGCCGTTCGCTCAATAGCGCAGTTCTTCCCGGCAATCCCGCGCGATGTGGAAGACGTCTCACAGCCCTGTCAGATCGCTCATCAGGCCGGACGCCACCGACAGCCGCGACACGGTGATGTCGCCGCCCTCGGTCAGAGCCTGCAGCCGCTCGCGGATGCGTCCGACCCGTTCGCCGCCCGCCTCCAACCATGCTGTCACCGGATCCGCCGCCTCGGCATGACTGGTGAGTGCCGCCACCGCGATGCCGCGCCTGGCCGCGCCGATTGTGTCGGTGGCGCGCGAAAGCGCCAGTTGATCGTAATAATCCGAGGGCGTGATCGACCGCGCCGCATCTTCGACGCGCGGTATGCGGAAGACATCGCTGACTGCAAAAAACGCCTTGGCGGCAGCGACGATGCCGGCAGTTGCCGTCCGCGCCGTCAGCGCAATGTCGGGGATGAGTTCCGCCACATCGGTCAACGCCAGTTGCTCGGCCAGGCTCTCGGGCGCGCCGCCCTTCGACAGGCTGTGCCGCCGCTCCTCGATCCGCTCGCGCGAGAAGGCCGGCAACAGCGCAACGAGCTTCGGCTCCAGCGCCTTGCGCGCATCCTGCAACTCGGTGATCCGCTGCCCGAGCGGTGCGGTGCCGGCATCGTTCTTCAGGTACCAGCCGCTGGTCACATAGATCAGCCGGCTGACCGCCTGATAGAGGTCGAGCTGGATCTGTCCGTCGATCAGGTTGTCGAGCGCGTCGATCTGGCGATAGAGCGCCGGCAGCGCAAAGCCATCCCGCACCACGGCGAAGGTGCGCACGACATCGGCGGCACTGCGCCCGGTCGCTTCCTGCAGCCTGTTGACGAAGGACGGGCCGCCGCGATTGACCAGGTCATTGGCGACGGCACGGGCGATGATCTCGCGGCGCAGGCGATGGCCGTGGATTTCCGCCGCATATTTCTTCGCCATGCGGTCGGGAAAATAACCCATCAGGTCGCGGTCGAAATGCGGATCGTCCGGCACGTCGCTGGCGACGATATCGGAAAACAGCACGATCTTGGCATAGGCAAGCAGCACGCCGAGCTCGGCCCGGGTGAGCGGCTCGCCGCGCGCATGGCCCGAGGCAAGAGCCGCCGGCGACGGCAGCGTCTCGACGGCACGGTCGAGCAGCCCGCGCGCCTCGAGCGCCTCCATGAAGCGGCTCTGATGGGCAATGTCGGCAAGGCCGCGCTTGCGAGCAAGGGACAGCGCCAGCGTCTGCTGGTAATTGTTGGACAGCACCAGGGCGCTGACCTCGTCGGTCATCTCGGCCAGCAATTTGTTGCGCGACGGCCGCGTCAGCGATCCCTTCCGCATGGCGGAAGCCAGCGCGATCTTGATGTTGACCTCGACGTCTGAGCAGTTCACGCCGCCCGAATTGTCGATCGCATCTGAGTTGCAGCGGCCGCCATTCAATCCGAATTCGATGCGCGCCCGCTGTGTGACGCCGAGATTGGCGCCTTCACCGATGACCTTGGCACGCAGGTCGAGCGCGGTGATGCGGATCGCGTCATTGGCACGGTCGCCGACGTCCTGGTTGGTCTCGCCCGATGCCCTGACATAGGTGCCGATGCCGCCGAACCACAAAAGATCTGCCGGCGCCTTGAGGATGGCACTCATGATCTCGACCGGCGTGGCCGTTGTCTTGCCGAGGCCGATAGCTGCAGCCGCGGCAGCCGGCAAGGTGATCGACTTCTGGCTGCGCGAGACGATGATGCCGCCTTCGGACAGCTTCGTCTTGTCGTAATCCTGCCAGCTTGAGCGGGCGAGAGCGAACATACGCCGGCGCTCGGCCATCGAAGCGGCCATGTCGGGATCGGGATCGATGAAGATGTCGCGATGATCGAAGGCGGCGATCAGCCGGGTCTGCTCCGACAGCAGCATGCCGTTGCCGAACACGTCGCCCGACATGTCGCCAACGCCGACGACGGTGAACGGCGTGGTTTGGATGTCGCGGTTCATCTCGCGGAAATGCCGCTTGACCGCTTCCCAGGCGCCCTTGGCGGTGATGCCCATCTTCTTGTGGTCGTAGCCGGCCGAACCGCCGCTGGCGAAAGCGTCGTCGAGCCAGAAGCCGTGCCTTTCGCTGATGGCGTTGGCGATGTCCGAGAAGGTCGCCGTGCCCTTGTCCGCGGCGACGACGAAATACGGATCATCCTGATCGCGCCGCACGACGCCGGCTGGCGGGATGACGCCATCCAGCCCGATATTGTCGGTGATCGACAACAGGCTGGAAACGTAATTCTTGTAGGCGGCCGTGCCGGCCTCGAAAATTGCGTCGCGCCCGGCGCTCATCGGCAGCTTTTTCGGGTAGAAGCCGCCCTTGGCGCCAACCGGCACGATCACCGCATTCTTGACCTGCTGTGCCTTGACCAGGCCGAGCACCTCGGTGCGATAGTCCTGCGCACGGTCCGACCAGCGCAGGCCGCCGCGCGCGACCGGGCCGAAGCGCAGATGCACACCCTCGACCTCGGAGCCGTAGACGAAGATCTCCCGCCATGGCCGCGGCGCCGGCAGCCCGTCGACCGATTGCGAATCGAGCTTGATCGCCAGCGATTGGCCTTTCTGTTTCGTATCGGCAACGAAATGATTGGTGCGCAGCGAGGCTTCGATCAGGTTCAGATAACGGCGGATGATGGTGTCGTCGTCAATGTTGGGAACGTCTTCCAGCGCATCCGTGATCTTGGCTTTCAGATGTTTGGCCTGAACGACGCCTTCCGTCTCGGCCGTCGTGCCGAGGCGGGCGACAAACAGCGCATGCAGGCCGCGGGCGATCTCGGGATAACGGTTGAGCGCGGCGGCGATGAAATCCTGGCTCTGCGGGATGCCGGCCTGCTGGAGATAGCGGCCATAGGCGCGCAGGACGGTGATCTCGCCCGACCACAGGCCGGCGGTCTGGGCAAGGCCGTTATAGCCGTCATTGTCGACATCACCGCGCCAGACGGAAAGGAACGCATCCTCGAACAGCGCGCCGCCATTGCCGAGGTCGATCGGCCTGCCGTAGCTGTTCTCGAGTTCCATGTCGTGGATGAAGACCATGCCGGGCTGATCACTATTGATCGTGCCGGATTGATTGTCGCCGACCTCGAAAGTGCGCTCGCTGATGACGCGGAAACCAATGTTTTCCAGCACGGGCACGCGCCGCGACAGCGCCACCGGGCTGCCATGGTGATAGATCTTCAGTGCCGCCTGATGCGGCTTCTGGTCGGCGTGACGGTAATAGTCGATGGCGATCGGATTTGACGCATCGAGCTTGGCGATGCGCCCGGCATCGGCCAGCGCCACGCCCGGCCGAAAACTGTCGCGATAGCTTTCCGAAAAACGCGAGGCGATGGCCGTGAGTCTCGCATCGGCGCCGGTCTCGGTCGCGGTCTCGCGCAGGGCATCGTCCCAAGTCCGTACGATGTCGCGGATCGCCGCCTCGATCGTTGCCTGCTCGACCTTCGGCGTCTTGCCGCCGGAGCGGCCGATGATGAAATGGACGCGCGCCAGCCCGCCTTCCGGGAAGGCCGGGTAATAGGCGGACAGCCGGCCTTCGAAGACGGTCTTCAGATAGGTGCCGATCTTCTCGCGCACGACGCTGTCGTAGCGGTCGCGCGGCACGAAGACGAGCACGGAGACGAAGCGGTCGAACTGGTCGACACGCACCAATGCCCTGACGCGCGGCCGCTCGATCAAGCCCAGTATGGCTTCGGCATGCTTGCGCAGGATCGGCACCGGAACCTGGAACAGCTCGTCGCGCGGATAGCTCTCCAGCACGTTGATCAATGCCTTGCCGGAATGGTCGCTTGGATTGAAGCCGGATTTGGCGATGACGGTTTCCGCCTTCGAGCGCAGATAGGGGATTTTCATCACCGAGCGCGTATAGGCAGTCGAGGTGAACAGGCCGACGATACGGAGCTCGCCTGAAAGCACGCCTTTGCCGGTGTAGGTCTTGACGCCGATGTAGTCGAGGTAGATGCGGCGGTGCACCGACGACTTGGCGTTGGCCTTGGTGACGATCAGCGGTTCCGGCCCATGCAGGAAGGCGCGGATTTCCGGCGTCGTGCTCACCGCTTCGGTGCCGCGTCTGAGCACCAGCACGTCGGGATCGGAAAGGATGCCGAGGCCGGGCTTTTCGGCGCGCTCGAGCATGCCGCTCGTCTCGCCGCCGGTATAGTTGAATTCGCGCATGCCGAGAAAGGTGAAGTTGTCGTCGCGCAGCCATTCGAGGAAGGCGATCGCCTCGGTGACATGGGCCTTGTCGAGCGGCACTGGCGAGTAGCGGAATTCCGAGATCGCCTGGTCGAGGCGGGCAAGCATCGGCTTCCAGTCGGTGACGGCGGCTCGCACCTGGCCGAGCAGTTTCGTCAGGCGTGCGGCCAGGCCTTCGGCCTGCTCGGCCGAAAGGCGGCCGATATGGACATGGATGACGCTCAGTCGGTCATGGCTGTGGTCGCCCTTGGCATAACCGCCATCGCCGAGGATTTCCTCGACGCCGTTCTTGCCGTGCCTGACGACTATGACTGGATGGGTAACCAGCAGCGGCTCGCCGGCGCTTTCTGTAATCTCGCCGAGGACGGAATCGAACAGGAACGGCATGTTGTCGTTGACGACAGTGATCACCGTCATCGGCCGGCCCTGGCGGACGACACCGGAATCGACGTCTATGGCAACGACGCAGTCGTCCTTCTTGTGCCTGGCCACTGCGCGGCCGGCGAGTTCGGCAGCGCGTTCGAGATCGATGACGTCGTAGGCGGCGACATCTTCGGCCGGAGCTCGGGCCAGCAGGTAGTCGGCAAGCCTGCCGGGCTTTTCACCACCCGCGGCTTCACCCCTCGTCAGGCCGGCTTTTTTCAACCGGCTCGCTGACTTTACGCTGGCCATGAGTCCCTCCCGTCACATGTTTTTGCGGCTATGCTAACAGATGACGGGTATTTGGCGACAAAGGTTTGACGGCTTGCGACGAAATGTCGGAATTCACCGGCAGCCTGGCGAAAAAGAGGAGAGATCCGCCATGACGGACAAAATCACCGCGCTTGACCTGGCACCGGCGGAGCTGAGCGACGCGACCAAGGCCTATTTCACCAAGTGCCGGGAGAAGCTCGGCCTCGTTCCCAACGTGCTGCTCGCCTATGCCTTCGACGAGAAGAAGCTGCGCGCTTTCACCGACATGTACAATGATTTGATGCTGGGTGAATCCGGCCTGTCGAAACTCGAGCGCGAGATGATCGCGGTGGCCGTCTCATCGGTCAACCATTGCTACTATTGCCTGGCCGCGCATGGCGCGGCGGTGCGCCAGCTTTCCGGCGACCCAGCCTTCGGCGAGATGATGGTGATGAATTTTCGCGCCGCCAAGCTGTCGGACAGGCAACGCGCCATGCTCGAATTCGCGGTGAAGCTGACCGGGCAGCCGGCAAAGATCGTCGAAGCGGACCGGGCGGCGTTGCGGCAAGTCGGCTTTTCCGACCGCGACATCTGGGACGTCGCCTCGACCGCGGCGTTCTTCAACATGTCGAACCGGCTGGCATCGGCAATCGATATGCGGCCGAACGATGAATACCATGCGATGGCGCGATAGGGCACCGCCGTTGCGAGCCAACGGCATATTATATTAGCTACTTCGCATTCTCGTTGCTTGTTTGCCGGTTTGGTCCGATGATCGGCATGCGGCATGACCGCATGCCGGTTCGATGCCGCCGATCAGAGGAGGAGAACATGGCGAAATTTCTCTACGTCTATCACGGCTCGGGCAAGATGCCGACCGAGGAGGCCGAACGGAAGGCAGCGATGGATGCCTGGAACGGCTGGTACGGCAAGCTTGGTTCAGCGGTGGTCGACGGTGGCAATCCAGTCGGCATGTCGAAGACCCTGCTGCCTGGCGGCAAGGTCGAGAACAATGGCGGCAGCAATCCGACCGCCGGTTACACCATCATCGAAGCAAAGGACATCGACGATGCCGTCGGCAAAGCCAAAGATTGTCCTATCTTGACGGACCCGGGTTTCAGCGTCGAGATCGCACCGATAATCGAAATGGGTTGACGCCGGCTCAAGACCGCGCGGCGATCGCCGCCGCAGCGCCGGCCATGGTACCGGCGCTGATGCGGTTGGCGATTTTCATCGCCCGCTTGCTCCTCAAGAGCTTGCGCGCCTGCGATGCGGCGAGCACCCATGTCAAATCGATGGCGACCAGGACCACTGCCATGGTCGCCGTCAATTCGATCCAGCCCACCATGCTGACCGAACCGAGGTCGATGATGGTGGGCAGCAGCGCCAGATAGAACATCATGATCTTGGGGTTGCCGAGTGTCACCGCCATGCCGGCAAAGAACAGTCTGACGGGCGAATCTTCGCGCGGCAGCGCGCCTTCCTTGGCCTCGACCGGTGCCGTCCACATCTTCCAGGCAAGCCAGCCGAGATAGGCGACGCCGACCGACTTCACGACGACAAAGGCAAAGTGGAACGTCTGCGCCACCACGGCGAGGCCAAACACCGCCAGCGACAGCCAGATCGCTTCGCCGATCCACATCGCAAGCAGGAACGGGAACACGTCGCGAAACCCTTTTGCGATGACCCGCGCCACAAGAGCGGCGATCGATGGGCCGGGCGAGCCGGCGGCAACAAGCAGGGCGCCGGCAAAAATCAGAAGCGATGTGAAATGCATGACGCGGATCCCGTTTGAAATGTTTGGGTCGTTCAAGATAACCCAACTGGTCCGACGACAGTAGCGTCCACCGAAAGAAGGCTTGTCGGCCAGGCACCTCGCGGCTAGAAATGTCGTCCCGACATCATTTCGAGCTTCACTTTGCCTTCGTAACCGCCGGTCTCGTCAACTCCCCCAACACAGAGCAGGGCGTCGCAGTCGCGATGCCTATTTCACATCATGTGTTCCTCGGGTGGCGGTTCGAGACCGGTTTGGCACTGCTGAACCGCTGTCGCGCATAACCACCCGCGACACCTGATTTCCAACTGCCGCAGTCTCTCGCCACGCCGTCCCCGCATGGGTTCTCGATATCGCCGATCTGACGAACTTCCCGACGGGAAGGGCTTTTCGGCATGCCTTCGATACTGCGTATCCGCTGGACGATCACACCCAAGACCGCACCTCGACCTCACCTCAACTGCAATCGCTGCGGCGGCCTGAAAGCCTATCGCTGCAGCGGCAAATTCCGGGTCAATGCCAACGGCAAGCGCATTGACGCCTGGTTGATCTACCGCTGCATCGACTGCGACAATTCCTGGAATTTCGGCATTCTGGAGCGCTGCAGCCGCCGCGATATCGAACCGACAATATTGCAGGCGCTCGAAAGCAACGATCCGGTCCTGGCGCGGCGCCATGCCTTCGATGTTGCCGCATTGCGAAGCAGTATCGGGCGCGTCGAGGAGTTTCCCGAAGCCGTCGTTCATAAGCAGGCGCTCGGGGATAGACCGGAAAATACCAGCGCGCTCGAACTTCAGCTCTGGCTCGAAATGCCGACAGCGCTGCGGCTCGACCGGTTGCTCGCCAACGAACTCGGTGTCTCGCGATCGCGGCTTCAGGTTTGGGAAGAGAAGCGATTGCAGGTGGTTGGTCCGGACGGGGCCAAAGCCTTGCGCCGGCCGGCGCGGGCGGGAACGGCGATCCGGATCCACCTGTCTGGCGAACCAGACCGGGACGAAATCATTTCGGCTGCAGGTGGATGAGGCGACGGCAAGGGAATCCGTAATCAGAGACAGTTACGGCCAGGGGTCAGTCGCCCTCTTTGGAGGCCGAGCCAATCAAACCTTTGGCCGTATCGAGATCGCTGTCGGCGACTTGCACATGGATCAAGCCAAGCCTGCCCGTGTCGAGAAGATAATTCGCGAGAGCATAAATTCCATACGCGTCGAGCATCGACACGCAAACTTCGGCCTCGGGTCGATTGTCGTATATGACAGCCGTGACGAGTTTACCGCTCATTGCGCGGTATTGCCCTTTATGCCGCGCCGACCACTTTCGCCGACTTCTCAAAACGCTTGCGCTCGTTTGGATCGAGATAGAGCTTGCGCAGACGGATGGTCTTCGGCGTCACTTCGACCAGCTCGTCGTCCTGGATCCAGGCCAGCGCGCGTTCCAGCGTCATGCGGATCGGCGGTGTCAGCTTTACCGCCTCGTCCTTGCCGGCGGCGCGGATGTTGGTCAGCTTCTTGCCCTTGAGCACGTTGACTTCGAGGTCGTTGTCCCTGGAATGGATGCCGATGATCATGCCCTGATAGACCTTGACGCCCGGGTCGATGACCATCGGGCCACGGTCTTCCAGGTTCCACATGGCGTACGCCACCGATTCACCCTGTTCGTTGGAGATCAGCACGCCGTTGGTACGGCCCGGCAGCTCACCCTTGTAAGGTTCATAGGCATGGAACAGCCGGTTCATCACAGCGGTGCCGCGCGTGTCGGTCAACAGTTCCGACTGGTAGCCGATCAACCCGCGCGTCGGCGCGTGGAAGACGATGCGCTGGCGATTGCCGCCCGAAGGGCGAAGCTCGACCATCTCGGCCTTGCGCTCCGACATCTTCTGCACGACGACGCCGGCATGCTCCTCGTCGACGTCGATGACGACTTCCTCGACCGGCTCCAGCAATTCGCCGCTATCGCCCTTCTGCATGACGACGCGCGGCCGCGACACGGCGATCTCAAAACCTTCGCGGCGCATCGTCTCGATCAGCACGGCCAGCTGCAATTCGCCGCGGCCGGAAACGAAGAACGAATCCTTGTCAGGTGATTCCTCGATCTTCAGCGCGACATTGCCTTCGGCCTCGCGCAGCAGGCGGTCGCGGATGACGCGGCTGGTCACCTTGTCGCCTTCGGTACCGGCCAGCGGCGAATCGTTGACGAGGAAAGACATCGTCACAGTCGGCGGATCGATCGGCTGCGCGTGCAGCGGCTCGGTCACCGACAGGTCGCAGAAGGTGTCGGCGACAGTGCCTTTCGACAGGCCGGCGATGGCGACGATGTCGCCCGCCTGCGCCTCGTCAATGGGCTGGCGCTCGAGCCCGCGGAAAGCAAGGATTTTCGAGATTCGGCCGGTTTCGACCTGGGTGCCGTCATGGTGCAGCACCTTGACCGCCTGGTTGGATTTCAGCGTGCCGGATTCGATACGGCCGGTGATGATGCGGCCGAGGAAAGGATTGGCTTCCAGGATGGTGCCGATCATGCGGAATGGGCCGGGATGAACGGTCGGGGCCGGCACGTGCTTGATGACGAGGTCGAACAGCGGCGCCAGAGCCTGGTCCTTCGGACCTTCGGGGTTTTCCGAGACCCAGCCGTCGCGGCCTGAACCGTAAAGGATAGGGAAGTCGAGCTGCTCGTCGGTAGCGTCAAGTGCTGCAAAAAGATCGAACACCTCGTTCACCACTTCGACGTGGCGGGCATCTGGCCGGTCGATCTTGTTGATGACGACGATCGGCTTCAGTCCAACCTTGAGTGCCTTGCCGACCACGAATTTGGTCTGCGGCATCGGCCCCTCGGCGGCGTCGACCAGCACGATGGCCGAATCCACCATCGACAGAATGCGCTCGACCTCGCCGCCGAAGTCGGCGTGGCCGGGCGTGTCGACGATGTTGATGCGGGTGTCCTTCCAGTCGACCGAGGTCGCCTTGGCCAGGATGGTGATGCCGCGTTCCTTTTCGAGGTCGTTCGAATCCATGGCGCGCTCGGCGACGCGCTGGTTGTCGCGGAACGAGCCGGACTGTTTCAGAAGCTGGTCGACGAGGGTGGTTTTTCCATGGTCGACGTGCGCGATGATCGCGATATTGCGGATTTTCATGTTTTGGTCTCGGGAGCGTTGCAGGCAGCAGGCCAAAAGGCGCTGCCTCTTTCGGTTGGGCGGCTCATACAGGGTTTTTCGCAATTGCGAAAGAGGAGGCGAGCCACCAAATAAAGTCACCAAATCTTAAATGTCTTGGTGTGAAGTGGAATTATTAACCAAGGCGGAACCTTTCATGGTCCGGACAGTTCGAATTTCATGATCGAGATAGGCATCAAACTCCGGCCGATTTTGGCATGTACCGCGCTCGCCGTCCTCCTCGCGGCCGGCGCGGCGCAATCGGCGGCGTCGTTCAAGGAGACGCGGTCTGCTTTGCCGTCCGACAAGCCGTCGGCGGAGCAGCTTTTTGCCGATGCTCCCGATGGCGTCGATCCGGTGGTGACCGGGCCGGTCAGCGCCGCCTTCAAGCAGCGGCAGCAAAATGCCGGATGCGACAGCGCCGTCTGGCCCAACATTCCCGTCGTCTGCTATCCCGATTGATATACGTTCCTACCCTCGGGCTGGCCCGAGGGTAGTGGCGCCGTCGCTCACGCCGACCGCACCGGATCAAGCGTGACCTTGTAGAGTTCGCTGTCGTCGCGATCCATCAGCCGCACCGTCAACTGTTCGGTGGCGCCATCGATCTCGACGAGCCCGAAGAACTGCAGGCCGGCCGAAGGCGCCAGGTTTTGACCCTGTTCGGCAGTTGGTGCCTTTATGAACTTCAGCTCCGGGCCGAATGTCATATCGAAACCATTAGGCCCGAACGTCCCGGAATGGATCGGACCCGAAACGAATTCCCAAAACGGATCGAAGTCCTGGAACTGCGCCTTGTCCGGATTGTAGTAATGCGCGGCTGTGTAATGCACGTCTGCGGTGAGCCAGACAGTGTTGCTGATACCCGCATTCTTTATATAGCGAAGAAGGTCGGCAATTTCCAGCTCACGCCCTTTGGCCGGGCCATTGTCGCCATTGCTGACCGCCTCGGCCCCTACCTTCTTGGTGCCGTCGTTCCAGACGACGAGGCCGAGCGGCATGTCGGCGGCGATGATTTTCCAGGTTGCGTTGGAATTCGCCAGTTCACGCTTCAGCCACTTGATCTGCTGTTCACCGAGGATGCGCGATTGCGGCGTCATCGTCTCCTGCATATCCGGACCGTTGGGGCCGCGGTAGGAACGCATGTCGAGGAAGAACACGTCGAGCAGCGGACCATAGGCGATCTTGCGGTAGACGCGGCCGGGCTCCGACGGCTCGTAAC
Source organism: Mesorhizobium sp. M0898 (assembly GCF_040319695.1). Taxonomy (NCBI): domain Bacteria; kingdom Pseudomonadati; phylum Pseudomonadota; class Alphaproteobacteria; order Hyphomicrobiales; family Phyllobacteriaceae; genus Mesorhizobium; species Mesorhizobium sp. M0898. Next base: position 193,098 of record NZ_JAMYOE010000002.1, on the reverse strand, counting down.
GGATCGTCGTCATTTCGTGGAAGGCGCGCGCCGCACGTGCCGCCAGCACATGGATGGATTTTTCAGTGTAGCGATCGTCGGCGCTCAGGTCCTTCGAGTCCGACCAGTTGTTCAGCACCTCGTGGTCATCCCACTGATAGAAGGTCGGACAGATGGCGCTGAGCGCCAGCACATGCCTGTCCATCATGTTGTATTTCCACTGCGCCCGGTATTCGTCCAGCGTCTCGGCAACCTTGCGCTTCTCGTCGATCAGCACTTTGTTTTTCCACTTGCCGCCGTTGGGCAGGTCGACCTCGTCCTTCATCGCACCATCGGCATAGATCGTATCGCCCGAATGCAGGAAGAAGTCGGGCGTGTGCTTGGCAATGGTGGCGTAGGTCTTCATGCCGGTCTCGTCGATGCCCCAACCTTGGCCGGCGGTGTCGCCCGACCAGGCAAAGCGAATGTCGCGCTTCGAGGCAGGTGCCGTGCGGAAGCGGCCGACGACCGGCTCGGAAACGGCGTTGATGTCGGCAAGATCGGCCGCGACCATGCGGTAGAAGATGTCCTGGTCGGAGGCGAGATCGGTAAGCAGCCGCTTCACCGTATAATCGCTGGCCGGCGAGGTATCGAGCGGCGCGAGGCGGACGGCATTGGTGAAGCTTTCGGTCCGCGACACCTCGAACATGACGCGCGACGGCCGGTCGGTGCGTGTCCAGACCATGCCGCTGGTGGCGTCGACGTCGCCGGACTGGATGCCATGGGTGAAAGCCGGGCGCTGATTGGCGCGCGAGTAATAGGGGAGGGCGAGGCCCGAGGCGCCGACCAGGCCAACGGCGCTGGCCGACGTGACGAAAGCGCGCCGCGTCATCGAAATCTTGTTCATGGCTGTCTCCTGGATGGCGTTGAACGTAGCCGCCAAGCTCCAGCTTCAATGTTTCAGGCACATTTCGAAACGATGAAGGTTTGATAACAGTGAACAGGCTGGCGAATCTCCCCCCTCGAGGGGGAGATGTCGCCGAAGGCGACAGAGGGGGTCGTCTCGGATGGAGCACCGACCTCTTGCGCCTGCGATAAGGGGCCGAGCCCGGTTGGACCGACCCCCTCTGGCCGCTTCGCGGCCATCTCCCCCTCAAGGGGGGAGATTAGCACGGCCGATTGCGCCCTACGCCGCCTGCGGTTCCGGATCAAAGGCCGGGCGGGTGGTGTTGATCAGCAGCGAGATGCAGGCAGCGGCTATTGCCGTCATGCCGGCAATCAGAAAGGCAAGCTCGTAATTGCCTTGCAGCTCGCGCATGGTGCCGCCGAAAAAGGCCGCCGTTGCCGCACCCACCTGATGGCCGGCGACGATCCAGCCGAAGACGATCGGCCCGCTGCGGTCGCCGAACGCCTCGTTGGAAAGCCTGAGCGTCGGCGGCACGGTGGCGATCCAGTCCAGTCCGTAAAGCACCGCGAAGATGATCAGGCTGGTCGCCGAGAAGCCGGAATAGGGCAGATAGATCAGCGACAGGCCGCGAATGCCATAATAGACGCCGAGCAGCTTGCGCGGGTCGAAACGGTCGGTGAGCCAGCCCGACAGCGTCGTGCCGATAAGGTCGAAGATGCCCATCATCGAGAGCAGGCCTGCGGCCTGCACTTCGCCGATGCCCATATCGCCGCAAAAGGCGATCAGATGCGTGCCGACCAACCCGTTGGTGGTGAAGCCGCAAACGAAGAAGGTGGCGAACAGATACCAGAACACGCGCGTGCCGGCGGCGCGGCGCAGCGTGCTCAATGTATGCGAAAGGAAATTGCCTTGCGAGGCTGGCGGCACCGGCGGCACGTCGTCGGCATCGGCGCCATAGCGGACCATGCCGATCGACGCCGGGCGCTCCGGCACCAGCATATAGACCAGCGGCACCAGGCAGGCGGTGGCCACGGCAATGGCGATGGCGACCGGCTTCCAGCCGCCCGACTGGGCGAGCGAGGCGAGCAGCGGCAGGAAGACCAGCAGCCCGGTGGCACTGGACGCCGACATCAGTCCCATCACCAAGCCGCGATTGGTCTTGAACCAGCGGTTGACGATGGTCGCGCCGAGCACGGTGGCGACGGCGCCCGAGCTGACGCCGGAAAACACGCCCCAGGTGAGGAGCAGATGCCACGGTTTGGTCATCAACAGGCTGAGCGCGGTCGATCCCGACATCAACAGCAGCGCGGCAAGCAAGGTGCGGCGCAGCCCGATCCGCTCCATCAGCGCCGCGGCAAACGGCCCGGTCAGGCCATAGAGGAAGATGCCGGTGGCCGCCGCCAGCGACACCACGTCGCGCCGCCAGCCGAAACTGTTCTCCAGCGGCAGCATCATGACTGCCGGCGCCGAACGCAGGCCCGCTGCGATCAGCAGGCAAAGGAAGATGACGGCGACCACGACGAAAGCGTAGCGCTGGCCAAACGGGCGGGATTGAGCTATCATGTTACTGACCGGTACGTTGCAGGAGCGCGAAACATACGTACCGACCGGTAACATTGTCAACCAGCTAATCGGCAGACCAGGCATGAAAAGCATTGAACCAACGATCAAGGCGAATGACGCACCGCCGCCTCGCGCCGCCGAACGGATTCTCCAGGTGGCGCGCGATCTGTTCTACCGGCAAGGCATCAGGGCGATCGGCGTCGACGAGATCGTGCGGCGTGCCGGCGTCACCAAGCCCAGCCTCTACCGCAGCTTTCCGTCCAAGGACGAGCTGGCCGCATCCTACCTCCGGCACTATGACCTCGAATTCTGGGAGCGTTTCGACGAGGCGGTGGATGCCCATCCCGGCGATCCGCGCGCGCAGATCGTCGCCTTCCTGACGCGTGTCGGCAAGCGTACGCAAAGGCCCGACTATCGCGGCTGCGGCATGACCAATGCCGCGGTCGAATATCCCGAACATGGCCATCCGGCCCGCGTCGTGAGTGAGGCCAATAAGCAGGAACTGCGCCGCCGCCTGCGCGCCATGGCGGCGGCGATGGGCGCCGGCGACGCCGAGACGCTGGGCGACGGGCTGCTGCTGCTGATCGAGGGCGCCTATATTAGCGGCCAGCTGTTCGGTGCCGGCGGACCGGCGCAGTCGGTGGCCCGCAACGCCGATCTTCTGATAGAGGCAAGTTTGAAGAAATAGTGTTCCGTTTTGCCAGACCACTGTGCGCAGCCTGACTTCCTCTAGGCTGCTGCTAAATTTGACGGTACGCTGCGCCCCCCGAACTGAGTTGTTCCGCCATGCGCGCTCTCTTGATCCCGCTTGCCCTCGCCGGTTTCTGCCAGGCGGCCCGGGCCGGCGACATATCCAGCGTCTATACCGATCTCGATTGGGAGAAGGACTGCGTCACCTATGCCCAAGCGGAAGAAGGCAACGGCGACTGGGCCGATCTCGCCTGTTCGGGCTACCGCGGCTACCCGGTGCTGGTTTCCTACGACGATGCGCGGGAATCGCTGTTCTACGGCTTTCCACCTGGCGATATGACCACGGTCTGGGAAAGCTTTTCCGGCCTCAATTCGGCTGGACCCAAGGTCGAGTGGCGGATCGAAACCAACGGCAAAACTGCCATTCCGTTCGCCGTCATTCATCGTCGCTCGATCAGCGATACCGAGGGCGAGAACAAGTCGACGGAAGTGCTGATTGTGGCCAAGGTTGCCCAGCCTGACGCCCACGAAGGCTGCACGATCGGCCTTGTGCTCGCCACCGGCAATCCCGCCGCCAACGATCAGGCGCGCAAGCTTGCCGACGAGAAGGCACGCACCTTCGCCTGCGGCAAGGACAAGCGTGAGGTGCTGGGCGACGCGCCCGCTTTCGGCCGCGTCGACAACTGATTATTTGCGCCCGATAATTACTTGCGCCTGGCCCGCTCGATTGCCTCGACGATCATCTTCTTGGCATAGGCCGCATCGTACCAGCCTTCGATCTTGACCCATTTGCCGGGTTCGAGATCCTTGTAGTGCTCGAAAAAGTGCTGCACTTGCTGGCGGGTGATGTCGGGCAATTGCGTGTATTCGTGGACGTCCTCGTAGCGCAAGGTCAGCTTGGGCGAAGGCACAGCGATGACCTTCTCGTCCTGGCCCGCATTGTCCTCCATCACCAGCACGCCGATCGGCCGCACATTGATGACGCAGCCTGGCACCAGCGCGCGCGTGTTGCAGACCAATACGTCGATCGGGTCACCGTCGCCCGACAGCGTGTGTGGTACGAAACCGTAATTGCCGGGATAGCGCATCGAAGTGTGCAGGAAGCGGTCGACGAACAGCGTGCCGGCCTCCTTGTCCATCTCGTACTTGATCGGCTCGCCGCCGATCGGCACCTCGATTATGACGTTGACGTCCTCGGGCGGGTTCTTTCCGCTGGCAATCGCTTCGATACGCATCGCTTTATCCCTCTCTCGATTGCAGATCGATAGCGGGCGACGGCGAATGGTGCAATGCGGCGAATGGTACGGGGAGACCGTCCTAACCGAAAACCGGCCGGATCATGCGCTGGCCGTCATTCCCAGACGAAAGCGACCTTCTTCAGCGCCTTCTGCTCGAAGATCTCGACGCCTTCGGCAACATCGCGGCCACCGGCGCCGGCATAGAAGGCAAGTGCGTTCTGATTGTCTTCCAGCGCCCAGACCACCATGCCTTTCAGGCCATGGTCGGCCAGCCGTGCCCGCGCGGCCGAGAACAGCCGGCTGCCGAGCCCGATGCCTTGATATTCCGGCCGCAGGTAAAGTTCGTAGATCTCGCCCTGCTGCCTGAGTTCGCGGGCGCGGTTCTTGCCGATCGTCGCATAGCCGGCAATTTTGCCGCCGATTTCGACGACCAGGACGGTGGCAGCGCGGCGAATGGCATTCGCCCACCAGTCGGCGCCGCGGCGGTTGATCATCGATGTCAGCGTGCGGTGCGGGATGATGCCCGAATAGGCGCCGCGCCAGGCCTCGAGATGCACGTCGGCGATGGCGGCTGCATCGCGCGGTTCGGCTTTCCTGATGTCGATGCTCAGCGTATTCATGATTGGTTAACCATAAACCCGCCGCGCCCGATTGCAAGAGTCCGGTCAGCCGCCGCGATGCTTTCACACAGCCGGACGGTGCGTCCTTGAGACGCTGCGAAACCGCTTTTGGCGAGATCAAATCTCGACCAGATGGTCGTCCAGTTCGTTGCTGTCGCCAGTCGAGACCGGAAAATGCTCGGCCAGTACCGCACCGACTGCTTCGATCGCCTTGACGAACCCGTCGGCAAGCCGATCGTCGCCGGCATGCGCCGTAAGGTCGCGGACGACACCGTCCCAGACATGCTGGCCGACACGAGAATCGATGCCGCTGTCGGCGACCACCTCGGCATAGCGCTCGGCAATCGAGACGAACACCAGCACGCCGGTGCGCGCCGTGGTGCGGTGGACGTTGCGGGCGAGGAACTGCTTCATCGCATTGACGTGGGCGGCCTGGTAGCGCAGCCGCCTCGGCACCAAATGGATGCGCAATGCCGGCAATGCCCACAACAGGATGAGCACACTGGCAAGCGCCAGAAGCTCGGCGATGACGAAATGCGGCAAGCGGATCGACAGCCACCAGGCTTCCAGCCCATAACCGACGGCGAGGCTGACGACGAGCATGCCGAGCATCGCCATGAAAGCGGCCGGGAAGAAATAGCCGTCGCTGGCATGCGCCACGACGCAGTAGATCTCGCCGTCGGTCTTTGATTCGGCAGCGCGGATCGCATCGGCGATGCGCTCATGATCCTCGGGACTGATCGGTCGTGTTGCCATGATTGATGTCTCACCAGCTTCCTGAAGAACCGCCGCCGCCGGACGAGCCGCCGCCGCCTGAAAACCCGCCGCCCGAACTTCCGGACGACCAACCGCTGCCGGAACTTCCAGACGACCAGCCACTGCCGGACGAGGTCCCCGACGTCCAGGCACCGCCACCGGAGGATGACGAAGCTGGCCCGCGGCCGTAGCGGAACGTCATGCCCAGCCACTTGTACACGCCCGGCGACAGTTTCGTGCCGAAGATCGGCGGCAGGAACGCCATTGCCAAGCCGCCGAAGAACATCGTCGCCCACAGGACGATGAACAGCATGAAGATGGGATCGACAGGATTGTCATTCGCCGGATTGCGCTTGCCGCGCGCCTCCAGTTCTTCGGGATTGCCTTCCAGCACCATGATCATGTCGTCGACGGCCTTGCTGATGCCGCCTGAGAAATCGCCGGCACGGAAGGCCGGCACCATGTCGTTTTCGATGATCAGCTTGGTGTGCAGGTCGGTCAGCGTGCCTTCCAGCCCATAGCCGACTTCGATGCGCATCTTGCGGTCGTTCGGCGCCACCAGAAGCAGGACGCCGTTGTTCTCCTTCGCCTGGCCCAGTTTCCAGGCGCGGAACAGCCGGTTGGCGTAAGGCTCGATCTCCTCGCCGTCGAGGCTGGGGATGGTCGCGACGACGATCTGGTCGGACCCTTTGGTCTCGAACTCGGCAAGCTTCTGCGTCAGCGCCGCCTCGGTTGCGGCATCGATGATGCCGGCATTGTCGACGACCCGTCCGGTCAGCGCCGGCAGTGCGGCGGCGAAGGCCGCGAAGCCGACCAGCAGCACCGCCATGGCCAACAGCGCGGTGCCGATCGTTTTGGTGAAACGGCCGGATTCCACCGGGCTGACGGCGTGTCTTGTCATCTCGTCACCAACTTCCCGAGGAGCCGCCGCCGCCGGACGAACCGCCGCCGCCGGAAAACCCGCCACCGCTTGAACCCGACGACCATCCCCCGCCGGAACCTCCCGACCAGCCGCCGGACGACCGCCGGTTTGGCTCGAAGGTCATGCCCAGCCAGCGATAGCGGCCGGGACCGATCTTCCGGCCGAAGATCGGCGGCAGGATGGAGGCTGCGAGGCCGCCGAAAAAGATGATTGCCCAGATGGCTATGAAGATCGTGAAGAACAGATCGTCGCTGTTGAACGGCGGCTGCTGGTTGCGTTCGCCGCGCGCCTCCAGCTCTTCGGGATTGCCTTCCAGCACCATGATCATGTCGTCGACGGCCTTGCTGATGCCGCCTGAGAAATCGCCGGCACGGAAGGCCGGCACCATGTCGTTTTCGATGATCAGCTTGGTGTGCAGGTCGGTCAGCGTGCCTTCCAGCCCATAGCCGACTTCGATGCGCATCTTGCGGTCGTTCGGCGCCACCAGAAGCAGGACGCCGTTGTTCTCCTTCGCCTGGCCCAGTTTCCAGGCGCGGAACAGCCGGTTGGCGTAAGGCTCGATCTCCTCGCCGTCGAGGCTGGGGATGGTCGCGACGACGATCTGGTCGGACCCTTTGGTCTCGAACTCGGCAAGCTTCCGCGTCAGCGCCGCCTCGGTCGCGGCATCGATGATGCCGGCATTGTCGACGACCCGTCCGGTCAGTGCCGGCAGTGCGGCGGCAAGGGCGGTGAGCGGGAGGAACAGACCAAGGCAAAGAAGAAGCAAAGTGACGCTCAGAAGCGTCAGGTTTGCACTTCGTCGCGCCCCCCTCTGTCCTCCCGGACATCTCCCCCACTTGGGGGAAGATCGACTATCGCGACCGCTTTCGCCAACTCCCAAGGTCGGTGATTGGCCGCCTTGGCAAGAGCTGCCAATCTCCCCCCAAGTGGGGGAGATGTCCGGCAGGACAGAGGGGGGCGCGACGGAATACAAGGCCAACAGGCCCAGGCTCAACAGGCGCCGTTCACCCGCCTTGCGTGGTGTTGGTGCCGAAATCGACCTTCGGCGGCTGCATCTTGTCCTCCTCGATGGTGAAATTCGCAAACGGCTGGTTGCCGCGGAACCACAAGGTCGCCCAGATCACCGACGGGAAGGTCCTCAGCGTCAGATTGTACTCTCTCACTGCCTGGATATAGTCGCGGCGGGCGACCGTGATCCGGTTCTCGGTGCCTTCGAGTTGTGCTTGCAGCGCCAGAAAGTTCTGGTTGGCCTTGAGATCGGGATAGTTCTCCACCACCGCCAGCAGGCGCGACAGCGCGCTGGTCAGGCCGGCCTGGCTGTCCTGGAATTTCTTGAAGGCTTCCGGATTGTTCAGCGTTTCCGGCGTCACGGTCACCTGCGTCGCCTTGGCGCGCGCTTCGACCACGGCATCGAGCGTGTCCTTCTCGTGCGCGGCGTAGCCCTTGACCGTGTTGACCAGATTGGGGATGAGATCGGCGCGGCGCTGGTATTGATTCAACACCTCGCTCCATGCGGCCTTGGCGTTTTCCTCAGCTGTTGGAATGGTGTTGTAGCCGCAGCCGGCAAGCAGCGGCAGCATGACGGCCATAACCAGGAACGCAGCTAAATTACGGAAGATTGGCGGCGAAGAAAGGCGCTGGGCAAGCATGATAAGTCCCCTCGATAGCATTGGCAGGCGAAGCATTAGCACAATCCTTGCGTAAGAAAATGACTTCGGCCGAGAAGTGTTACTGGTTTCTGCCATTCGCCGTCGGGCCCTGTGACAGACGAGGCGAACGGGTTAAGCTCGGCATAAAACGGGACATCACCATGGCGAAACGCCACGACAGCGACGCGGAATCGCGCCGCCTCATCGAACGGGTGGCGCGCGAGACCGACCCGGGGGGCACCTCGTTCCTTGCACGAACGACTAAAGGCGCGCGCGACCACGTCACTGCGGCCGATGCCGACCGGCCGGACCCGATCGAATATTGGGGCACCCGCATCGGTCGGGCAGCGGGCTTGCTTATTGCCATTGGCCTGTTGATCTGGCTCGTGCTTTTCGTCACCAGGGGCAGTTAGGAAAAATCAATGAGTGCCGAAAAAACCGACGCGCCGCGCGCGGTCATCGTCGTCTCCAGTCATGTCGCCCGTGGCTCGGTCGGCAACCGTGCCGCTGTCTTTGCGCTGGAGACGCTCGGCTTTCCGGTTTGGGCGGTACCGACCGTCATCCTGCCCTGGCATCCGGGCCATGGCCGGGCCACCCGCATTGTGCCGCCGCTGGACCAGTTCAAGGCGCTGATGGCCGACCTCGAGCGCGCGCCGTGGCTGGGCGAGGTCGGCGCCGTGCTGTCCGGCTATCTCGGCGAGGCTGGCCAGGCCGAAGCCGTCGCTTCGCTGGTCGGCGCGGTCAAGGCGAAGACGCCGGACGCCCTCTATATCTGCGATCCGGTGATGGGCGATTCGGGCGGGCTCTACGTACCTGAGCCGACCGCAATCGCCATGCGCGACCGGCTGATGCCGATCGCCGATATCGCCACGCCCAACCGCTACGAGCTGGAATGGATGGCCGGAGCGCCGCTGCCCGACTTGAAATCGGCAATGGCTGCAGCCCTGCAGGCCGGCCCACCGGCCATGCTGGTCACATCGGCGCCGGCGATGATGGCCGGCGGCACCGGCAATTTGCTGCTCGCCGGCAGGGAGGCACTGCTTGCCGAACACCGGCTCATCGACAAGCCGCCGAATGGGCTCGGCGACCTGACGGCTGCCGTCTACCTAGCGCGGATCCTGTCCGGCCAGCCGGCCGCCAAGGCGCTGCAATCGACCACGGCGGCGGTCTACGAGATCCTGGCGCGGACCGCCAAGCGCGGCGGCGACGAGTTGCAGCTCGAGACCGATGCCCAGAGCCTGTCGCACCCGATGGCGATGGTGCAACTTCGCCATCTTCTGCATCCGGAACGGGACCGCCGGGCGTGACGCAGGCCGAAGACGCCGTGCCGCAGGATGATGAGCCCAAGCATGTTGCGCCCGAGAATGTTGCGCCCGACCATGTTGTGCCCGAGAACGTTGTGCTTGTCGGCGTCGACGGTTGCAAGGCCGGCTGGATAGCCGTCCGCCGCGATCCCGGTGCGGCACCGTCGACAGCCGTTTTCCCGAGCTTCGCGGCGTTGCTCGACCGACTGCCCGCCGACTCGTTGGTAGCGGTCGATATGCCAATCGGCCTGCCCGATTTCTCGCAACGAGGCGGTCGCGGCCCGGAGGCGCTGGTGCGGCCGCTGCTCGGGGCCCGGCAGTCCAGTGTCTTTGCCATCCCCTCCCGCGCCGCGCTTTACGCTGAGGTCGAAGCCTTCACCACGGTCGATGCCTGGTACGCCGCACATCGCAAGGCAAGCGAGGTGGCCAGGACGACATCAGATCCGCCGCGCGGCGTCTCGATCCAGGCCTTCGGCATCTTCGCCAAGGTCCGCGAGATCGATTCGCTGCTGATCGCGCGGCCCGAACTGCGCAGCCGCGTCTTCGAATCGCATCCGGAAGTTGCCTTCTGCAAACTGAACGGCGACCGCGCTATGCGCCTGCCGAAGAAGATCAGGGGCAACATCAATCCGGCCGGCATGGCCGAACGCAAGGCGCTGCTTGCCCAGCATGGTTATAGCCAGGATTTTCTCGACCAGACGCCGCCGCGCGGCGCGGCCGCCGACGATTTCCTCGACGCCGCGGCGATGATGGTGGTTGCCGGACGCATCGTCAGAGGCGAGGCAATGCCGTTTCCGGATCCGCCGCTCGCCGATCGTTTCGGCATTCCGGTCGCCATTTGGGCCTGAGGACCGGGGCGTCAGGAGCGTGATCTGAGCGCCTCGTTGAGTGCCCACATATCCTTCTCCTCGGGCGCGGTCTCCAATCCGAGCACGGGAACTTGCTTACGCAAATGGTCGTGGTGGGTGCGCACGCCATATTCGAGATCGGAGAGGTAAAAACCTCCGAAGGCTTCGGACAGCATGGATTCGTTGGACCATATCGAAAGCTGCACGTCCTCGGCCAGCGTGTCGCGGTCGATGCGGTAGGATAGGTAGCGGGCTGCCGCCTGTTCCCTGGTCTCGTCGCGATAGCGGTAGATGGCGCCGCGCAGCAGCGTCTCACCCGTCGACAGCGGAAATTCCTGATAGAACTGCACCGATTCCGGCATGATCGACAGCACGTTGTTCGGGAAGATGCCGTAGTAGATCCAGGCCTTGCGCAGGTGTTCCGGCAGGTGCTTCGCCTCGGGTGCGAGCTTGATGTACTGCGCGACGCTCCAGCGCCGTCCGGCATGCGGATTGTAGGTGGCGAACGAGCGCGACACGCCGTTGACGAACGGCTCGTCGAAATATGTCGCACCGTAAAGGTCCTGCAGCGCCGGATGCGCCATGGCGACGTGGTAGCCTTCATTGTCGACATCGCGCACCGACTTCCAGTTGACCGGCGTCCTTTGGGTCCAGATGCCCCAGGATGGCACCATCTCGGCGACGCCGTAATGGGCAATCTCGGCTTCGATCGGCTTCAACAGCTCGGCCACCGATGGCTGCGGCCCACCCTTGCGGAAACGGATGAAGATGAAGCCCATCCAGATTTCGAGCTCGAGCGGCATCAGGCCGAAATCGGTCTTGTCGAGGTCGGGGAATGAACGGGGGCGGGCAGCACCGCGCAGCGTGCCGTCGAGATTGTAGACCCAGCCATGAAAGGGGCAGACCAGCGCATTCTTGCAAGTGCCCTGGCTGTCGGCAACGACGCGACTGCCGCGGTGGCGGCACATATTGTTGAAGGCGCGCACAACACCATCCTTGCCGCGCACGATCAGCGCCCGCTCGCCGACCACATCCATCGTCAGATAGTCGCCGGCGTTCGGCACGTCGCAGACATGGCCGGCGATCTGCCAATGGTTGCGGAAGACGTGCTCTTTCTCGAGTTCGAGCAAGGCGTCGGAATGATAGCTCCAGCCCGGCAGCCCCCGCCGATCCCAATCGTTGGGGATTGCCACGTCACGCAGATGCGGGTTCATAAAGGCTCTTTATTTATTGAATGGTCGTTCAATAAAAGCATATTTTCCATTGAAATGCAATGGCTTGGAAAAATGGGGCGAAGTCTTGACGGGAAATCGAACGGGATTCGAGAGCCCAGTCCGAACGATCGAAGCCGGGAAAATCCCGGGAATTCCAGACGTTAATCCCCTTACACTTGTTGAGCGCCCGACGCTCCGTGGGCCTGGAAAGGCGACGTGGATCTGGTGCCGTGGGTAGCGGAAAACGAGCAGAGAATGCCACCGGTGCTGCCAGCTACGCCGGATCGGTTTGCCCAGGAATGGCCGCGGGCTTGGTTTCATGCCGGTTACACAATCGTTAATTCATCATCGTTGGCCGGTTACAAGGTGCGATTAGGTTCGTTTCAACAGAGAAAAGAAGAAGACCGAAGGAAACGACGATGCGTACGAAAATCCAGATCACCGATACCGACCTTCGCCAGCAGGGTTCCCAGCGTAACCACCGGCGCCCGAAGCTGGCGCTGCGCCAGCGCGCCAGTGATCATCCAATGGCGATGTTCATGCTGCTGGCGGCTGCCGCATTTGCCGGCATGGCGTTGACGCCGACCGTCGGTCCGGCCTTCGCCTCACTGAACCCGCCGGCCAACCTCATCGATGGCGCGACGACCACCACCAAGACGGCGCGCCTGCCGATTCCGGAGATCGATTTTGCCTGCAAGGGGCAGGCCTGGGGCGCCGAGAGCCTGGACTGCCTGCGCGTCATCGCCGCCCAGTCGGGCAAGGCACGGCCGGTCCGCATGATCGCCAACGCCGCACCACTGGCCGATACGCCGAACGTTTTTTGATTTTTTGCGAGCGCCCTCCAGCACTCCAGTCAGGCTCCCGCCGCAATGTCGGCCGGGAGCCTTTTTCTTCCGGGAGAGATCGCGGAGTCTAGCCGCCCAGAGCCGCCTGCTCGGCAATGGCCGAGAGCACGCCGCGCACATCCAGCGTGCTGAACGGCTTTTCGAGGATTGGCGGCCGCTGCGGCGCCGGCAGCGCCTCGATCTCGCCTTTCGCGCCGATCAGATCGCCGGTGACAAGCACGAAGCGCTGCGCCAGACCCGGCAATTCGGCGAGTAGCTCGCGATAGGCGGCTATGCCGCTGGTACCGGGCATGCGCAAATCGGAAAACACGATGTCCGGCGGGACATGGCCACTCAGCGTCGCGGCGGCCGAGACCCAGGCCGGCACGATCCGCGACTTGATGCCCATCAACTCCAGAATGTCGGACAGCGACGCGGCGACATCCGGCTCATCGTCTATGATCAGCGCGTGACGCAAGCCGCTCGACCGCGACGGAGCTTCGCCGGCGGCGGCCGCGCCGGCCGCGATCGCCGGCAGCTGCACGACAAAACGCACACCTCTCGGCGAAACCTCCTCGAACCAGATATTGCCATTGTGCCGCTCGATGATCGATTTCGAGATCGACAGACCGATGCCGGTACCGACACCGACCGGCTTGGTGGTGAAATAGGATTCGAATATGCGTGAACGTATCGCTTCCGGAACGCCTGGTCCGTTGTCCTCGACCGAGAATCCGGGATTGCCGCGGTCGCTGCGAAACGTCCGGACCTTGATCCGGCGGTCGCCGGCAACGCCGGCCAAGGCGTGCTGGCTGTTGATGAGGAAGTTGGCGGCCACCTGCGTCACGTGGTCGGCATCGGCCATGGCCAGCAGCGGGCCGCTGGCGAAATCGGTGTCGATGATGATGCCGCTCGACCGTGCGCCATAGGCGGTCACTTCGAGTGCGGCGCGGATCACCTGGTTGAGGTCGGTTTCGGCCTGTGCGGCCGGGTGCAGGCGGACCATCGACAGGAAGCTCTTGACGATACGGCCGCAGCGCTCGGCAGCGGCACGCACCTTTTCGGCGCGCACCTTGGTCTGCGGATCGGCGGCAAATTCATGCAGCAGCGTCGACTGGGCGACGACCACGGCCAGCGGGTTGTTGAGCTCGTGCGAAACGCCGGCAAGCAGCGAGCCCATCGCCGCCATCTTCTCGTTCTGGTGCAGTTTTTCGCGCTGGCGGTTGATTTCCTCCTCGGCGCGCAATCTGTCGCGCAGGTCGCGGATAGAGCCGAAGATCAGATGGCGATCGGCGACCCGCATCTCGGTTGCCGTCAGCTCGATCGGAAAAACCTCGCCGGCGGCGTTCTGGGTGACCGTTTCGAGCCGCTGGCCGACCATCGGCGCGCCGCGGCCCGACATGTATTCGGCGCCGGACGCATAGCCCTTGCGGTAATATTCCGGCACGACCGTGTCGAGCAGGTCCTTGCCGAGGATATCGCTGCGCCGATAGCCGAACATCTTCTCGGCGGCCGGATTGAATTCGATGATCGAGCCGGTCTCGTCGATGACGATGATGGCGTCGAGCGAGGCCTGCAGCATGGTGCGGCGAATGACGTCACTGGCATGCGCGTCGGAGGGAGATCGTTCGATGGCATCGCCGATCGCGAGTGCCACCATGTGCAGCGCCGCCTCTTCCTGGTCGGTCCATTCGCGTTCGTTGACGCAGTCGTTGACCGCCAGCGTGCCCCACAAATTGCCGTGCGAAAAGACCGACACCGACAGAAACGACTTGATGTTCTGCTTTTCGAAATCGGTCCGCAGAAAGCCTTCGAGATCGCGTGTGTGCCCGGCGAAGATCTTGCCTTGACGCTCGTCCTCTGCCAGCCGTTCCAGCAATGGGTCCGAATCGACGACCGACTGCACGATGACGGTAGGTGACGCCAGCTCACCGCCAAACCGGGGGGCGATCCAATAAGCGGCGACCGACTGGGCGAAACCCTGGCCGGGCAGTTCGCGCAGGCGAAACAGGATGCCGCGGTGACAATCCATGGCTTCGCAAAGCGTCTGGAGGATACCTTCCATCTCGCGCTGCCAATCGCCGGCTTCGCGCAGCCGGCGAACCACATGCACGGCCACCATCGCCGCGCCCTGCCTGGCGCCCTGCGTGTCCGCGCGTGCTGTTTCAGCCGTCATGGTCATTTCCTGGCCTTGGCTTGCTCAAGCCGCCAGGCCTCAGTTATTTTCACCGGCCGGCAGCGAGAAGATATAGCCTTCGCCGCGCACCGTGCGCAGGAATTTCGGGTTGGCCGGGTCCGCTTCGATCTTCTTTCTCAGCCGCATGATGCGGATGTCGACCGCGCGGGACGATTCCGGGTCCTCGACGAAACCGATCGCCTCGGAGATCGCCGCCCGCGTCAACAGCCGGTTGGCGCGCGTCAGGAACACCTCCAGCACGTCGAACTCGCTCTTGGCCATGTCGATGACCGCGCCGTTGGCGCCGGTGACGAGCCTGCCGTCGAGATCTGCGTGAAAGGGTCCGAAGCTCACGGACCGGCGGCCGCCGGATGTTTCAGCCTTGGCCTTTTGTGGCTCGGTCGGCTCAGGAACGCGACGCAGCACGCTGCGCACCCTGGCCAGCACTTCGCGCAATTCGTAAGGCTTGACGATGTAATCGTCAGCGCCGAGCTCCAGTCCGACGATGCGGTCGAGCGCGGTACCGGCGGCCGTCGCATAGATGATGCCGATCGGCATTTTCGACCGCATCCAGCGGCCGAGCGACAGGCCGTCCTCGCCCGGCATGGCGATGTCGAGAATGGCCAGATGGAAGGACTGGGTTTCCAAAAGGTCGCGCGCCGCCGCCGCACTTTCGGCCGTGGCCACATCATAGCCGCTGGCGCCGAGATACTCGGCGACCGCATCCCTCAGGTCGGGCTCGTCCTCGACAATGACAATTCGTGCCCGCACGATGCTTTCGCTCCCGCTTTCAGCGGAAAGTAGATTGGGTATAAACATGATGTCCAGCACTCTTCTTGGGTTGCCGTATGCGGGGTAGAAAAACATGGCTGCACGATCCGTTATCGCGCTTGTTTCCGTCGCTGAAGTAATTGCGACCGATCTCGCCGATCATCTCGAGCGGCGCGGTCATGACGTCCGCGCGGCGCGACAGCCGTGGGAGGCCGAATCGCTGCTTTCGGCAAAGGGTATCGATGTCGTGGTTGTCGGCGACAGCGTCAGCCAGGCAGAGGGGCGCGACCTGCTCAGGCGACATGGCGGCGAAGGTGGACCGGATTTCATCCTGATCTGCCGCCCGGCCGATCTGGTCGACAAGGTTCTGGCGCTCGAACTCGGCGCCGCCGACGTCGTCGAAAGCCCGCTCAATGTCAGGGAGCTTGCCGCTCGCGTAGGCGGCCTTCTGGCTCGGCGCGGCAGGAGCGCCGGGGAACTGATCGTGCTGGAGAACGCGACCGTCGATCTCCGATCGGCCATCGTCATGCACCGCTCGGGCACGGAAGAACAGCTGTCCCCCGGGCAGGTGGCGCTGCTCAGGCTGTTCCTGGCCAGCCCGCGCAAGGTGCTGACGCGGGACGACATCATCGCCGCCGCGCCCGCCGAAAATGCCGAAGCCTTCGATCGGTCGATCGATTCGCGCATCGTGCGGCTGCGCCGCAAGCTCGATACCGAAACCATCACCACCATACGGGGTGCGGGCTACCGGTTCGATCCGCCGACGCAATTCGCCGATTGAAGGCAGGACGGCCACCCTTTTGTCTTGAGCATCGGATTTTCCCAAAACCGGTTTCCACTTTGGGGTCCGATGCTCTTCAGCGCACCACGAGAAGCGACGGGCCGGACGGCATGTCACTGTTCGTGCTGACCTCGCCGGCATGGGCACGTTCCTTCAGCAGCACGGTGGCGAGGCCGGCAATGCCGAGCAGCCCCTGGACGTAGAGCAGGGCGGAAAGCACGGAAGCGGCGAATTTCGTTTTAATCCTGTTCGTTCCTCAAAATTGGAATTTGCGGGCACCTCAGGGGAACCCCCGAAGCGCCCGCGCCGCCAGCGGAGCCCCCCGTTGCGGCGCGGGCCTTCGGTCCTCTCGGCTGCAAGTTGCCGGAGGCGCCGCGCATCCTCAACGGCCCTAAGCCGCCCCCGCCAGAGGGGCTTGAGCCGGTCGACGCGCAGGCTGGAAACTGTCCAGACAATCCAGACCGTAGCGAAAACAGTGTTGGCTTCCGATCGTTCGTTGACCGCTGTTTTCGTTAGGTCAACTTTGCCTGTTCGCTGTATCCGGATCATGCCGCCGAGGCTGCGCTTTGTTGCAGCTCGGTTTCGGAGTCAGGTGACTTCCTATCAAACGAAAGGCAATCGCGTATTCGCGCCGCGGTTTGGCCGATCCGCCTAGGCAAACACGCCACCGTCATGACGACGTCGTGCAACTGCAAGCTGCTTTGCGCGGACCTTTTCTGTTAACCAGGGGAAACAGAATCGAAACACAAACGAGCATCTAGCGAAATCGGCTTGAAACATGACGCCCCGATAAGCCGGTCATCGAATTGAGCCGGTCCCGACCGGCAGAATAGGGGAGACATCATGTGGACTGCCATTTCCGCCAAGCTCATCAACATCGCCGCCGCCGTCATCACCGGTACTGCCTTGCTTGTCAGTGCCGGCAACGGCGCAGCCCACGCCGCCGCCAACAAGATCGTCGCGCGTGTATCACTGTCACAGCAGACCATGGAAATCCTGGTCGACGGCCGGCCGACATTCGCCTGGAAGGTCTCGACCGGCGACAGGACGCACGTCACGCCGACCGGTTCGTTCAAGCCGACCCGCATGCATGAAATTTGGTATTCGAAGAAATACGACAACGCCCCGATGCCGCATTCGGTGTTCTTCAGCGGCGGCTACGCCGTACATGCGACAAGCGCCATCAAGCACCTCGGCCAGCCAGCCTCGCATGGCTGCGTGCGTCTGCATCCGGACAACGCCGCCGATTTCTACCAGCTCGTCGACGTCTTCGGCCCAGCCAACACCAGCATCGTCATCGTCAAGTGAGCGATGCTGCTCTTGTGTCTCTCAAAAAAGGCCGGAAATCCGGCCTTTTATTGTACAATGTCAGTTAGGTGAACATCATCGCGGCGGCAGCTGTACGAAACAGCCTTGCGCATGGCTTGTCATCCGCATCGGCGGATCCACGAGGATCAGAAGAGCCACGAGTCGTCTGCCGTGACCGCGACGGAATTGCGATCACCTACTCATGGTCGGCTCTGGAGAAAGCCAAACGGCAAATCCACGATGTCCGTATTCGTGTGCAGAGCCGATAACTTGACGCCAGTGGCCGGAAACCAACGCCTACTTGTGAGTCCGGACAATCGATGAGGAATGCGAAACGGACGGAAGCGGGTGAGGCATGTGCTTACGTGGTCACGCCGTGCTAGAAAATCAGCGACATCCCCTCCTTCGGCGGACCTAGTTCCCCCTAGCCGACGTTTCAGGCTATCTGATCAAGCTCTGGCTGCTGTAGCAGCATTTTCAAGATATGCTACGCCTCCAAGTATTTGTCAGGAGTTTTCTGTCGATGACGCACTCGGCGCGCTGTTTGTGTTGACACCGGGAATCGAAAAGTGATCATGCCCATCGGGATGTCTTGGGGGGTCGAATGGGCTGGCAACGGGAAAACATCCCCGATCTGAAATTTGATCGCCGCTGGAAGTGGCTTCTGGCACCTGGCTTCTTTTTTCAATGGTTCATTTATATGTTCCCTTCCGGAAACTATGGGTCGATAGTCCGGACGACCCGGCATGCCCGAAGTCCAGTGATGACCTATGCATTCAGCGCGGCATTCTACCTGTTTGTCGCTGGTTACCTTGTTAACTTATTTATTGCCCGATAAATGGGCAAAAAGAGGAAGAATAATGACGGGGGTGGGGCTGTCACCTTAGTCGTCGTGGCGGTCTTCTCGGCATTCGGGTTCATCATGCACGCTTTGTCCGTGATGATAACCGGCGCGATAACGGCCGTATTTTATCTATTCCCGCTAATTGCGCTGGTAACCTATTTATACATACGGAAGCATAACGTTGAGTATCCGGAAACCCCCAACGCTGCGGATTACGATCCAGCTGAAATCTCAAAACAGATCAGCCATCTCATTATCGAACGGGCGCGCCTGATCGCCAATATCCGGAATAGCTATGCAATTGGCGCGACGAACGGCCTCTATTTAACAAAAGGAAGCGGCGAGAAGCGGTTTGACACTCGATCGAAACTGGGGCGGGAACTCAACGGCAAAATTGAATCCAATGAAGAGCGGGTAATTTCAACGACGGATTTGATTGACTCCAAGAGGCACCAGGTGAGTCAGCAATTCCCGTTCTTACTCTGGCAGCAAGCGTTTTATGACTGGAAGACCTGGCAGGATGCCAGCGCCTCGTTCATTGAGACGGTCCGCATTTTTCTGGTCGCCGTTGTTCTTTGCTACGGGATTGCCCTTGTTTACCCTGACAAGTTCTGGACTTTACAGGGGGTGATTGCCTGGCAGCCTTTTCCGAGCGTTCTGGTGAGCCCGTTGCTGGTTTCGATGCTGGTCGCCGCGATTGCCTTCCCTGTTCGCCTCAAAACCCATCGGCAGACCGTCTCCGGGCGGCTGGATAGAGTGGCGCTCGCCCAATGGTCCGAACTGTCTCTCAAATGGATTGAACCTGAGTTCGAAAGTCTGTTCGTTGAAAGATTTGGCGAGACCCGTGCCGAGGAAAACGAACACGCTGCGGATGAGTCCGTCGACTGGTATGTGGTGTTGAATGTCGTCCCTTCGGCGTCGCCTGACGAAATTAAGAGCGCGTATCGAGTTGCTGTGAAAAACTACCACCCAGACCGCGTCTCCGGGTTGGGGACGAAACTCCAGGAACTCGCCGAGCACGAAACAAAGCGTCTCAACGCTGCTTATCAGGCGGCCCGGACGCAGAAGGGCTTCTGATGTTCAAGCCATGGGTTGGAGATGATTGGGGCCACCGAGACAACGCTCTTCAAGGCACCCGCCTGGTGGTGTTAGGAGAATCCCACTACTGCGATCCTGCAAAGCCGGAGATGGTGGGTCTTTGTGAGCCGGACGTGACAAGCTATGTGGTCCGGCGATACGCAATTGAAGAACCCCATCGATTCTTTACGGGGATCACGCAGGTTATCAGCGGAAAACCCAAGTGGCAGATGTCACGTGACGATATTGCCGCAAGCTGGCATTCGATTGCGTTCTATAACTATGTCCCCGTTTATGTGGGAACGGAGCCGCGAATTCGTCCAGGAGACAAATTTGCACTTGGTCGGGTTCCGTTCGAGATTTTGCTTGAACAGCTGCGCCCCGAGGCCATCCTGGTCTGCGGATATGAGCTCTGGTGGTGGGTTTTGAAGGGGAGGCCTGAAGGGTTCAATGGCGACCCAGCAAGCGTGCCGTTCCAGAAAATAGGGCCAGCGATTGCTGCGCGTATGAAACACCCCTCGACCGCGTTCTCCTCGGTTCGATGGAGACCTACCCTTCTGGAGTTGCTCTCGCGTGCCAGAACCCTTCGACAGGTTTAGCGCACTCGGAATGGCGGCTGACCACTATCGCCGGTGGTCCGCACTCTCTCGGATAGCTCTAGTACAATCTAATCCGGCATTACCGGCATCAGCTTCGGATCCGGCTTTTCGGCGTGATGCGGCAGGTCCTTGCTGGCGATAAAGGTGTAGAACATCGGCACCACGAATAGCGTGAACATGGTTCCGACCAGGATGCCGGTGAAGATCACCAGGCCCATCGAATAGCGTGCCGCGGCACCAGCGCCGCTGGAGATGATCAGCGGCACCACGCCGAGCGCCATCGCCGCCGTCGTCATCAGGATCGGCCGCAGCCGCACCCTGGCCGACGCGATGATCGCATCGCGCCGCCGCATGCCGTGCATTTCACGCTGCTGGTTGGCGAACTCGACCAGAAGGATGCCATGCTTGGTGATCAGGCCGATCAGCGTGATGAGGCCAACCTGCGTGTAGATGTTGAGCGTGCCGAGCCCGACATTAAGCGGCACGATCGCGCCGAAGATCGACAGCGGCACCGCCATCATGATGATCAGCGGGTCGCGGAAGCTCTCGAATTGCGCCGCCAGCACCAGGTAGATGACGAGCACCGCCGCCGCAAACGCGATGATGATCGTGTAGCCCTGTTCCTTCTCCTGGCGCGATTGACCGGTATAGTCGATGAAGAAGGTGTCGGGCAGGCTTTGCTTGGCGATGTCCTCGATCGCCTGTAGCCCATCCCCGGTGGTGATGCCGGGCCGCGGCAAGGCAGAGATCGTCGCCGAGTTGAGCTGGTTGAACTGCTCGATGGCGGCCGGCGACGCGTTGGTCGAGATCTTCACCACCGCCGAGAGCGGCACCATCTCGCCCGATACGCTGCGCACGAAATACTCGCCCAGTTTTTCAGGGTTGTCGCGAAAGCTCTGCGGCACCTGCGGGATGATGTCGTAGCTGTTGGATTCGCGGTCGAATTGCGCCACTTCGGCGCCACCGACCAGGAGCGTCAGCGTCCGGCCGATGTCGGCTATCGGCAGGTTGAGCGCGGCGGCGCGGTCGCGGTCGATCGTCACCGTCACTTGCGGCGCGTCGAAGGTCATCGAATTCTGCACGACGATGAAGCGGCCGGAGGCCTGCGCCTTGTTCTTGATGTCTTCGGCCGCCTCGTACACCTGCGAGGCGTCGCCGGTCGAGCGCACGACCATCGTTATCGGCAGGCCGCCGCCGGAGCCGGGCAGCGTCGGCGGCGCGAAGACGAAAGCTTCGACGCCCGCCACCTTGCTCAGGCGGCCCGTAATGTCTTGCTGGATTTCCTTCGAGTTGCGCGTGCGGTCAGCCCAGTCCTTGAACGCAAAGCCGACGAAAGCGCTGTTCGTCTGGCCACCACCGAAGGCGACCGCCGAGAACTGTGCCCGCGTCTCAGGCAGATCCTTGACCAGGCCGAGTATCTGATTGACGTAGGTTTCGGTATAGTCCGACGTCGCGTACCGCGGCGCGGTCACCAGCGAAAGCAGGAAACCCTGGTCCTCTTCCGGCGCCAGTTCGCTCGCGGTCTTGGTGAACATGAAACCGGTCGTGGCGACCAGCGCGAGGACGATCATCAGCGTCACCGGGCGATAGTTCAACGAACCGGTGACGAGCCGCTCATAGATGTGTTCGACGCGCCCGAACGTATTGTCGACAATGCGCTGGAAGCGGCTGTGCGAGCCGGACCTCAGGATACGTGCCGACATCATCGGTGTGATGGTGAGGGCGACGACACCCGAAAGCACCACCGAGCCGGCAAGCGTCACCGCGAATTCGCGAAATAGTGCGCCTGTCAGGCCGCCGGTGAAGGCCAGCGGCGCGAACACGGCGGCCAATGTTATCGTCATGGCGACGACGGCGGACGAGATCTCGCGCATGCCGTTGAACGCCGCCTGCATCGGCGACAAGCCGTCTTCCTCCATGTGGCGGTGGATGTTTTCCACCACCACGATGGCATCGTCGACGACAAGTCCGATCGCCAGCACCATGGCCAGCAGCGACAAAAGATTGATCGAATAGCCCACCGAAAACAGCAGGAAACAGACGCCGATCAGCGACAGCGGAATGGTCACGATCGGCATCAGCACCGAGCGGAACGAGCCGAGGAAGAGCAGGATGACGACGATGACGATGGCGACCGCCTCGCCGATGGTCTTGAACACCTCCTCGATCGACGCACTGATCTGCTCGGTGGAATCGTAGACGATCTCCATCGTCATGCCGAGCGGCAGCGTCTCCTGGATGGTCGGCACAATCTTGTGGATTGCCGCCGCGGTGGTCAGCGGATTGGCGGCCGGCGTCGGAAAGATAGCGAGAAAGATGCCGGGCTTGCCGTTGAAGCTGACCCTGGTGTCGGTGTTCGCCGCGGCGAGTTCGACGCGGGCCACGTCGCGCAATCTCACCACATTGCCGTCCTTCGACCGGAGTGGAAGGGCGGCGAAAGCCTCCGGGGTCTGCAGCGTAGAGCGAACGGTGATCGAAGAAACCACATATTCGTTTTCGGTGTCGCCGGGCGCGGAAAGGAAATTCGATTCGTTGATGGCGGCCAGCACTTCCGCCGCGGTCACGCCGCGCGCCGCCAGTTTGATCGGGTCAATCCAGACACGCATCGAGTATTCGGCGGCGCCGAAAATCTGCACGTCGGCAACACCTTCGACCGTCGAGATACGCGGCCGCACGACGCGCTCGATATATTCGGTGAGTTGTTCCGGCGTCATGTTCGGGTTCTGCATCGAGATGTACATCATCGCGAACTGCTGGCCGGTGCCCTTGACGATCACCGGGTCTTTGGTTTCGTCCGGCAGATCGCCGCGCACGCTCTGGACCTTCGACAAGACTTCGTTCAGCGCGACGTCGGGGTCGGAGCCGAGCTTCATCTGCACCGTCACGGTGCTGGATGACGGCCGGCTCGCCGACGTGACATAGTCGATGTTTTCGGTCGACGCGACGGCACGCGCGATCGGCGCGGAAATGAACCCCTGGATCAGGTCGGCACTGGCGCCGGGATAGGCCGTGGTGATGGTGATGGCCGTTTCTTCAACCTCTGGATACTGCCGGATCGAAAGGTTGAAGATTCCCTGAAAACCCAGAAGCAGGATCATGCAGGCAAGCACGGTCGAAAGGACCGGGCGGCGGATGAAGAGGTCGGAAAAGCTCATTGCTGGGCTGCCTGCTGGTTCCCTGGCTTGCTCGGATCGATCGTGTTGTCGACGGCAACGGACATGCCGTTGGAGAGCCGGTTCTGGCCGGCGGTAACGACTTCGTCGCCGGGCGCGATGCCCTCCAGAATCTCAACCAGGCCGGCGTTGCGGCGGCCGGGCTTGACGAACACCTGGGCGAGCACGAGCTGCGGCTTCTGTTCTTCCGCTGCCGGCTTGGCTTCCGCTGCCGGCTTGGCTGGGGTAGCAGCCGGCTTTTCGTCGGGTTTTGCCGCGGGTGCTTCGGCCGCGGGCTTGGCAGCATCTGCAGCCGGCTTTTCTTCCGGCTTTGCCTCGGGCGCCGCGCCGTTGGCTTCGGCGGATTTGGCCGGGCGCACCACGAAGACGAAGTCGCCGTACAGGCTGGAAGTCAGCGCCGTCTGCGGCAGCGCCAGCACGTCGTTCTCCGCGGGCAGTTCGACGCGCACCTGGACGAACTGGCCGGGCGTCAGCTTGCCTTCGGGATTGCCGACCTCCGCCCTCACGGTCACCAGCCGGCTGGTCGGGTCGATCTTCGGATCGATGCCGCGGATGCTGCCGGTGAACGGCATGTCGCCGCCGCCGACGCCCAACCGCACCGTCTGTCCGATCTTCAGCTGCGGAAGCTGCTGCTCCGGCACGGTGAAATCGACACGCATCGTATCCATGTCCTGCAAGGTCACCACGGCGGTGCCGGGTGTGAGATACTGGCCAAGGTCGATTTTCGGAATGCCGACGGTACCCTTGAAAGGGGCCGTCAACTGCTTTTGGTCGAGCACCGCTTGTAGCTTGTTCACCTGCGCGGCGGAGACCGATGCTGCTGCCTGCGCCGTGTCGAGCGTAGCGTCGGTGCCGACCCCGCGTTTCTGCAGCTCAAGAGCGCGCATCAGCGTGGTCTGGTCGGATGTGGCTTGCGCCTTCGACGCCACGAGGTCGGCTCGCTCGACTTCATCGTCGAGCTGCAGCAGCACGGCGTTGGCGGCGACCTTTTGATTGGCATGGAACAGGATGTCCTTGACGATGCCCGCGGTTTCGACGGTGAGGTCGACACCGCGTACGGCACTGACAGTGCCGATCGCCTCGATGCCGGGCGTCCATGACATCGGTTTGACGATGACCGTCGACACGGTCGCGGCCGGCGGCTTCATGGTGGCGAAGAACTGTTTGATCGCATTGTCGCGAAACAGGTTGAAGCCGACGATGCCGCCGCACACCAGCACGAGCAGAATGAAGGCGATGATGAAGCGCTTGATCACGAACAGTCCCTCGGCCACTGCCCAGCATAACGGTCGGATGACCGGAACACATACCTGTGCCTGGTCCCAATTTCAAATGACGGCGATCTTACTGTACCGTCTGGACGGTCTTGTCAATTCCGCCTAAGCTAATGAATGGGGAACGCTTGATGAAGGCCCGCAGAGCAAATTCGCGCGAGAAGATCCTCGCCGCCGCCGCCGCCGTGGCGCGCGAGACGGGTCCTGGCAGCCTGTCGCTGGATGCGGTCGCCAGCCGTGCCGGCGTGTCGAAGGGCGGTCTTCTCTACAATTTCCCGACCAAGGCGAAATTGATGCAGGCGCTGGTGGAGGATTACCTGCGCGCCTTCGAGCAGGCCCTGGAGTCCGCCCGCACGGCCGGCGTCAACGGCGAAAGCCCGCTTGCAACTTACATCAAGCTGTCGGCCGAGCATGCCGAGGAATCGAAACCGTCGGCATCCTGGATATTTTCGGCGATTGCCGAGGATCCCGATTTCCTGACGCCGATAAAATCGTTCAGGCGGCAGCTATTCGAGCGGCTGAAGCAGGAGACGCCGAACCTCAAGGCGCTGCTGGTCTGCTATCTCGCCATCGAAGGGCTGCGCAGCATGAACCTGTTCGATTCGGACATTCTCTCCTCCGAAGAGCGCCGGCTGCTGATATCGACCCTGCTGGACATCGCGGAATAGTCGAACCGCCAATCTGCGGTTCTGAGGCCGATTAATGGCGGCGTTCGTTCACCCGTGTCAAAACACGGGCTGGTACGTCGAAACCACGCCATTCCGCTTTCCGAAAATCGGTTCCGATTTTCGGGCCGATGCGCTAGAGCCTTTCGGGATTGAACCGAGCTGCCTTCAACCCGGAAAGGCTCCCACCGCTGCCCATGCCCCATCTTCCCGAGCATCTTCTCACCGGCTACCGCAGTTTCATGAGCGGCCGCTATCTCACCGAAAGCGGCCGTTATCGCTCGCTGGCGCGAGAGGGCCAGGCACCGGAAACGATGATCGTCGCCTGCTGCGATTCGCGGGCCGCGCCCGAAGCGATCTTCGATGCCGGGCCGGGCGAGCTGTTCGTGCTGCGCAATGTCGGCAATCTGGTGCCACCCTATGCGCCAGACGATCAGTTCCACTCGACATCGGCGGCGCTCGAATTTGCCGTGCAGAGCCTCAAGGTCAAGAACATCGTGGTGATGGGCCACGGCCGCTGCGGCGGCATCCGCGCGGCACTCGACACCACGGCCGCACCCTTGTCGCCGGGCGATTTCATCGGCAGGTGGATGAGCCTGATCGCGCCCGCGGCCGAGACCGTATCGTCCAGCACCTTCATGACCGCGACCGAGCGCCAGACGGCGCTGGAGCGCATCTCGATCCGCTATTCCATCGCCAATCTGCGTACCTTCCCTTGTGTTTCGATCCTCGAAGGCAAGGGGCGACTGTCGCTGCACGGTGCCTGGTTCGATATTTCGACCGGCGAGCTTTGGGTGATGAACAAGGAAACCGGCGATTTCGAGCGGCCGGAGACGGAGTAGGAGACGAGGCATGGTGCGAGCTCGGATCGCGTTCGCGGCGGCGGCACTGCTGTGCCCGATAACTGTCGCCCGCGCCGATGATAGCGCGATCATCGACCGCTGGTATTCGGCACTACTGATCGCCGACCGCACCGAATTGTCGGACCTGCTCGCCGACAACGTCCGCATCAAGCTCGACGACCTCGGCGTCGTGCAAAGCAAGCAGGAATTCATCGCCTCGATCGCCGAGTGGCAGGGCGCCGTCGCCGGGGCCGAAATCCGCCACCGGATCGAGAAGACGGAGGGCGGCGTCACCACTGTGATCGCCTGCTATGATTTTCCCAGCAACGACATGCTGATGCAGGAGACCTTTGCAGTCGCCAACGACCAGATCACCGCCAGTTCGCAAGCCGCGATCGCCGAAAACTGCGACGGCTACTGACGAAATTTGGTCTTGAGCTTCTCGGGGGATAGGCGCTGGAATTGCCGGCGTCAATTCGGACCTGTCCACGTCACGTGGTTACGCAGGTGGGAACGCCAATGCGACAAGCCATGCGGTCAATCCACTCACAACGACGGTCGCGCCCTGCAAAAGTGCACTATTATCGGAATTCGAAATCTTATGTGTTGGAGGGCAATGATGGGCAAGCAATTCAATCTTTTCCTGTCGCACAGAGATGAAATCGTTTTCAACCATGCCTTGTCCAAGGGTGTTGAGAATATAGTATTCGTCAAGCCGTCCATCGAAGATGGCGATACCCCCATTTTTTGGGAGCCCATCCGAGAAGAAGAACGGTCTTTTAAAAACAGAAGAGTTCTGATATCGTTAAAGGATTTTTTAAACAACATAGTCCTTGAGCGTGACGCTGAAAATAGATGTTTGCAAGTTAGTTCAAGATTATCTCCGGTACTTGAATATGATATAAATCTGTGGCGCGGCGATGTAATGTTGCCTGGCAGAATGTACTATAGTTTAGACTGGGCGGAAGGCGATATGAGGAAAGCATACGACGCATACTTTAGTCGTGTTTTCAAGTTGTCTAAATCTAACCTAAATAAAATTAGAAATAGTCACGGAAGCGTCATCTATCTCGGAAACGAAATGATGCCTGAATTTTACAACGAGACCATGGATTTTAGATTATTATAGATGGGAATTACCGTTACAGTGCACTTTTTGCTGCACTGCGCGCGAGTGGGCATCCTGGTTCGCATACGAGTCGTGGGCACGCATCGGCGTTAACCAGGCGTGCTGTTGCGCGCAACGGGCCGGCGCCTTACATCGGTGACGATCCGCTTCTCCCGCCCACCCAGCGAAAGTTTGCCCATGCCGTCAACCGTCGACCTCGCCGCCCATCCGCTGACCGCATGGCAAGGGCCGTTCGGCCTGCCGGATTTCACGCGCATCGGCGACGGCGATTTTTCTCCGGTCTTCGACGCGGCCCTGAAGGCGCATGAGGCCGAGATCGAGGCGATTGCCGGCAACACCGGGACGCCGACGATCGAAAACACGCTTGCCTCGCTCGAGCTTGCCGGCGAGGCGCTCGACCATGTCTCCTCGATCTTCTGGTGCCGCGCCGGCGCCCACACCAATGAGGCGATCCAGGCGCTGGAGCGCGACATCTCGCCAAAGATGTCGCGGCATTACTCGGCGATTTCGATGAACGAGCGACTGTTTGCCCGCATCGACGATCTCTATCAGCGCCGCGAGGCTTTGAAGCTCGATGCCGAAACGCTGCGGGTGCTGGAAAAGACCTGGAAAAACTTCGTCCGCTCCGGCGCCAGGCTCGACGCCGAAGGCAAGAAGCGGCTGGCCTCGATCAACGAGGAATTGTCGTCGCTCGGCACCAATTTCGGCCAGAACGTGCTTGCCGACGAGCGCGACTGGGCGTTGTTCCTCGACGAGGCCGACCTGGCCGGCCTGCCGGAATTCCTGAAAAGCTCGATGGCGGAAGCCGCCGAGATGCGCGGCCAGAAGGGCCGCTACGCCGTCACTTTGTCGCGTTCGATCTACGAGCCGTTCTCGACCTTCTCAGAACGCCGCGACCTGCGCGAGACGGCGTTCCGCGCCTTCATCATGCGTGGTCAGAATGGCGGCGCTACCGACAACACGGAAGTGGTGCGCGACATGCTGCGCCTGCGCGCCGAGAAGGCGAAGCTGCTCGGCTATGCTTCCTACGCCGCATTGAAGCTCGACGACACCATGGCCAAGACGCCGGAGGCGGTGCACGCGCTGCTCGATCCGGTCTGGGAAAAGGCGGTGGAAAAGGCCGCAAGCGACCAGGCCGAATTGCAGCGGCTGGCGGTCGAGGCCGGCAGCAACGAGAAATTCGCTGCCTGGGACTGGCGCT
This sequence comes from Mesorhizobium sp. M0898, assembly GCF_040319695.1. Taxonomy (NCBI): domain Bacteria; kingdom Pseudomonadati; phylum Pseudomonadota; class Alphaproteobacteria; order Hyphomicrobiales; family Phyllobacteriaceae; genus Mesorhizobium; species Mesorhizobium sp. M0898. The sequence goes on along the minus strand of NZ_JAMYOE010000002.1, from coordinate 164,765 downwards.
TCTATCAGGAGAAGCTGCGTGCAGAGAAATTCGCCTTCGACGAGGCCGAGCTGAAGCCGTATCTGCAGCTAGACCGCATCATCGACGCCTGTTTCGACGTGGCAACACGATTGTTCGGCATCTCTTTCGAAGAAAAGAAGGGCATTGCCACCTGGCATCCGGACGCTCGCGTTTTCGTCGTGAAGAATGCCGACGGCAGCGAGCGCGGCCTGTTCCTCGCCGACTATTTCGCGCGGCCTTCGAAGCGCTCCGGCGCCTGGATGAGCGCGCTGAAATCCGGCTACAAGCTTGGCGATGGCTCCAAGCCGGTCATCTACAACATCATGAATTTCGCCAAGCCGCCGGCCGGCGAGGCAGCCTTGCTGTCGGTCGACGAGGCCAAGACCCTGTTCCACGAATTCGGTCACGCGCTGCACGGCATGCTGACCGACGTTACCTGGCCATCGGTCGCTGGCACCTCGGTCAGCCGCGATTTCGTCGAGCTGCCCTCGCAGCTCTACGAACACTGGCTGACGGTGCCGGCGGTACTGGAAAAGCATGCGCTGCATATTAAGACCGGCAAGCCGATGCCAAAGGCGCTGGTCGACAAGATGCTGGCGGCGCGCACCTTCGGCGCCGGCTTCGCCACCGTCGAGTTCACCGCCTCGGCCTTGGTCGACATGGCCTACCACGCCCGGCCGGATGCACCGGAACAGGCGCTTCGTTTCGAAGCCGAGACGCTCGAAAAGCTCGACATGCCTGACACCATTGCCATGCGTCACCGCACCCCGCATTTCGGCCATATCTTCGCCGGCGATGGCTATTCTGCCGGCTATTACTCCTACATGTGGTCGGAAGTGCTCGACGCCGACGCGTTCGCCGCCTTCGAGGAAACAGGCGATCCCTTCAATCCGGCGCTGGCCGAGCGGCTGCGCAAGAACATCTACGCCGCCGGCGGTTCAAAGGACCCGGAAGAACTCTACACCGCCTTCCGCGGCAAGATGCCTTCCCCGGAAGCGATGATGGCCAAGCGCGGGCTGGTGTGATGCATGCCCGCTCTTGTCACCGTTCTCTTTCCATCCTGATTGATCTCGGCTGTCATGGCGGCGGGTTGCGCACCGCCTGATCCGGTTTCCGCCGGTCCCGTTCGGCCTCGTTGGCTGCGGCCGCGTCGTTGAGGTGACCGCACTTAATGCGGTCTCCATCGTTCCGGCCGAAGGAGCCGCGTTCATGGCGGCGCTACGGGCTGTGCGGGGTTAGGCAACGACAGCTTGCCCGCTATGCTGATCGGCCGCTGCCGCATCCGGACCGCGCCTTGCGACGACCGCTACGGAAACTCTCAGTCGCGAAGTGGCAGCCCCGCCAATGGAAGGCGGGGCTGGTAAGTTTGATTGTCTCGGCGAAGGTTTTTGCCGAGGCGATTGGCCTAGGCAGGCACAAAGCCAAAATAGGCTTTGTAGGAAGCCCCCTCGCCGGAAATCAGGGGCGTTTCCACTTTGAACCCAATCCCGCTGAAGGTGGTATTGTTCGTACGTGCCGCGAGCAACACCATCTGCTTTGCGGAGATGGTCACTGTCGCGCTCCCGATCCTGTCATCGCCCCAATCGAAGAGATCGCTGATGGCGCCGCCGATCGATGGCATCAAGGATCCCAGGGCGGGGCCGGCTATCGCGGCAATGATAGGTCCTGCCACCGGAATGAGGCCCAAAGCCAGCGTGCCCGCCGTATGGACGCCCATGACGATCTTCTGCACCTCGTCCTTGTATTTGTTGGGGTCGCCAAAATCGTTTTCCATCAGCACCGTGCCGATATTGATGCCGTAGGGCTTGCCTCGATAGATTTCCATAAGGTCGGGTCTCGTATCTCCGGCATCGACGTCGCCATAGACCTGGCTGCGCCTGGTGTCGGCGATCTGCGGCGTTGTCACGCTGACGATGACATAGGGTTCGTCCGCACTCGATCCCTGATCCCAGTCGGTCTCGCCGAAGCAATGGAGGCCGGTATAGTGGACGACGACGTCTCGAAGGTCGATCGCGCCGGTGTCGGGCCACCAGTATATGCCGCCGTTTTCAAACAGATTGGCACGGCCACCATCGGCAAATTCGGTCTCGTCGGTCGTGGGATATCCCAGATTAGACTGTTCCCAGCCCAGGCTCTCCCACTTCTTGCGGATGTCACCGTACACCACGTTGGCTCCTGTGTTCGGTGTCCAGTAGATCGAGCCGGCATTGGCAAAATGGTTGTAGCGCCCGACGCCGTCGGGAGTTCCGGTTTCGTCGGTGACCGGATAGCCGAGAACCGAGCGCTCCCAGCCCATTGCTGCCCATTTGCCGCGAATTGCCCCCCAAATCGCTTGAGCACCGGTGTTCGGTGTCCAGTAGATCGAAGCGGTATTGTTGTTGAAGTGATTGTATCGGCCGACGCCGTCGGGAGTTCCGGTTTCGTCGGTGCAGGGAATGCCCCACGCGAGACCGCCAAGCGCAATCCACTTCCTGTAGATTTCGCCATGGATCTCAAAGGCGTCGTGCATGGCATCGTTGTAACAAATGCATGAGCCGTTCTTGAGATACCAGGCTTTTCCAGTGTCCTTCCTGTCGATCTCGGCGAAGCCGGCGCCTCCAAGGGAGTTGTACTTTTGCTGTATGACAGCTTCGGGCGAGAGGAGCGACCAAGGCCCGATCCTGAGCTGGTCGGAAAGTCTTGTGGCTCCAGCGCGGATGGTGCCGGCACGCACTCTCGAAGTTGCTCTGGCAGTATACGGCATGACCTTTTCCTTCCTGTGAGTGTTGGTATCGGGGGCTTCAGGCCTCCGGCGATCGGTTTTGATCGACGAGCCGAGGTTCCCAGACCGCGACTTACGGACGGCTTACAGAGTTCCGAGCTGCGCCAGAGTAATTCCAGGAAAAGTGTGGAACGGTTTTCCGTCCGGAATTGCGCAAAAATAAAGAGATAGAGCGGTTCGGCGTTTCCGTGAAACGATGAACCGGTCTAGAGAAACGGGCGCACGAGCGAACGCAGCAAAGGCGAGGGCTCGTCATCGCCGGTCGAAGCGAGCGCGCGTTCATAGCGCCGGTAATCCTCGATGGCGCCGGCATGATCGTTCCTGGAGAGGCTCTCCTGGATGAGCGTGCCATGGAGTTTGGCCGATTCCGGGTAGAAATCGAGCGCACGCCGGCACGCCTGGCGTGCCCGATCCGCATTGCCTTGACTCTGCCAGTGTTTGGCGATCCGCACGGCAAGCTCCACAAACCCATCCCGCACCCGGTCGGCCGCGGCATTCGACCAGGCGGGCATCGGGGCATTCGAGAAAAGCGGGCCGACAAAGCCTTCCAGCAGCATCTCCTGCTCCTCGATTGCGCAGTCTCTTTGGCCCGACAGAACGGGTTTCAGCCGGTCTTCCCAATCCTGCAGATCGATCCAGACCTTGTCGGCAGCGAGCCGCAAACGGCCTTCTCTCAGCGTTACGAGTTCGCCTTGCCCGAGCAATTTGCGCAGACGATGCAGCGCCTGCTCCAAGGCCGCTTTGGCCTGGTCGCCGTCGAGGTCGGGCCAGAGCCAATCCTGCAGGGTTTCCACCGAACAGACCTGGTCCCTCGACAGGCAGATAATGCGCAATATGTCGAGCGCGCGGGTAGGTTTGGCACCGGGCGCGACCTCGGCACCATCGATTTCGAGGCGGAAGCCTCCCATCAAGTGGATCCTGAGCGGCCAAGGCCACTGGACGGGTCGGCCAGCGGGCGGGACCAGATATCGCGCCCGAACGACACGGCGGCAGAGATCGACGTCGATCTTTCGCTCCAGCGCATCGGCGACAAGATCGGCCAATAGGTCCGGCAGGTTGAGCAGGATTGCGGAGGGGTTGACCTGGCGCAACGCCTCCATGAATTCAGCCAGACGACTGCCATAGGACGCGCCGCCGTTCCACTTCTGCTCCAGGGCCCGAGCGGCCAGAATGTTGAGTTCGACGCGCTGGCGAGGGCCGCCGCTCAGCCTTTCGACGATCTCCTGGAGTAGCGCAATGGCCTCCGCTGGACGCCGATCGGCCAGCAGGACCTGGTATTTGGTGACGTAATGCGGCCAGCGTTCGATCATCGGCTCATTCGCCCGCTCGATCGCATCCATGAAGGCATCGCAGTCGAGATAAGCCTTGACGAAGTCGCCGTTGCGCGTGTGCATCGCCGCGTGGCAGTCGGCGACTACAGCGACCTGGGTTGTGAACCTGCTGTCCGCGATCTCGCCCAGCCGGGAGACGAGCGCATTGAATTCCGAGAACCTGTTGTGAAGCTTCATCAGCAATTGAAGCTGATAGAGCGCGCTGAACTCGACGCCCCGTAAGGCGTGCTGCTCGCCTATCGCCGTTGCGCGTCGCAACGCATCCTCGGCCGAGGCATAGACAAAACCGCGCCGCGAATAGGGGAAGTAACGGCCGCTGGCCGAGCCAAAGGACACCAGCCACATGCCGAGCACCAACGGCGGGATATCCGGATGTTCGAGATCGGCGGCAACGCTGTCCACGGCATTGGCAAAAATGTCGCGCTGCCCCGACGAGGTCGCGTAGTCGATGAGCGCTTCGCTTGCCAGCAGGCGCAACTCGACCGAATCCTCGATCGGCAGATGTGTCAGGCGCTGCTGGATATCATTCACGAGGCGCTTCGCGTCATGGGCGTCGAATTCGCCAGGTTCGGCGAAATCGACGGCCCGCAGGATGCCGAGCCTGACCATCATGAGTTCCTCCGGATCCAACTCCGGCAATCCCCTGGCAAGAAGCTGTGAGGCTCGGCGCGTCCAATCCGCCAGCCCCTCATGCGTACGCCAGCTGGCGGTCTTGACTACGACCGCCCGCGCGACCGTCAGGCATTGGCCGCGCATGTCGGTGTTCTCGAATGCTTGCCATGCCTTGGAGAAGTGCGGTTCGGCCTTCGCATCGTCCGATGCGAAGGCGACGCCCAGCCAATAATGGACCCACCCGTCCATCTGGTCGGGGGGCAGCCTGTTGCACCATTCGACCAAGCTGGCCCTGCGCCCTTGCGAGAGAACGCCGTTAGCGCACTCCAGAATGAGCTGGCGTGCCAGCGGCCAGGCGCCCGCCTGCAACGCCAGCACGATTGCCGCGTCGGTTTTGTCTGCCTCGTGCAGGACCTTTGCTGCCTGCTCGCGTAGCCTGGAACGGTCCGCTTCCGTCACGCGCCGGTCCAGTAGGCCGGCAAGGTATTCGCGCAACAAGTCATGCAGCTGGAAGGCGGCGCCGCCCGGACCGTCGCGGGTGATCAGCAGCTGGCGATGCTGCAGCCGCACCAGCAGGCGAGCAGCCTGCGGCGAGCCCAGGAACGCATCGGCAAGCTCCGTGCTGATCTCCGGCAGAACGTTGAGCCTGATAAGCAGATCCTGGTCCTCCGGCGCGATGTCGCGCAGGAAATAACGTCCGACAATCTCCCGAAGGCCGGCGCCTCCGGCGGGGCCGGTCTGCGAAAGCGGGTAGTACATTCCGGCGTTGGCCAGCAGGAGAAGGCCCACCGCCCAGCCGCGCGCCTCCGAAATGTCGCCGACCTCGGACGGCGATTGCGAGCGGGCGGTGACGAGGTTGCGAGCCTCCCCAGGCGAAAACTCCAGCAGCGTTTGGTTGAGCACCGGCAACTGTCCCGACAGCACGAGGTCGGCGACGTCGCCCTCAGGCAGCATCCGCGATGTGCAGATGCAGCGGACAGTGTTGGGGCGTTCGCGCAACAGGATCGCCAGCGTCCGGCGAAAGCCTGGCGCATCGGCACGATGCAGATCGTCGAGGACCAGGATCGTGCCCGGATCAAGCCGCGAGAAATAGGTGCGGAAGAACAGCCGCGCGAAATCGTCGGAATTGTCGGCATATTCCGGACCAAAGACCGGCATGCCGGCATACCTGCCGTCGAGCGACAGCGTCAGATAGTGGAAAAGGCGCGCAACGTCCTGGTCCTCGGTGTCGACCCGATACCAGTTGTACGCCGATTCGCCTTGCTTCAGCCCGCCTTGCTTCAGCCCGCCTTGTTCCAGCCCGCCGTGTTCCAGAAAGTCGATCACCGCGGTGGTCTTGCCGTATCCACCAGGCGCAGCCAGCCAGCATGCACCGCTGTCGAGGGCCTGCGACAGCAGCGCCACTACGCGCGGACGGCTGACAATTCCCACTGGCCGTGGTGCCGAGAGCTTTGCTATCTCGCGCGGCGCGTCCCGGAGGGATTTATCCATTGTGAGGACTCTCGCAGCGCAGTCGCCTCGCCAAAACAGGTAATCGGTTCGCCCGCAACAACAAATCGCCGGCCGGCGTTGTGCTCGCCTGACGTGCCGTTCTCGCCGGCAAGGTCGCGCCTATCCCTTGTGCGACATGATATGCGAAACCCCGACACTCACGTCGGCGGTGTGTCTTGCCATCACTGCGTTCATTCGCATTGCAATCGTCGCATAGCCGTTTCGTTCGTGGTCGGTAACTTCCGAGGGCTTGAAGAGCCAAGGAAGGGGTGCAACCTGCGCGTCGGCGAAATTGGCCGGCAGGTTCGATGGCAAGGCCTTTTTCCCTAAAGGCAGCTCTAGCCCAAGGTCGCTAAATTCCTCCTCGAGACTGGCGTGCAGGTGAGAAAGGACCACATAGATCGCCAGCTTTGATCTAGTCCTTTCTGTGTTGTTTTGATTGTACTCTTGAAGAACCTCATCGAACGATGGCGATACGTCGCTTTCCCCAGCGGTAGCTCGTGTTGCAACAGCACCGGCCAGGGCAGTCGCTGCCATTCCTGTAAGACCTACAAAATCACGCCTTGTCGTGCTGGTCATGGTGAATTCCCCTCGGTTTTGAAGACGGACCAAGTCTGGCAAGGACGAGGCGCAGTGGCAATAGGCCGCATACGCTACTGGTGTAGAGGGTCTTTACGTCGCCGATGTGAATCCACCCGGCAACGATAGTGCCAAGCCGGCAGAGGCCTGCAATGCGTTCGCGAGCTTCGTCTGAGAGACGCCGCGAATCCAAGGAGGATTTCCTTGGAATTCATCCAGGCAAAGGGTCCGAAAAAATCCGCTGGTGGAGCTGAGGAGGATCGAACTCCTGACCTCGTCATTGCGAACGACGCGCTCTCCCAGCTGAGCTACAGCCCCGTCCAGCGGATGGGGCTTTTATCGGCCGCTGCGGTTTCCTGTCAAGGCTGCGCTTGCTGCCGAAATGCCGCTCGGCCGTTCGTGCGCCCTCGCCCATGCGGCAGAAGGCGGCTCTTGCCGCTTTCACCTACAGTGGCTACATGTCGGCAACAATCGGAGACCGGCATGATCGCCCTCATTCAGACCATTGTCATGGCGCTTGACCTTTACTGGTGGATCATCATCGCCTCGGCGATATTTTCCTGGCTCTACGCCTTCAACGTCGTCAACTCCCGCAACCAGTTCGTCGACACCATCAGCAACATGCTCTATCGGCTGACCGAGCCGGCGCTGCGGCCGATCCGCCGCTTCATGCCCGACCTCGGCGGCATCGACATCTCGCCGATCATCCTGCTGCTGATCCTGTTCTTCATCCGGCAGTTCCTGCTCACCACCGTGCTTTCGCTGGTCGTCTGAGCCCAGGGCGTCGATGAGTGCGCCGTTCCGCACGCGCGCCGACGGCATCGACCTGTTTGTCCGGCTGACGCCGAAATCAGCGATGGACAGGCTGGAAGGCATCGAAACATCGGCGGATGGACGAAGCCATCTGAAGGCTCGCGTCCGCGCCGTGCCGGAAAACGGAGCCGCCAATCGAGCGCTGGAAAGGCTGGTAGCCAAGGCGCTTGGCGTGCCGGCATCGGGCGTCTCGATCGCTGCCGGCGGCACAGCTCGGCTGAAGACGCTGCGCGTGCTTGGCGATCCCGCGGCGCTGGCGAAACGCATCGATACGCTGGGCACACCTGCGCCATGATCTCGGCTGGCTCACTTACCCGCAAAAAAAGGCCGGGCTGCAAAGCCCGGCCAGATGTGAAGGTCGAAAACCTTCAGAGGGGAACGCGCCGGACGAATGGGAGGAAACATCCGACGCGCATTGCATATGGGTTGGCGTCGGCGACGTTTCAATGAGGTCGGAGGAAAGCTCAATGACCACTACTCGAGTTCTATTCTTCGATGTTCTGGGAACCGTCGTTGACTGGCGCAGCGGTATCGCAAGAGAGGCCGGCGCCTTCCTCGCGCGAGTTGGTGCAGAGCAGGTCGATCCCGGTGAATTCGCCGATGCGTGGGCGTCGCGCTATGACGCCTCGACCGAGGCGGTGCGGACGGGGCACCGGCCTTTCGTGTCACTTGACGTGATCAACAGGGAGAATCTGGACGCCACCCTCGTCCAGTTCGGGCTGGCCCCGTCCGAGCTGCCGACCGCCGAACTTGAGGAACTCAACCTCGCCTGGCACCGGCTGGAGCCGTGGCCCGATCCGCTAAAAGGCCTTGCGAGGCTAAAGGAACGCTTCATCATCGTGCCCTTATCAGGGGCCAATACCCGGCTGTTGCTGGATATGGCCAAGCGCGCCGGCCTGCCTTGGGACACCGTCCTTGGCTCGGATGTGTTCGGCACCTACAAGCCTGCGCCGCAGGCTTATCTCCGCGCAGTGGAGATCCTGGGGGTGCGACCTGCGGAGGCCGTGTTAGTCGCCGCGCACAATGACGACCTGGCCGCGGCACGAAGGTGCGGTATCGGAACCGCCTTTGTTGCTCGGCCAAAAGAGCATGGCCCGGCGGAGACGACCGATCTCTCGCCTCTTGAGAGCTGGGACTTTGTGGCCGACGACCTTGTCCATCTCGCCCAAGTTCTCCCGTAGGCCGAGGGCAGAAAACCTAAGCGATGTCGTCGCGAATGCAGGCCTTCAGATGGCCCTCGGCTGTCGCCCTCAGCGGCGGTACAGCCCCGGCGCAAGCTTCCAGCGCGAACGGGCAACGGGTTCGGAAAACGCAGCCCGACGGCGGGTTTGCCGGGCTTGGAATATCGCCTTTGAGCACCTGCCGGCTTTGCCTGGCCAGCGGATCGAGCGACGGAATGGCTGACAGCAGCGCGCGCGTGTAGGGATGCTGCGGCCGGGCATAAAGCTCGGCCGCCGGCGCAACCTCCATGATGCGCCCGAGATAGAGCACGATGACCATGTCGCAGATGTACTCGACGACAGCCAGATCGTGCGAAATGAACAGCATGGTCAGGCCGAGCCGGAGCTGCAGGTCGCGCAACAGATTGATGATTTGCGCCTGGATCGAGACGTCGAGTGCCGAGACCGGCTCGTCGGCAACGATGAATTCCGGCTCGAGCGTCAGTGCCCGGGCGATGCCGATGCGCTGGCGCTGGCCGCCCGAAAATTCATGGGCGTAACGGTCATAGGCGTCGACCGGCAATTCGACCGCGGCAAGTGCCTTCTCGGCCTTCGCCCGCCGCTCGGACTTCTTGCCGATGCCTTGAATGTCCAGGCCTTCGGTGAGGATCTGCCCGATCGTCATGCGCGGCGACAGGCTGGCGAAGGGATCCTGGAAAATATACTGCATCTTGCGGCGCTGGCGGCGCAACTGGGCGGCACCCAGCCTGGTGATGTCGGTGCCGTCATATTTGATTTGGCCGGATGTCGGCTCGATCAGACGCAGCACCGAGCGGCCGATCGTCGTCTTGCCGGAGCCGGATTCGCCGACCAGGCCGACCACCTCGCCACGCCCGATATCGAAAGAAATATCCTCCAACGCCCTTACGACGGGTCCGCGCGAGAACGCTGTCGGCGCAAAATGCTTGGTCAGGTTTTTGACAGCGAGGAAAGGGGCGTCGGCCATCAGAGTTCCTCCCAGCGCAGGCAGCGGCTTTGCTGGGTCGGCGTCGCCCCAAACAATGGAGGGACCGCAGCGCGGCAGGCAGCGATAGCCATCGGGCAACGCGGCGCGAAGGAACAGCCCTTGGGCAGCAAGGCGAGCGACGGAACATTTCCGGCAATGGTCGGCAGCGGCGTTCCCGCCGCCTTCAGCGCCGTGGCCTGGCCGAGCCTCGGCACCGAGCGCATCAACCCTGCCGTATAAGGATGACGCGGACGGGTGAACACTTCGCTCACCGGACCTGTTTCGACGATACGCCCGGCATACATCACCGCTACCCGGTCGGCGATTTCGGCGACGACGCCGAGATTGTGGGTGACGAACAGGATGCCCATGCCGCGCTGCGCCTGCAGTTCGGCCAAAAGATCGATGATCTGGGCCTGTATGGTGACGTCCAGCGCAGTCGTCGGCTCGTCGGCGATCAGCAAGCCTGGATTGCAGGACAGGGCCATGGCTATGGTAGCGCGCTGGCGCATCCCGCCCGAAAGTTCGTGCGGATACTGCCGCGCCCGCCGCTTCGGATCGGGAATGCCGACCTGTTCCAGCAGCCGCACCGCGTCTGCTTCTGCCTCGCGGTGCGATTTGCCGAGATGGATGCGGATCGGTTCGGCGATCTGCTCGCCGATCGTGTAGACCGGGTTGAGGCTGGTCATCGGCTCCTGGAACACCATGCCGATCTCATTGCCGCGTATCTTGCGCAGCGACTCGGCATCGAGGCTGGTCAGCTCGGTAACCGTGCCGTTCTTGCGCCGCAGCGCGATCGACCCCTCGGCGATATGTCCGACCCTCTTTGGCAACAGGCCGATGATCGACAGGCTGGTGACAGATTTGCCGGACCCGGATTCGCCGACAAGCGCCACCGTCTCGCCGGAGCCGATCGTCAGGTCGACATCCCTTACCGCCGCGATGTCGCGCCCCGCGATGCGGAACACCGCGCGCAGGCCGGAAATCGAGAGGATCGGCATGGCGCTCAGCGGAGCAGCCCCACATCGCGAAGGATCATGTCGATCTTTGCGGTTTCCTCGTCGTTCAGGCTGCGCTGCGGCCGCGCCATGGTGTTCGACGCGATGATGCCGAGGCTCTTCATCGCCGCCTTGAAGGCGCCGACGCCGGCCGAGCCGGCGCTGGTCCTGCCGAGCGAGATCCAGACGATCTCGAACAGTTTCAGCAACCGCTCCTGCTCCACGCGGGCTTCGGCATGCTGGCCCGCCTGCGTCAGCTTCCACAGCCTGACATAACCATGCGGGTCGACATTGGCGAGCCCCGGCACGACGCCATGCGCACCCATCGCCAGCACGCTGTCGACCAGGATCTCGGAGCCGGTCATGCCGAAGAAGCCGGGGGCGTCGGCCATGTCCTTGAGCACGTAACGCAGATTGCCGTCGTCGCCGCTGGAATCCTTGATGCCCGCGATGGCGCCTTCCCTGGCGAGGCCGACCGTGGTCTTGCGCTCCAGCTTGACGTGGACGCAGACCGGGATGTCGTAGGCGATGACCGGAATGTCGATCGCATCCTTGATATAGCGGAAGTGGTCGCCGATCTCCGGCTGGCTGGTGCGGGTATAAAACGGCGCGGTGACGACGATGGCGTCGGCGCCGGCCGATCTGGCGATCCGGGCGTGGTTGATGACGCGGTCGGTCGTCGGGTCGATGACCCCGGCGAAGATCGGAACCCGGCCGTTATTGACCTTGACCGCGTGCTCGAGGACGGCCCTGCGGCCCGCCTCGTCGTGGAAGACCACCTCGCTGGTCGAGCCGAGCACGAACAGCCCGTGAACGCCGCCGTCGAGCAGGTTCTCGATGGTGCGGGTGAACGACGGAAAGTCGATGCTGAAATCGGCATTGAGCGGGGTGACGACAGGTGGCACGACGCCGGTAAACAGGGGCATTTTGATAAACCTTTGAGGTCAGTTGAGATCGGAGCGGGGGTCGAATGCGTCGCGCAGGCCGTCGCCGATGAAATTGATGGCGAGCACGGTGAGCACCAGTGCGGCGCCCGGGAACATCCATTGCCAAGGGTAATTTTCAAGCACCACGGTGGAGCGGGCGAGATTGAGCATGTTGCCCCAGCTGGCTTCGGGCGGTGCGATGCCGAGGCCGAGGAAGGACAGGCCGGCCTCGAGCAGGATGGCGTTGGCGATCTGCAAGGTGGCGTAGACGACCAGGATATCGATGCAATTGGGCAGGCCATGCCGGAACAGCAGATGCGGCAGCCTCGCGCCCATGCCGCGGGCGGCAACGACGAAATCGCGCTCGCGCAGTTCGAGCAGCCGGGCGCGCACCATGCGCGACAGCACCGGCCAGGAGAGCAGCGAGATCACCAGTATGGTCGGGGCGATGCCGGTGCCGGCAATCGAAGCCAGCACCAGCAGGAAGATCACCGGCGGCAGCGTCATCGCCAGGTCGACCAGGCGCATCACCGTGCCGTCGACAAGACGCCCGCCAAAGCTGGCGACGGCGCCGACCAGGAAGCCGATGACGGTCGATATGGCGACCGAGCAGACGGCGACCAGCAGTGAGATCCGTCCGCCTTGCAGCAGCCGGGCCATGACGTCGCGCCCGACGCCGTCGCTGCCCAGCCAATGAATGGCCGACGGCGCCTTGTTCATTGCTCGGAGGTCGATGGTGTTAGGACCGAACGGCCACCACAAAGGATACGTCGAAACCGCCAGCAGGATCGGGATGACGATCAAAAGCCCGGCACGCGCCGCGCGGTTTTCAAAAAAGCGGTCGAGCGCGCGGCGAAGCGGGCCTTTGGTTTGCGGCACGGCTGTCGGGTCAACTGTAGGATCTGGCGCCGTGATTGCCATCATGCCACCTGAATGCGCGGGTCGACGACGGCATAAACGACGTCGGTCAAGAGGTTGACCAGGATGACGCAAACGCCGATCACCAGGGTAGCGCCCATGATCACCGGGTAATCGCGGGTGCCGACGGCGTTGACCAGAAGCAGTCCCATGCCCGGCCAGTTGAACACGCTTTCCAGGAAGATGGCGCCGCCGATGGCGATGCCGACAGTCGAGCCGATCAAGGTAATGACCGGCAAGAGCGCGTTGCGGGTTGCATGCTTGATGATAACCCAGAACTCGCGCACGCCCTTGGCACGCGCCGTCCGCACGTAATCCTGGTTGAGCACTTCAAGCAGCGAGGCGCGCATGTAACGCATGATCAGCGCGGCATGGCCGACGGACAGCAGGCAGGCGGGCAGGACGAGGTGCGCAAGCACATCCGTCGCCGAGAACGGCGCACCCGCGGTCTGCATGCCGCCGGACGGCGCCCAGCGCAGCAGCACCGAGAAGAAATAGAGACCGAGCAGCGCTGTCAGAAAAGCCGGGCTGGAGATACCGATAAACGACAGCACCGACAGCGCGATGTCGGATGGTTCGTTACGGCGCACCGCGCTGAAAATGCCGGCGGAAATGCCGAGCACGATGGCGATCGCCAGGCCCGTACCCATCAGCAGCGCCGTCGGGCCGATGCGTTCCATGACCAGTGGCAGCACGGCAACGCCGCTGCGCTGGATCGAATAGCCGAAGTCACCGCTCAGCGCCGCGCGCAGCCAGGCGAGATATTGCACGGGAAGCGGCCGATCGAGTCCGAGCCGTTCGCGCAGGCCCTCGAGGTCGGAAGCCGACATGGGGACCGATGGGTTGATATAGGCGTCGATCGGATCGCCCGGCGCCAGCCGCAACAGGATGAAGATGAGGACGCTGAGCGCGACCAGCATCAGCAATCCTGTGGCGCTGCGGCGGGCGATGAAGCTCAGCATGGGCTTTCCGTGGCGGTGGCAGGCGGCGCCAAAGTGGTCCCGCCTGCTCGCTTGCTTGCGGGTTTCTTACTGGATGTCCCAGCGCCCCGGGTGAGCTGCGTAGGGGCCGCCGCCCGGCGCCGGCGTCCAGACGAAGTCATGCAGCTTGGTCGACGCCACGCCATAGCGGTTGGCCACCCACAACGTCGCCCAGGGCAGGTCCTTGTTCATGACCTTGCAGACCCCCTGCCAGGATTGATCGAGCTTGGCCGGATCGGTTTGGCCGAGCGCGGCGTCCAATGCGGTGCTCAGATCGTCGAACTCGATGCGCATGGTGTTGAAGCCTACCGGCGGGATCTGCGACTTGTTGAGGCCGGGATTGAGGCCGGCCGGGTTGGGGCCGTTCTGCAGGCCGGCATAGACCATCGGAAAGGCGTTCCAGTCCGGCGTGCCTTGCTTGTAGACGATGCCGTTGTAGGTCGGCGTATCGACGACCCGCGGCACCACATTGATGCCGACCTCGGCCAGCATCGACTGGACAGCGGCCATCACATTGGCCGCTTGCGGCGAGCCGTAATAGGTCAGCAAGGTGATCGGCTTGTCGCCGTTGATCTTGTCCCAGCCGGCCTCGCTCAGCAGCGCCTTGGCCTTTGCCGGATCGTAGGCATAGGGTTCGAGGCCTGCGGGAACGAGATGCGGCGCGACATAGCCGCAATTGGCTGGCTCGGCGGCACCGCCGTAGAGGCTGTCGATGATGGCGTTGCGATCGATCGCGTACATGATCGCCTGGCGGACACGGATATCCCTAAACAGATCGACCTTCTGGTTCAGGCCGATATAGTTGACCACGTACGAGGCACCTTCGATCACCTTGAAATTGCTGTCGCTCTTGAACGATGCCGCATCGTCGGGCTCGACATAAGTGAACTGGATTTCGCCGGCACGGAGCGCGGCAACGGCCGCCGCCGGCGACTCGAAATAGCGGTTGATGAGCACGTCTACCTTCGGCTTGCCGCCGCGATAATCGTCATCGGCTGCCAGCTCGACATATTGGTCGCTCACGTAGCGCTTGAACTTGAACGGGCCGGTGCCGATCGGAGTGGTCGACCACCAGGTGCTTGTCGCCAGCGATTCCGGCGGCAGGGCGGCCAGGGCATGCTCCGGCAGGATCATCAGCTGCGAGAGGATGGATAGAAACGAGCCGTTCGGTTTCGATAGCTTCACCACTGCGGTGTGGTCATCCGGCGCATCGACCGAGGCGATGTTGGCGAGGCGGGCGGCAAACAGGCTGCCGGACGCCTTGTTCCTGGCAAGCTCGAGGGTGAACTTGACGTCCTTCGAGGTGAACGGCTTGCCGTCGTGCCAAGTCTCGTTGACCAGGTTGAACGTATAGCTCAGCTGGTCGTCGCTGATCTTGTAGTCCTTGGCGAGGTCGCCTTCGATCTCGGTCAGTCCGGCATTGTAGATGACCAGCGGTTCAAAATAGGTGCTGAGCCAGGTGTAGCCGCCGGTCGCGACCAGCGGGTTGAAGTTCTTGGGAAAACCGCCCGGGCCGACGTCGAAGCCGCCCGCAATGGTCTTGGCGCTTTGTGCCTGGACACTGGTCAATGGGGCAATGCTGGCGAGCAGTAGCCCGGCGACTGAGAATGCGATGGTCCTGATGCGCATGGTTTCCTCCCTTGGCATAGTCAGGTTGTTCTTCAGCTTGTTCGGTTTTTGGCGATAACCTGCTGGATCCCCCGGTAATGGTCGTCGAGCCGCCGACGCGCCTGGTCGACATCCTTGGCGGCGACAGCCTCGACGATCTCGTGATGGTCGCGCCATGTCGCCAGCGGCGTCGGATTGTCGAGATTGGTGAAATTCGAGGCCTTGTTGAACGCCATCCAGAAGATGTCGATCAGCGCGCTCAGCATGCGATTGTTCTGGCAGCGGAACAGCAGCTGATGGAATTGCTGGTCCTCTTCGGCGAAGCTCTCATGGCGCTCGGCACGTTGCCGCATGCGCTCGGTCAACTGGCGCAGCGCTTCGATATGTTCGGCGCTGATCATCTCGATCGTCTTGGCGATGAGGCCGGTTTCCAGCACGCGACGGATTTCGCGCAGCTCTTCGACGTCGCGCAGCGAATCCTGCAAACCGTAGGCCAGGTTGTCCAGCAGCGGCTTGAACGAGAACTCCTTGACGAACACGCCGATGCCGCGCCGTGTCTCCAGGATGCCGATCGATTCCAGCGCCTTGATGGCCTCCCGCACGGAGTTGCGGCCGACGCCGAGCCGCTGCGCCAGAAACGTCTCCGGCGGCAAGGGATCGCCGGCCTTGAGCTGGTTGCTTTCGATATAGGCCCTGAGGCTTTCCTGCACGGTGACGTGCAGCAGCGGTGGTCTGCTCAACGGTTCGATCGACTTCAGTTCCGCCATCCCACTGCTTTCATCATCCGCTGAAGCTTGCCCGCCGCTTGTCGTATAGCCACTTGTAGGATATCCTGCAAGCCCATAGCAAACGTGCTGCCTCCGAATGAAGATTATCCTCGCCGGCTCGAGCCACTGGCACGCCGAAATGCACCTCGACGCCGCACGCTTTCACGGTGCGGAGATCGCCGGTATCTGGGACGAGAATCCTGGCCAAGCGCATGCGTTCGCCGCGCACCACGACCTGCCGTTTATCGAAGATTTCAAGGAGATACTCTCCAGCCCGCCGGATGTGATCCTGTTGATGGGGCACCCTTCGATGGTGCCGGCGCGGGCACGTGCGATCATCGCGGCAAGGGTACCGCTGATCCTGGAGAAGCCGGCGGCCAGCCATACGAGGGAACTGATGGCGCTGCGCGACCTCGCCAGGCAGTACCAGGCTTTTGTCGCTGTTCCCCTGCCCAACCGTTTCGGGCCGGCCGTTGCCGGCCTTGAACGGCTGCGCCGGCAAGGTCGCGCCGGCCCCGTGGCGCATTGCCAGTTCCGGCTGGTCAACGGCCCGCCGCAACGCTACATCGCCGACGGTGTCGCCTGGGTGCTCGACCCGGCGGTTGGTGGCGGGGGTGCGTTGAGGAATCTCGGCATACACGGCGTCGACGCGGCACTCAGCCTCGCAACCGGCAAGCTCGGCCTGAAAAGCGTTTCGATCGCGAACCGCATCCATCCCGGCCCGGTCGAGGATCACGCACTTCTGGTGCTGGAAGACGAGGCCGGCGCGCTGTTCATCGTCGAGGCCGGTTACACCTTTGCTTCGATGCGCCCCGGCGGTGACTTCGAGTGGCGCATCGTCAGTGCCAATGCCACCCTCATCGATCATGGCGACCATGTTATCTGCGCAACGCTCGACGACGCGGCAATCGTCGACTTGCCGGTCGAACTGCCGGCGACGCGCTATCGTCTGTTCATGCGCGATACGCTTGACCGGCTGGCCAGAAAGGCGCCTCCGCCGGTGTCCATCGAAGATTATGTTGCGGCGATGTCGCTGATCGACGCCGCCTATCAAAAGGCAGGACCATGATTGGAATAGGAATTATCGGCGCCGGCGATTTCGGCGCAGCCCATGCGCGGGCAATCCCTGAGGCTGGCGGCATTCGCCTCGTCGCCGCCTCTCGAGGAAATGCCGACGCACTGCAGCAATTCACCGCTGAACATGGCGGCCGCGGCTACGCGGACTAGCGAAGGCTGCTGGACGACAAGGAGGTCGATGCGGTCCTCATTGCCAGCCCGCACCATCTCCATGCCGAAATGGCCATCGGCGCGGCAAAGGCCGGCAAGCATATCCTGCTCGAAAAACCGATGGCGCCGACGGTGGCTGCCTGCGATGCGATCAACGCCGCCGTGGCCAAGGGTGGCGTCAAGCTGATGGTCGCCCACCTCATGCATTTCGCCCCGCCCTGCATGGCGGCCAGGCAAATTCTGGAGGAAGGCGAGCTCGGCCGGCCGCTCGCCGGATCGAGCTGGATCATCAAGCTGTGGATGGAGCACAATCGCCGCGACTGGCATCTGCGCAAGGCGACCGGCGGCGGCATGCTGTTGACGGCCGGCATCCACGCGGTCGATCGCCTGGTCTGGCTGATGGATGACGATGTCGTGTCGGTGAGCGGCATGCTCGGCGCCAAGTTCCATGACCAGGAAGCAGACGACAGCGCTCTGCTCGGATTGCGCTTCGCCGGCGGCGGCATCGGCCAGGTGCAGAGCGTCGGCTATCGCACCGGCGCCACCACCTATGCCATGGATCTGGTCTGCGAGCGGGGAACGCTGCGCATCGACATGGACCGCGGCACCATGCTTGGCCGCGAGACGGTCTGGACCGAGCTGCCCGGGTCCTTTGAGCCGAACTGGATGCATAACGCGCTGGTGCGCGAATGGAGCGCAATGCGCGATGCCATTGCCGATGACACGCCGAGTGCCGGTCGACGGCATCTATGCGCGCAAGATCATCGCCATTATCGAGGCTGCCTTCGCGTCGAACGAAACCCGCCGCGAACACGAGATCGCCGGTGGACGCTGACCTCGACGACCATCTGGCCCGCTTGCCCGCACACGCACCGCGCGGCATCTGGGGCGCGGTGATGCTGGCCATCGACGATCGCGGAGCGATCGACTGGCAGGCGACGGAAGAGACGATCGCCCGGCTCTGCGCCTCAGGCGTCGACGGCGTCTATTCCAATGGCACGGCCTGCGAATTCCATTGCCAGACCGAGCCCGAATTCGACCGGCTTTGTGAGTTGGTCGCAACCATAGCCGGCCGCGCGCGCCTTCCTTTCCAGATCGGCATCAGCCAGTCCAATCCGCGCGTCGCGCTGGAGCGACTGACGCGGGTCGCCGGACTTCGCCCGACGGCGGCTCAATTCACCTTGCCCGACTGGTGGCCGCCCAGTGACGACGAGATCATGCGTTTTGCCGGCGGCCTCTGCGAGGCCGCGCCCGAAACGCCGCTGGTGCTCTACAACCCGCCGCACGCCAAGCGCCGCCTGACGCTCGACGGCATCGCCAGTCTGCGTGCGGCCGTGCCATCGCTGGTCGGCGCCAAGCTGCCGGGCGGCGACGCCGGCTGGTATGCCGACACGCGCCGCAGACTGGACGGATTTTCCGTCTTCGTCCCCGGCCACACGCTGGCAACAGGCTATGCCGGGGGAGCCCATGGCAGCTACTCCAACGTTGCCTGCCTCAACCCGAAGGGCGCGGTGCAGTGGTGGCAGATGATCCGCACCGACATGGCCGCAGCTGCCGAACTCGAGGCCCGCATACAGGCCTTCCTGGCCGTACATGTCCTACCGTTTCGCACCCGTTACAATGTCGGTGATGCAGCACTCGATAAGGCGATGGCGGCGGCTGGCGGCTGGGCGCCGCTCGGGCCGCGATTGCTCTGGCCCTACAGCTCCGTTCCCGATCAGGAAATACCGACGCTGGCCAGGGCGGCTCACGCGGCTTTCCCGGAATGGTGGTAGACCCGTCACCAAGGCGCGGGACGACGGTTCAGCAGCCGGCTCGCGCGCCCTGCGTTGCGCGTGACACAAACGCCCCCGGCTGAGGGACATCGGCCTCGCGCCGTGCCAGTGAATTGCGCAAGAGCGCAATCGCCTCGCGGCCGGCGGTCGCAATCTCGCGTGGCCTGTCGACGCCGACGATCATGAACTCCTTGATCCCCAAAGCGGCGTAGGAAAGCAGCGACAGCGCGATCTGCGCCGGCGGCCCGGCAAGTTCGAGCGCCTTCTGGCAGGAAGCGGCCGGTTTGTCTTCCGAACGGATTCGGACGGGAAGCGCGAAACGCAGCTTGCCGGCCCGGCCGTGTTCGGCAGCAGCGCCGCGTACGCGCTCCATTGACTGGTGAATTTCTGCAAGCGAGCCAGGCGCCAGCTCGAACACGTCCGCATGCCTGCCCGCGACCCTGAGCGCAGTGCCCGACTGCCCGCCCATGCGGATGGTCACATCGGCACCATGCGGCCCCTTGCGCGGCACATAGCCGCCTTTGATGCTGTAAAAGGTGCCTTCATGGTCGAACGGCCTGTCGTTCGACCACAATCGCTTCAGCAGCACCAAATATTCATCAATGCGTTGCCAGACCACTGTGTGGCCGGCCGGACGTGCCTCGGCATCGTCGTCGCTCAGCGGCTCGCTGAGCATCCTGAGCGACAGCCGGCCACCGCTTCTCGCGTCGAGGGCAGCGAGTTGTCGCGCCGCCACGGTTGGTTCGATCACGCCTGCCCAATGCGTGAGCACGACCTCCAGGGACGAGGTCCGGTCCAGCGTCTGGGCGGCAAGATCCATATTGGTCAGCAGCCCGGCCTGGTCGTCGATGACGATCCTCTGGAATCCGGCATCCTCGATCAGTGACAGCTTCGTCGCGGTCTCGACAAAGTCATAGAAAAAGCTGGCGTCGGCAGCGTGGATCTTACCGGGAACATGCGTGAACTCGATCGGCATTGCCATCTCCTCCATCACGTTGGAATCAGGGCGCGCAAATGCGCACCGGCATTCGGTTCATCAACTCCGGAATTTCTGCAAACGGCAGGCCGCTATCCCGAGGTAGCCTCGATGATCAGAGCCTTGACAATCAGGGGATCAGCCCCAGTACCACTGCCCCGGTGAATACAAACGCAAGGGCAAAGACGAGATAGGCGAAAGCACCGGCATAGGCCGGCCGCCACACCTGGCCGGAACCCAGCCTTTGGCCTTTGCGGGCAGTCTGAGCGTTCTGGCTATAGGACATATCGACCTCCGTCTCGGCGCTTAATCTATAAAATCAGTAGACTTTGTCGAGTGCTATTTTCGCGCGATCCTTAGAACAATTTTCTTCAAACGGCGGACAAGTTAGTGCTTTTACTGCTTAGCACTGCCTTTTGCGGCATGCCGGGGTGACGGCAGGAAACGTCAGGTCCATGTGTCTGTGGCTCCTTGGCCATCCAATGGATGAGGGATAGCATCGCTTCAGCGGAAAGCCGCGACGTCACGGCAAGGCAGCAGGGAGCAAACCATGGGGACAAGACTGGCCGGCAAGGTCGCCATCATTTCGGGCGGCGCGACGGGAATGGGCGGTGCGGCCTCGGAGCTTTTCGCGGCCGAGGGCGCCAAGGTGGCGATCGTCGACCGCAACGGCGAAGCGGCGGCGGCTACCGCAGCGGCAATCAGGCAACGCGGCCATGTCGCCGAGCACTGGGTCGCCGACGTATCGGATGAGGCGCAGGTCGAAGCGGCGGTGAAGGGCGCGACGGAAAAATTCGGCCCGGTTACGGTTCTGTTCAACCACGCCGGCACCCTCGTCATCAAACCCTTCCTGGAGACCACGCTGCAGGAATGGGACTGGCTGCATGCCGTCAATGTGCGTTCGATGTTCCTGATGACGCGTGCTGTGCTGCCCGGCATGATCGCCGCCGGCGGCGGTTCCATCGTCTGCACCTCGTCGATCTCGGCGGTGGCGGCGACGCCGATGGAGGTGCTTTACGACACCACCAAGGGCGCCTGCCATATGTTCGCGCGTGCCATCGCCGTCGAGTTCCGCGACCGCAACATCCGCTGCAATGCGGTCTGTCCAGGCTTCATCAGGACACCGCATGGCCTGCGCGAGGTCGCCGATCTCGACAAACTCGGCGTCGATGTCTCCGACGCGGCAATGGCGGCGCAGCAAGGGCGGATCGGCGAGCCGGAAGAGGTCGCGAAGGCAGCCCTGTTCCTGGCCAGCGACGAGGCCAGCTTCGTCAACGGCGCCCATCTGTTCGTCGATAACGGCTTCACCGCGATGTGAAAGGCGAAGCGCCGCTACCGCTCTTCGCGCCGGAACGGCTTGAGCAGCGCCGACGGGGCCACCGCATTGCGCGACATCACCGCCATAGCGACGATGGTGAAGATGAACGGCAGCATCAGGAAGGCCTCGTAGGGGATATGGCCAAGCCCGCTCGCCTGCATGCGCAACTGCAAGGCGTCAACGAAGGCAAACAGCAGTGCCGCGCCTGCCGATCGCCACGGATCCCAGCGGCCGAAAACGACGAGCGCGATTGCCACCCAGCCACGCCCCGAAACCACGCCGAAGGTGAAGGCGTTGAATTGCGCCATCGACAGGAAGGCACCGGCCAGTCCCATCAAGGCACCGCCGAGGATCACCGCCTGGAAGCGTGTTGCAATGACGCTGACGCCGGCAGAATCGGCGGCACGCGGGTTTTCGCCGACCATGCGCACCGCTAGGCCCCAAGGCGTGCGGTAGAGCACGAAGGCGGTCAGCGGTATGGCCAGCGTCGCCATGTAGATCAGCGAAAACTGGTTGAACACCGCCGGCCCAAGCACCGGTATGTCGGACAGGATCGGGATCGGCAGCGTCTCGAACCCCTTGATGTTCGGTGGCACCGATTGCTGTCCGAAGATCAGCCGGTAGAGGAAATAGGCAAGGCCCGACGAGAACAGCGTCACGCCGATGCCGCAGACATGCTGGCTGAGGCCGAGCGCTACAGTGAACAGCGCGTGCACGGCGCCCATCAGCGCCCCGGTCAGCACCGCCGCTAGCACGCCAAGCCAGAGGCTGCCGCTGAGGCTCGCCGCGGTGAAGCCGGTCATCGCCGACAAAAGCATGATGCCTTCGATGCCGAGATTGAGCACCCCGGCGCGCTCGGAGAACATCTCGCCCAGCGTCGCGAAGGCCAGCGGCGTGGCGATGCGGATGATCGCGGCGAGGAAGCCGACCTGGAAGATCTGTTCCAGCACCACGCTCATTTGGCTATTCCCACGCGACGGATGCGATAGGCGGTGAACAGCAGCGCCACCAGCATGGCGAGCAGCGCCGTTCCCTGGATGACATCGCTGAGGAAGGCCGGAACGCCGGTCGCCCGCGACATCGCCTCGGCGCCGGTCATCACCGCGGCAAGGAAGATCGCCGCCGGCACGACGCCGAGCGGATTGAGCCTCGCCAGCATGGCGACGACGATGCCGGAATAGCCATAGCCCGGCGAGATGTCGCTCATCACCTGGAAATGCACGCCGCCGACCTCGCCGACGCCCGCAAGGCCGGCCAATGCGCCAGACAGCAGCGCCGTCGAAATCAGCACCCGCTCGACATTGATGCCGCCATAGCGTGCGGCTTCCGGGTTTTCGCCGGTGACCCTGATGCGGAAGCCGAGCGTGGTGCGCGCGACCACGAACCAGATGACCGGTGCGGCGACCAGCGCCGCGACGACCCCGAGATGCAGCCGCGTGCCTTCGAGCAGCACCGGAAAATTGGCCGTATCCTCGATCGGCGGCGAGATCGGGTAGCCGCTGAAACTGTCCTTCCATGGCCCCTCGATCAGCGCCATCAGTGCGTAGAAAATGACCGAGTTGAGCAGCAGCGAGCTGACCACGTCATCGACCCTGAATTTTACCCGCAGCGTGGCGGGGATCAGTGCGACGGCCGCGCCGGCGGCGGCACCCGCCAGCGCCATCAGCAGCATGGCGAGCGGCCCCGGCATCGGGATTGCACCGACGGCACAGCTCGCCACCGCACCAGCCAGCAATTGCCCTTCGGCGCCGATATTCCAGAATTTGGCGCGGAAGGCGACTGCCACGGCCAGTCCGGTGAAGATCATCGGCGCGGCACGGACCAGCGTTTCGGTGACGGCGTAGCTGTCGCCCAGCGACGCCGAAAACATAACGCCATAAGCCTCGACGACGCCGGCGCCAGCCAGTGCAATGAGGCCGCTGCACAGGATCAGCGTCGCGCCGATGGCGAGCAGCGGCAGCGCCAGATTGAACCAGGCGGGCGTTGAGGTGCGGGCCTCGAGACGGAACATCAGGCATGGCTCTCCGCTCCGGTCATCATCAACCCGAGTCTGGCGATGCTGGCGTCGGCGCTGTTCAGCGTGCCGACGATGCGGCCCTCATACATCACCGCGATACGATCCGAGAGCATCAGCAACTCTTCCAGATCCTCGCCGATGACGACGATGCCGCAGCCCTTGGCGCGCATGTCGAGGAATTTTTCGTGGATGAAGCGCGCGGCGCCGATGTCGAGGCCGCGAGTCGGCTGCGAAACGATCAGCACCTTCGGATCGAAGGCGAGTTCGCGCGCCAAAAGCGCCTTCTGCAGATTGCCGCCGGAAAGCGCCCCGGCGCGCGTCATCGGCCCGGGGCAACGTATATCGTAGGCTTTGATCTGCGCCTCGGCGAAGGCGCGGATCGCATCCGGCTTGAGCAGGCCGTTGCGGCTGAACGCCGCCATGCCGATGCGCGGCAGCACCATCGAATCGGCAAGCGGCAGATTGGTGACCAGCCCTGTCGTCATGCGGTCTTCCGGGATGCGGCCGAGGCCGAGCGCCTGGACTGTGCTCGGCGAGAACCGCGAAACCGTTTTGCCGGCTATGGTCATCTTCCCGGCATCGGGCGCACGCACGCCGGAGATGACCTCGGCAAGCGCGCGCTGGCCATTGCCGGAGACGCCGGCGATGCCAAGGATCTCGCCGCCACGAACCGACAGCGAAACATCGCGCAGCGCCATGCCGGAATGATGCGATGTCGAGATACCGTCGAGGGTCAGCACGGCCGCACCGGGCATCGACGGTCCTCTGGCCGGAGGCACGATCTCGTGGCCGCACATCAGCCGCGCCATCTCCGAGGACGTGGTGCTGGCCGGCGCATCGACGCGGCCGGCAACGCGCCCATGCCGGAGCACAACGCAGCGATGCGTCAGCGCCCGCGCCTCGTTGAGCTTATGCGAGATGAAGATGATGCCGAGCCCTTGTGCCGCCATCGAGCGCAGCGCCGAAAACAGCCCGTCGACCTCGGTTGGCGCCAACACCGCCGTCGGCTCGTCGAGGATCAGCAGCCTTGCGCCGCGAAACAGCGCCTTGACGATTTCGAGCCGCTGTTGCTCGCCGACCGACAGCGCCGAGACGGGGAGGTCCGGGTCGAGCGTCAGCCCGTGCTGGCGGCCGATCTCGGCGAGCCGCGCCAGCCCGCCGGCGCGGTCGATCCGGCCCGATCTGCCGGGAATGCCGATCAAGAGGTTCTCCAGCACCGAAAGCCGCGGTGCGAGATGAAAATGCTGGTGCACCATGCCGATGCCGGCGGCCAGCGCATCGGCCGAACTGTTGATCGCCACCGACCGGCCCTGCACCAGGATCTCGCCGGCATCGGGCGCATAGGCGCCGAACAGCACGTTCATCAGCGTCGTCTTGCCGGCGCCGTTTTCGCCGAGCAGCCCGAGGATTTCGCCCGGCGCCACGCTGAGATCGACGGCCTCGTTCGCCTTGACGGCGCCAAAGTTCTTGGAGATGCCGCGCATTTCGATGAGAGGGGCAGGCGTTGACAAGGGTGCTCCCGATCGGAATTGGCTTTACGGTTCAGCTTTGATCGACGGGAATGCGCTGCACCCCCCTCTGGCCTGCCGGCCATCTCCCCCTCAAGGGGGGAGATCGGATGTCACTTCGGCTTTCGCAAATCGTCAGCGCTGAAGAAGAGGTGCTGTCGGCGAAGCTGCTAATCTCCCCCCTTGAGGGGGGAGATGGCCGGCAGGCCAGAGGGGGGGTGCGACAAGCGCCAGACCCCCAAAAAACATCGCTCAGTCCGAGACCGGCGTATTCTCATCGACGTCGACGCGGAAATTGCCGTCGAGGATCTCTGCCTTCTTCTTCTCGACCAGTTCCTTGACCTCGGCCGGCAGCGTCTTGTCGAACTTGTGGTAGGGCGCGAGGTAGGAGCCGCCCTTGGCCATGCGCGAGAAATCGCCGTAATCCTGCGCGGTGAAGACGCCGGCCTTGACCAGCTTGATCGCCTGCTCGACGGTCGGATACATGTCCCAGACCGGCCCGGTGATCACGGTGTCGGGGCCGAGGCTCGACTGGTCCGACATGTTGGAGATGGCGAGGATCTTCTTCTCCGCCGCCGCTTCGATGACGCCGAAGCGCTCGGCATAGATGACGTCGACGCCGGCGTCGATCTGGGCGACCGCCGCTTCCTTTGCCTTCGGGGGATCGAAGAACGAGCCGATGAAGGCGACCTTCTTCTTGATGTTGGGATTGACCTCCCTGGCGCCGGCAAAGAAAGCGTTGACCAGCCGGTTCACTTCCGGAATGCCCATCGCCGCGACGGCGCCGACCGTGCCTGACTTCGACATTTTTCCGGCGATCATGCCGGACAGATAGGCCGGCTCGTGGATCCAGTTGTCGAAAACGCCGAAATTCGGCTCGGCCGGCCCGGCGCCGGAGCCGAACAGGAAGGCGGTCTTCGGGAACTGCTTGGCGGTCCTGCGCGATTCGCGCTCGGCGGCGAAGGCATCGCCCAGCACCAGCTCATAGCCGCCCTGCGCATATTCGCGCATGACGCGGCTGAAATCGGCGGTCTGCACCTTCTCCGACCATTTGTATTCGA
The DNA here is from genome assembly GCF_040319695.1 of Mesorhizobium sp. M0898. Taxonomy (NCBI): domain Bacteria; kingdom Pseudomonadati; phylum Pseudomonadota; class Alphaproteobacteria; order Hyphomicrobiales; family Phyllobacteriaceae; genus Mesorhizobium; species Mesorhizobium sp. M0898. The sequence continues at coordinate 138,933 of NZ_JAMYOE010000002.1, read as the reverse complement.
TGCCGAGTTCCTTCTCGGCCTTCTGCAGAGCAACATGGATCTGGTTGTCCCACGGCTCCTCGATCGGCGTGGCGAAGATCGCCGCCACTTTCAGCTTCTTGGTCTTGGCAAAGGCGCTGCCCGGCAGCATCGCCGCCGCCAGGCCGAGCGCGCCCAGCTCCAGCACGTTGCGGCGCGAAAGCTCTTCGCGTTTCGATTGGATTCTGCTCTTCCCGTTGTCCATTGCATGCCCCTCTGATTGGCGCCGTGTCGAGCCGGCTCTCTTCTCTGGAATATCAGCGAAGGAACTATGGAACGGTGCCCGGCTTTTGTCCACATGGTCAAATTTGAGTGGGCGGAACGCGCCATTAAATGGTCCGGCAAATCGACGCTTGCTCACAATCTCTCCAGCGCCACCGCGATCCCCTGGCCGACCCCGATGCACATGGTGGCAAGTGCATAGCGGGCGCTACGTTCGCGCAGCTCCAGCGCCGCCGTGCCTGATATGCGCGCGCCGGACATGCCGAGCGGATGGCCGAGCGCGATGGCACCGCCATTCGGGTTGACGTGCTCCGCATCCTCGGCAATGCCGAGCTGGCGCAGCACGGCGATGCCTTGCGAGGCGAAGGCCTCGTTGAGCTCGACGACATCGAACTGTTGTGGCTTCAGGCCGAGCCGGGCACACAGCTTCTGCGTGGCCGGCACCGGACCGATGCCCATGATGCGCGGAGCGACGCCGGCGGTGGCACCGCCGAGGATACGGGCGATCGGCGTCAACCCGTATCTTTTCGCGGCTGCTTCCGAGGCGACGATCAGCGCCGCGGCGCCGTCATTGACGCCCGAGGCATTGCCGGCCGTAACCGTGCCGCCTTGCCGGAACGGCGTCGGCAACTTGGCCAACGCTTCGATCGACGTGCCGCCGCGGGGATGCTCATCTCTGTCGACAACGACCGGATCGCCCTTGCACTGCGCGATCGTCACCGGCGTGATTTCCTTTGCCAGCCGGCCATTGGCTTGTGCGGCTACAGCCTTGTCCTGGCTGCGCACGGCAAATGCGTCCTGGTCGGCGCGGGAGACAGCGAACTCTTCCGCCACGTTCTCGCCGGTCTCCGGCATCGAATCGACGCCGTATTGCTTCTTCATCAGCGGATTGATGAAGCGCCAGCCGATCGTGGTGTCGTAAATCTCGGCATTGCGCGAAAAGGCGGTCTCTGCCTTCGGCAGCACGAACGGAGCGCGGCTCATCGATTCGACGCCGCCCGATATCATCAGCTCCGCCTCGCCGGCCTTGATGGCGCGGGCAGCAATCATCACCGCATCCATGCCCGAACCGCAGAGACGGTTGACGGTCGAGCCCGAAACCTCATTCGGCAGGCCGGCCAGCAGCAGCGCCATGCGCGCCACATTGCGGTTGTCCTCGCCGGCCTGGTTGGCGCAGCCATAGACGATGTCGTCGATGGCAGCCCAGTCGATGTTTGGATTGCGCTCGACCAGCGCCTTCAGAGGGATAGCGCCGAGATCGTCGGCACGGACCGCCGACAACGAACCGCCGAAGCGTCCGATCGGCGTGCGGATGTAGTCGCAGATATAGGCCTCGGCCATTATGCAGCCTTCCCGTTTGCGCTGATGATTTCTGCTCCCGACCCAGCCATGTTGGCCGCATTCTCCTTGAGACGAAAGCACATCTCGCCGCCGGCCGTTAGGCCAAAGAGAATTTCAGCTGCCGCCCGCCGGGAGCGGCGGATCAGCCGATGCTTTCTCCACCGTCGATCACCAGCGCCTGACCGGTCATGAAGGACGAGCGGTCGGAGACGAGGAACAGGATCGCTTCGGCGATTTCCTCCGCGCTGGCCCAGCGCTGCATGGGAATTTTCGTGCGGACATAGTTCTCGATCGCTGCCCGCCCGCCCATCTGCGCGATGAACGGGTCGTTGAAGGGCGTATCGACCCAGCCGGGGCACAGCGCGTTGATGCGGACATTGTGTTTGGCATAGTCGAGCGACATCTGCCGGGTCATCGCCACCACTGCATGTTTTGACGTTGCGTAGGCGATCATTTCGCGGTCGTAGAACACACCCGAATTCGAGGCGGTATTCAGGATCACCCCGCCGCCTTGCGCGATCATCGACGGCATGACCAGCCTGGCCGCCAGGAACTGCGCCCGCACATTGATCCGCCAGGAGGCATCCATGCCGTCGGCGCCGACTTCGGTCAGCGTGCCGCCGACCTGGATCCCGGCATGATTGTGCAGGATGTCGATCCGCCGATGCCGGCCCAGCGTTCCCGCAATGAGCTGCTCGACCGCCGCATCCTCGCCGACGTCGGTGGCGACGGCCTCGGCCCGACCGCCGGCCGCACGAATGTCGGAAGCGGTTGCTTCCCCCGCCGCCTGGTCCCTGTCGGCGATCACCACGAGTGCGCCTTCCCTGGCCATCATCATGGCGCCGGCACGCCCGATCCCCGACCCGGCACCCGTCACCACGGCGATGCGATCTCTCAGAATCATGTTTTTGTCTTTCAGTGTGATGGTTTTCGTTGCCGCAGTTGCCATTGGGCAAGCACCACGAGCAGAACGGAGGCGACGAGCACGATCGTCGCGATGGCATTTATCTCCGGCGTGACCCCGCGCCGGATCGAGGCGAAGACATAGATCGGCAATGTTGTCTGTGCGCCGGCGACGAAGAAGGCGACGATGAAATCGTCGAAGGAGAATGTGAAGGCGAGCAGGAAGCCGGCGATCACCGCCGGCATGATCTGCGGCAACACGATGCTGCGGAACGTCGTCAGCGGGGTGGCGTAAAGATCGCTCGAGGCCTCGACCAGATTTCGGTCGAGGCTGCCGAGGCGCGTGCCGACAATCATCGCCACCAGCGCCATCGAAAACAGCCCGTGCGCGGCGATGATCGAGCCATAGCCGAGCGCCAGGCGCGGTGGCTGGTCGTTCGGCCACAGCGAAGCGACAAACGGGTTGACCACCCCGAATAGCTGGACCAGCGCGACCAGCGTCGAGATGCCGATGACGACGCCAGGAACGACGATCGCAGCACCCAAAAGCGCATCGAAGACGGCTCGCGTCTGCGCGCCGACACGAGCCAGGCCAAGCGCGGCCGCCGTGCCGCACAGCGCCGCCAGCAAGGCGCTGGTCGTGGCGATGAACAGGCTGTTCTTCAGCGCTTCGACCAGGAACGGGTTTGCCAGGGCCTTGCCGTACCATTGCACCGAGAAGCCAGTGAACTCGCTGGCGTGGTGGCCGGCATTGAACGAAAACAGCACCACCAGCGCGATCGGCAGGTAGAGAAAGGCAAAGACCGCAACGACGAAGGCACGCATCAGATCAGGTCCACCCGGCGGGCACCCGAAAGCCGGGTCGAAATGCGGTTCGCGGCAAGCAGCACGACCACTGAAACCGCCACAAGTGTGATGGCGATTGCCGATCCAAATGGCCAGTTGCGCGATTGCAGGAACAGATCGACCAGCGCGTTGCCGATGAAGAAGACCTTGCCGCCGCCGAGTAGCGTCGGGATCAGATATTCGCCGAGCAGCAGGATCATGACCAGCGAGAAGCCGGTCATCACACCTGGCAGCGACAGCCGCAGCGTCACGCCTAGGAATGTCGAGATCGGCGTCGCGCCGAGATCGGCGGAGGCCTCCAGCAGCCGGCGGTCGAGCCGCTCGAGGCTGACATAGATCGGCAGGATCATCAGCGGCAGATAACCATAGACGATGCCGAGCAGAACCGCTCCCGGCGTGTTGATCAGCCGCACGTCCTCCAGCCCGACATAGGCCAGGAGAGCTGGGATGCCGCGCCCGCCAAGCACATACATCCAGGCATAGGTTCGCATCAGCAGGCTGGTCCAGAACGGGATGACGACAAGCGCCAGCAGGATCAGCCGCCACCGTTCCGGCGCGCGCAAAGCGAGGTAATAGGCGACCGGATAGGCAACGAGAAGACAGGCCAGTGCGCCCGCCGGCGCCAGCACCATGGTGTTCCAGAAGGCGGTCGCCCGCGCCGGAAGATTGGCAAACTGCGCCAAGGTGAAAGCGGCCTGATAGCCGCCTTCCGGCGCCCGCTCGCCGACGCTGAAAACGGCAATCGCCACGAACGGCAAAACTAAAAACACCACCAGCCACGCAGTTGCTGGACCGAGCAGCAGGGCGGTCAGGAGATTGTGACGAAGGACATTGCTGCGCATTGAAAAAACCGCCCCGGTGCCGGCGGACATCTGTCCGCCGGGGAGTTGCCTGCATCGAGCCTGTAGCCTGCCAGGTTCAAGCCGACTTGAAGCGTGCCATCAATTCGGCCCGGCCCGGATCGGTTAGCGTTGCGGCCGCACCGAATTCGAGCGGCTTCAGCAGATCCGCCGCCGGATAGAGGATCGGATTGTCCAGCACCTCCTTGGGCAGCAGCGCATTGACCCGCGCATCGGTGGAAGGCGCGCCGTTGGCCAGGTGCTCCTTGACCGCGACTTTCGGGTTCATCAAATAGTTGAGCAAGGCATAGCCGGCAGGCTTGTTCGGCGCATCCTTGGGTACTGCGTAGAAGTCGGTCCAGATCTCGCCGCCTTCCTTGCCAAGCACGTAGGCGATTTCGGGGATGTCGCGGTGGAGCTGCGCCCCGTCATTGGTCCAGCACATCGTCATCCAGGCGTCGCCGGCACGCATCGACGGCTGGTAGTCGCTAGAGACCGCGAACAGATGCGGCTTGACCTTCAGCAGCAATTCCTCCGCCTTGGCGAGTTCGTCCGGCTTCAGCGAGTTGAACGAGAAGCCGAAATATTTCAGCGCGTTGCCGATCGTGGTCAGCTGGTAATCATGAACCATGGTCCGGCCGTCGCCCTCCGCCATGGCCGTGTCCCAGAATTCCTTCCAGCTTGTCATCGGCTTGGTCAGTTTCTTGGTGTTGACGGCAAAGCCGGTGGTGCCCCAATTCTTCGGCACCGCGTAGGTCACGCCATCGATCGTGCCTTCCCCAGTGAAGCGCGGGTCTTCTTGCGAGCCGTCATAATTGGCAAGCTTGGCCATATCCAGCGCCTCGATGATGCCAAGCTTCTTGTAAGTCGAGATCGTGTAGTTGGTCGGAACGAAAAGGCTCCAGCCCGAGGCGCCGGCCTGCAGCTTGGCCAGCATCTCCTCGTTTGACCCGAACACGTTCACCTCGACGGCAACGCCGGTTTCGGCCTTGAAATTCTCGAACGTCGCCGGGTCGTGATAATTGGGCCAGGTGGCAATCGACATGCGGTCGCCAAGCCCCTCCTGGGCGAAGGCTGGCGACGGCATGATGCCGAGTTCGCGGGCCATTACTGCCGTTGCGATGCCTAGGCCGGTGAGGCCAAGGAACTCGCGGCGGCCGATGGAACCGCGCTTGAGGCGCATCAACTGGTCGACGAATTTTTCAGGGCTTATCGGCAGTCCGTCACGATACGATTTCGACATTTTTGTTTTCCCTCTGGTTGGTCCCGTTATTCTCCGGAAACGCCAGCGGCGTTCCGGCTGTAAAGCCGACGGCGACGGGTTCACCCGGCTTGAAGAGATTTCCACCGCCAACCAGATGATCGGCCTTGGCGAGCAGTGTCCCGATGCCTTGGACCTCGATTGCATATTCCGCGGTGGAACCGAGAAAGATCCGGTTGCGGACAAGCCCGTTCAGCCGGCCGCTTCCGGGCGCGCCGAGACTTAAGGATTCAGGACGCAGGCTGACCGAGACGGCTTCGCCCTGGGCTAGCGAAGTGCGCTTGCGCGCGGCGATGACGGTGCCGTCGGCAAGCGCTATCTCGACGAGCTTGCCCGAGAGCCCGACGACCTTGCCGCTCAAGAGATTGGTCTTGCCGACGAAATCGGCGACGAAGAGGTCGGCGGGTTCGTCGTAGATTTCGCTCGGCTGCCCAAGCTGGACGATGCGCCCGCCATTCATGACGCAGACGAAATCGCTCATCGACAGTGCCTCTTCCTGATCGTGGGTGACCAGGACGAAGGTGATGCCGATCTCGCGCTGCAGGTTCTGCAGCTCTATCTGCATGTCGGTGCGCAGCTTCTTGTCGAGGGCCGCCAGGGGCTCGTCGAGCAGCAGCACCGCCGGCTTGTTGACCAGCGCCCGCGCCAGGGCGACACGCTGTTGCTGGCCGCCGGAAAGCTCATGGATCTTGCGGCGTCCATAGCCGGCAAGCCGAACCATGGCGAGCGCCTCGCCTGCCTTCAGGCTGATCTCCCGCGACGACAGGCGCGGCCGCGCCTGGCGTAGGCCATAGGCGACGTTGTCCGCCACATCCAGATGCGGAAACAACGCATATTGCTGGAACACCATGTTGACCGGCCGCCGATAGGGCGGCGTGCCGGCCATGTCGCGGCCACGGATGAATACCACACCTTCGCTTGGCTGTTCGAAACCGCCGATCATGCGCAAACAGGTTGTCTTGCCGCAGCCGGACGGCCCGAGCAACGCGACAAAGGCAGACGGCGGGATGGCAAGATCGATGCCGCTGACCGCGATCACGCTGCCGTAGCGTTTGGTGACCCCGCGAAACTCGATGTCGGGCATTGCGGTCAAAGCTGCGGCCTCCAGCGGCTAGTTGGTCTCGAAACGCTATCAGAGCCAATGGCGGCTAGTATATACCTCCCAGGTGGTATATTTCGTCTATTTTCTCGTCTGGAGGGGTATGAATTGGGCGTTTCACGCAGCGATGAATACAGCCGGCTCGCTGCGCTCATCGCAGCGACGCGGGAGACGAGCGGCGAGCTTTTCGGCAAGGCGATGGTCGCCTGGCTCCGCCAGCATGTCAGCTTCGATCATTGCGTGATCTTCGGCTATCGCGGCGCCTCACGCCCGCCGCTGCTGTTCGAGACATTCTCGCCGGCCGAAAGCCACGTCTTCGTCGCGCTCTATCAGGAAGGGCCTTATCTGCTCGATCCGTTCCACCATGCGGCAGTCGAGCGCAAGGAAGGCTTTTGGCGCATGCGCGAATTGGCGCCGGATCGCTTCTATGCCAGCGAATATTACCGCTCCTATTACAGCCAGACCAGGCTTGCGGAGGAGGTCGGCTTTTTCGTGCCGCTGCCGGGAAAGGACGCGCTGGTGGTCTCGCTAATGCGATTGCGCGCTTCGGGGCCGTTCGGAACCGCCGATGCCAGGTTGCTGCGCGACATGGCGCCTGCGGTGATCAGCCTCGTCAGGCTACGCTGGCCTACCCTTCCGGCTGACGGACCGGTTGGGACGAAGCAAGACGAGGCGATTACTCCGGTCAGTGAGTTCGAACGTGCTCACATCTGGAAGAGCCTTTCGCTCACGCCGCGCGAACAGCATGTCGTCGATCTGGTGCTTCAGGGCCATTCCACGGAATCGATTGCCAGGGCGATGCGCATCGTGCCGGGAACCGTAAAAGTTCATCGCCGCAACATTTACCGCAAGCTCAAGATAAAGTCGCAGGCGGGTCTGTTCGCGCGTTTTGTCGAGATCATGGACGCACGGATTCGGTAGTCCCAAGTTCAGCCGGCAGCGCCGTCCCAGGAACCGGTTTCGGCCATTTGCCTGAGCCGGGGTGCCACTCGAAAGACATCCTTGCCGGTCTGCTGGTGCCAGTGATCCAGCCGCCGGATGATCTTGTCCACGCCTTCGAGGCTCGCCCAGAACATCGGCCCGCCCTTGCCGACCGGGAAGCCGTAGCCGTTGACCCAGACGACGTCGATATCGGAGGCGCGGGCGGCAATCTTTTCCTTGAGGATTTTGGCGCCCTCGTTGATCATCGGATAGAGCGTCCGCTCGATGATCTCCTCGGCGCCGATCGCGCGCGGTGCAACACCGCGCTCGGCAGCCTTGTTGCGGATCAGCGCCTCGACATCGGGATCGGGCAGCGGCGTGCGCGAACCGCCTTCGTAGCGATAGAAGCCACTGCCGGTCTTCTGGCCGAAATGTCCCTGTTCGCACAACGCATCGGCGATCACGGCCGTCTGGCCACGCGCCTTGCGGTTGCGCCAGCCTATGTCGAGGCCGGCGAGATCGCTCATCTCGAACGGCCCCATCGGCCAGCCGAAATCGGTGAACACCTGGTCGACCTGGCGCGGCATTGCGCCTTCCAGCAGAAGCGTCTCCAGTTCCGCACCGCGCGCCGCCAGCATGCGGTTGCCGACGAAGCCGTGGCAGACGCCGACGACGACCGGCACCTTGCCGATCCGCCGTGCCAGATCGACGATGGTCGCCAGCACGTCGGGCGAAGTCTTTTCGGCGCGGACGATTTCCAAAAGCTTCATGACGTTAGCCGGCGAAAAGAAATGCATGCCGAGGAGATCTTGCGGCCGCGACGTCGACGCGGCGATTTCGTTGACGTCGAGATAGGAGGTGTTGGTGGCGAGGATCGTGCCCGGCTTGGCCACGGCATCGAGCCTGCCGAAAACATCCTTCTTGACCGCCATCTCCTCGAACACGGCCTCGACGATCAGGTCGCAATCGGCAAGATCGGCATAGTCGGTGGAACCCTTGAACAACCCAAGCCGTTGGCGCTTGGCGTCTTCGCTCAGCGAGCCGCGGATGACGGAAACGGCATAATTCTTGTTGATCGTCGCCAGCCCGCGCTGCAAGGCCTCGTGTGTCGCTTCCAGCAAGGTCACGGGGACGCCGCCGTTGGCGAACGCCATGGCGATGCCGCCGCCCATCGTGCCGGCGCCGATGACGCCGACCCGGGCGATCTTGCGCCTGACGACGTCCTTGCCGGCAATCTTTGCCGCCTCACGTTCAGCGAAGAACAAATGCCGCTGCGCGCGTGATTGGCCCCCGGCGACAAGCTTGACGAACAGGTCGCGCTCCGCCGCCAGCGCTTCGTCGCAGGGCAGCGTCAGGGCGTTGCGGACCGACTGCGCACAGGCGATCGGCGCCTCGAGGCCGCGTGCTTTGCCGGCAAGCACTGCCGCTTCCTTGTCGAACGCCGGCAAGTCGGCCTGGTCGAGGCGATCATTGCGGTCGCGCACTGGCGTGAACGGACCGCCTTTCGCGGCCGTTTCGTTGGCGAAACTCACCGCTTGCGCGGTCAGGTCGCCATCGAAGACGGCATCCACCAGGCCGGCGGCGAGCGCCTCGGCCGCACCGATCGGCGTTCCCGAAACGATCATGCTGAGTGCCTTCAGCGGACCAACCAGGCGCGGCAGGCGAACCGTGCCGCCGCCGCCCGGCAGCAGGCCGAGCTTGACTTCCGGCAGGCCGAGCCTTGCCGTTCGGTCGGCAACACGGAAATGGCAGCCGAGCGCCAGTTCCAGGCCGCCGCCGAGCGCAGTGCCGTGAATGGCCGCGACCGTCGGCTTGGCGATGGTTTCCAGCATCGCGACTAGGGCGCCCAGGTCCGGTTGCCGCGCCGGCTTGCCGAATTCGGTGATGTCGGCGCCGGCGACGAAGGTCCGCCCGGCGCATGCTATCACGATTGCTCCGACCGACGGCTCGTCGCGCAGGGAAACGAGCGCCTGCATCAGCGGCTCGCGTACATGGAAGCTCAGCGCGTTGACCGGCGGATTGTCGATGCTCACCACCGCGACGTTGCCGTGCCTTGTAGTGCTGACGAAATCGGACACGCAAACCTCACGCAATGATGTTGGCCAATAGCGCGACGGGATTTACAGCGCTGGCATGCGGATGGGAACCACGTGTTTTGCAGGCCGGATCGATATCCCTTCGCCGCCGGGTGGCCTTGCTTTAGCGCAGCGCCTTCTGCCCGCCCGCGGCGGTGATGACGCCGACGATGATCAGCCCTGTCAGCACCAGGCGGACGCCGACGCTGACGCCGAACGTGTTGAGCATGGTCAACAGCAGCACCAGGAACAGCGCCGCGCCCCAGACCCCCGGCACATTGGCCTTGCCGCCCGCCACCGACGTGCCGCCGATGACGACGACGGCGATCGAGGCCAGCAGATACTCATTGCCGATATCGACATTGGCGCCGCGGAAATAGCCGGCGAGCAGTGCGCCGTCGAGGCCGCCGAGCGCGCCCGACAGCGTGTAGGTGAGGAAACGGGTGCGGCCGACATTGACGCCGGCCAGCCAGGCAGCGCGGATGTTCTGGCCGATCGCCAGCACCGAGCGGCCGTAGATCATGCGCTGCAAAACGATGCCGGCGCCGATGGTGAACAGAACGGTGAGGATCGCCAGCACCGGGATGCCGATCACCTGCCAGTTGGTGAAGTCGGCAAAGCCCGGCGGCGGCTTGATCTGCAGGCCCCGCCCATAGCTGATATCGACCGACTGGATGACGAAGCTGGCCGACAGCGTCGCGATGATCGGCGGAATGCGCAGCGCCCAGATCAGCAGATAGTTGACGGCGCCGATCGCCATGCCGCAGGCAAGCGCTGCCAGCAGGCCGACCGCGATCATCGCATCATTGCCGTCCATGACCTTCATGGCGACGGCGCTGGCAAGGCCGATATTGGCCGGCAGCGACAGGTCGACATTGCCCGGCCCGAGCGTGATGACGAACATCTGCCCGACGCCGACGATGACGGTGAAGACGGCGAGCGACAGCGCCGCCGTGATCATGCCGCCGCCGCCATAGCCGCCGGTGAAGGCGATGGTTGCCAGCCACACCAGCAGCGCCCCGAAGAACGACCAGATCCAGGGTCTGGCGAGCAGTGCCCGCAGCGATGCCATGCTCACCTCTCCCTGCGGCTGATCAGCACCCGCGCCGCCAGCACGATGATCAGGATGGCGCCGTTGGCGGCGACCTGCCAGTCGGGCGGAATGTGCATGAACGTCAAGAGGGGCGATGCCGCCAGCGCCAGCGTCAGCGCGCCGATGACGGCGCCGATCGGCGACACCCGGCCGCCGACGAACTCGCCGCCGCCGAGGATGACGCCGGCGATCGAAAGCAGCGTGTAGCCATTGCCGATATTGGCATCGGCCGAGGTGGTGATGCCGATCAGCGCCATGCCGGACAAAACGCCGAACAGGCCGGTCAGCGCAAACAGCGCGATTTTGGTGCGCAGGAGCGACCAGCCGGCGCGCTTGAGTGCGGCTGAATTGCCGCCCGATCCACGCAGGATGACGCCGTAGGAGGTGCGCATCAGGCCAAAATGGACGACGGCTGCGATCAGCAATGCCGCGATGATCGGGAACGGAATGAAGGGTGGCTTGAAGGCCATCAGCGCCAGCAGCCAGTCCGGCGCCTTGCCGCCGGGCTTGGGCAGGATCAGGATGGCCATGCCCTGCCAGACAAAACTCATGCCGAGCGTCACCACGATAGAGGGCAGGTTGCGCAGATGGATCAGCGCGCCGAGCAGCGCGTAGACGCCGATCGACCCGAGCAGGATCACGACGCCGAGCAGCGGCGCGTCCTTCAGCCATGTCGCCGTCACGCAGCCGACGAAGCCGACAAAGGTGCCGATCGACAGATCGAGCTCGTTGCCGGCGATGACGAACATCTGCGCGATCGTCGCCAGAGCGATCGGGATCGCCAGATTGAGCATCAGGCTGAAACCGAAATAGCTGATGGCGCGCGGGTTGAGCCAGGCGATGGCGATGAGCACCAGCGCCAGCGACAGTGCCGGCAGCAGGCTGCGCAGCATCCGCGCCCGCCTGGTGGCGCGAGCCGAAGATTTTAGCCCATTCTCGACGGATACCGCTGTCATCTCAGGCCGCATCGCCGAACGACGACTGGATGATCTTTTCCTCCGTCAGTTCGTCGCGACGAAGGTTGGCGACGATCCGGCCGTTCTTGAACACATAGATGTGGTCGCAATTGTCGAGCTCTTCGGTTTCGGTGGTGTACCATAGGAAAGTGCGGCCATGGCGAGCCTCCTCGCGCACCAGGTCGTAGACTTCGAGCTTGGTGCCAATGTCGACGCCGCGCATCGGATCGTCCATCAGCACGATCTTGGCGTCGGAGCCGAGCGCCCGCGCGAACAGCGCCTTCTGCTGGTTGCCGCCGGACAGCGAGAAGATGTTGTTGTTCATGTCGGGCGTACGGATGCCGATTTTCCGCTGCCACAACTCGGCGAGCTCGGCTTCGCGCTGCGGCGAGATCAAGAGGCCGTTGCGCAATCGCGCCAGCGAACGGATGCCGATGTTCTCGGCGATCGACCATTGCGGAAAAATCCCGTCCGACTGGCGGTCGCCGGCCACCAGCGCCACCGGCGCGGTGACCTCGATGCCGGTCTTGGCACGGGAAGCCGCAGCAAAGATAGCCAGCAAAAGATCGGTCTGCCCATGCCCGGCAAGTCCGGCAAGGCCGATGATCTCACCGGCACGGGCGACGAGCTCGTTGCCGTCCTGCTGTCGCGCCGGGCGCGCCCGGACCCGCAGCGGACCGGGCTCCGGCTTGCCGCTCGCAATCTCTGCGGCGGTCTTCTCGCGCGCCTCCGCTCCGCCCATCGCCGTCACCAGCCTGTCGCGGTCGAAGGCGTCGGCCTGCCCGGCGGCGACCACCTTGCCGTCGCGCATCACCACGATCCGGTCGGCATTTCCGAGCACTTCGCCCAACACATGCGAGATCAGGATGCAGCTCTTGCCGGCGGCGATGAAGCGGCGCACGAACGCCAGCAGCTGGCCGGCGGTATGCGCGTCGAGCGAGGATGTCGGCTCGTCGAGGATAACCAGCTCAAGCGGCTCCTGCGTGACCGTGAAGGCGCGCGCCACCTCCACCATCTGCCGGCTGGTGATGGAAAGATCACCGACGATGTCGGATGCCGAGATGCTGTGGCCGGGGAAGATCTCGTCGAGCTTGGCGGCGATCAAATCGGCCGCCTTGCGCCGCCAGCCGAAGCCATGCAGCGACGCGTGGTTGATCCGCGTGTTCTCGGCGACGCTGAGGTTCGGGCAGAGCGACAGCTCCTGGAACACACAGCGTATGCCGAGCTGCTGCGCGCGCGGCACCGAATAACTTGCCTCGACACCGCCGCGGACCGCGATCTGCCCGCTGTCGGGGGCAAGCGTGCCCGCCACCATATGCATGAGCGTCGATTTTCCGGCGCCGTTATGGCCGACGAGGCCGACGCATTCTCCGGCACGAACGCTGAAATCGACACCGGCGAGCGCCCGGACGGCGCCGAAATGTTTTTCGGCTCCGTCCAGTCTTATGATGTCCAAACTGACGGCGCCGAAAAGCTTTTCGGCGCCGTCCGGCATGATGATGTCTGCATTGGCCTCGGGCATCCCTCAACGATACCCGGTTATCCGTGGCGGCAACAATAGTGCCATGCTCACTTGATGTTGGCCTTGATCGCCGCGATGGCGTCTTCCTGCGTGTATTCGTGGCTGGCGACGCCGCCCTTCGGAATCTTCGGCAGCGCGGCCTCGAAATCGTCCTGGGTGAAGGCAAGATAGGGCACCAGCAGGTCGTGCGGCACGTCGGTGCGGCCGTCGAGCACCTGCTGCGCCACCCAGAAGGCAAGCGTCGATACGCCCGGTGCGATCGATGCCGACCAGGTCTGGTAACCGTCCTTTTCCTTCTGCTCCTTCCACCACTGCAACTCGTCCTGGCGATTGCCCATGATGATGGTCGGGCGTGGCTTGCCGGCGGCGGCGAAAGCCTGCGCCGCGCCGTAGCCGTCACCGCCCTGGTCGACGACCCCGATAACATCCGGCAGCGAAGGCAGGATCGTCGCTACGGCTTTCTGTGCCGTGGTCTGGTCCCAGTCGCCGGTCACCGAGCCGACGATCTTGAACTCGGGATGGGCAGCGACGCCTTCGAGGATGCCGGCATGGATGGCATCGTCGATCGAAGTGCCGGCGAGGCCGCGGATTTCCAGCAGGTTGCCGCCCTTGGGCTGGAACTTGGCCATCTGCTCGACTTCCTGCTTGCCCATGTCCTTGAAGTCGACGACGACGCGGTAGGCGCAGGGTTCGGTGACGATACCGTCGAAGGAAACGACGACGATGCCGGCGTCGCAGGCCTGCTTGATGGCGCCGTTGAGCGCATCCGGAGACGCCGCGTTGATGACGATCGCGTCATAGCCCTGCAGGATCAGGTTCTGCACCTGGGCTGCCTGCGTCGGCACTTCCTTGTCGGCCGTCGTGAAGACGTCCGCGGCGCCGACCACCTTGTCGGCAACCGCCTTCTTGGTAACGATGGCGTAGCTGTCCAGCATCGCCTGCCGCCAGGAATTGCCGGCGTAATTGTTGGAGAAGGCGATTTTCTTGCCGCTGGTGTCGGCAAGCGCGGTACCTGCGGCGAGCATCGCCGCAAGAGCCCCCAAAGCGAATATTTTCCTCATGTCATACTCCTCCCGTGAGTTGCTGTCTTACTGGTGGTTAATGGCTGGCTGGTGGGTATTGGCTGATACGCTCACAATCTTGTTTTTTATCTATTATCAGACAAATGCAGATAGGCGGCAAGCTGTCAACATCAAACCATGGCCGGCGATCAACTTGCGGTGCAATCATTGAAACCGGTTCGACTCCTGGTCTAGGGATGGCACTGGAGACCGATTGAATGGCGACGAACCTTGCCCCGGGTGCACCCGGCATTCCGGCACGCTGGACCTCGAGCGCCAAGAGCGGCGTCGGCACCGCGCTCTCGCCGGCCTGCCCGATCTGGTTCACCATCAGCCACGGTATCCTCAACGAGATCTACTACCCGCGCCTCGATAGCGCATGCACCCGCGATCTGGGGCTGATCGTCACCGGACCCGACGGCTATTTCTCGGAAGAAAAACGCGACGCCGAACACAGTATCGAACCCCTGGCGGACGGGGTGCCTGCCTACCGGCTGGTCAACACCGCAAGCGATGGAACCTACAGGATCGAAAAGCGCATCCTGACGGATCCGGAACGTCCCGTCTTGCTGCAGGAGATCATGTTCACGCCGCTCAAAGGCGCGGCCGCCGACTACCGCGTCTACGCGCTGCTGGCACCGCACCTCGTCAACGCCGGCATTGGCAACACCGCCTGGATCGACGACCATGAAGGACAGCCTGTCCTGTTTGCATCGGGACGCGGCACCTGCCTGGCGCTCGCCTCGTCGCTGCCGTGGAAGGCGTGCTCGGCCGGCTATGTCGGCGTCTCCGACGGCTGGCAGCAGCTTCGTCAAGGCGGCCGGCTCGATCCGGCCTGCCGCAGGGCCGAGGACGGCAATGTCGCGCTGACCGGCGAGATCGCCTTTTCGGCCGCAAACCCAAAAATATTGCTGGCGCTCGGCTTCGGCACGACGCCGCAACAGGCGGCGGAAACCGCTTTCGCCAGCCTGAGGCAAGGTTTTGAGCCCGCAGCCGGATCCTACGTCGACAAATGGCGCAAATGGCAGGCCGGATTGCTGCCGCTGGACCGGCATGCGGCGTCCGGCCTCAACAGCTACCGCCTCAGCACGGCGGTGCTGGCGACACACCGGTCGTCCGCCGGAGCAGCCGTTGCCAGCCTGTCGATCCCGTGGGGCTTCAACAAGGGCGACGACGATCTCGGCGGCTATCACCTGGTCTGGCCGCGCGATCTGGTCGAAACCGCCGGCGGCTTCCTCGCTGCCGGCGACCCGGCGGAAGCCTTGCGCATCCTTGGCTATCTGCGCTCGATCCAGCAGCCGGACGGCCATTGGCCGCAGAACGCCTGGCTCGACGGATCGGCCTATTGGCCGGGCATCCAGATGGACGAATGCGCCTTCCCGCTGCTGCTTGCCGACGCACTGCGCCGCGCCGGCCATTTGCCGCCTGCCGCACTCTCCTCCTTCATGCCGATGATCGAGCGCGCTGCCGCCTATGTCGTGCGCAACGGCCCGGTCACCGGCGAGGACCGCTGGGAAGAAGACGCCGGCTACAGCCCGTTCACACTTGCGGTCGAGATCGCCGCATTGCTTGCGGCTGCGGACATCTTCGATGCCGCCGGCAAAACAGAGCCGGCAAACTATCTGCGCGAAACCGCCGATGTCTGGAACGATCAGATCGAGCGCTGGACCTACGTGGCCGGCACCGCCGCATGCGAGCAAGCCAGCGTCGAAGGCTACTATGTCCGCATCGCGCCGCCCGACAAAGCCGGCGCGGCATCGCCGAAAGACGGCTACGTCCCGATCAAGAACCGCCCGCCGGCCGATACGGACCGGCCGGCCAAGGCGATCGTCAGCCCGGATGCGCTGGCGCTGGTCCGCTTCGGCCTCAGGGCGGCCGACGATCCGCGCATCCTCGACACGGTCAAGGTCATCGACGCGCAATTGCGCTGCGAACTGCCGCAGGGCCCGCTCTGGTACCGCTACAATGGCGATGGCTATGGCGAGCATGCCGACGGCGCGCCCTTCGATGGAACCGGCCGGGGCCGGCCCTGGCCGCTGCTGGTCGGCGAGCGTGCTCATTACGAGCTGGCGGCAGGCCGCAGGGATAGTGCGGCAAGCCTGCTCAGGACGTTCGAGAACTCTGCCGGACCGGGCGGCCTGCTGCCGGAGCAGGTCTGGGACGGTCCCGACATGCCGGAGCGCGAATTGCGGCATGGCGGGCCCTCCGGCAGCGCCAAGCCGCTGGTCTGGGCGCATTCCGAGCACATCAAGCTGCTGCGGTCGCTGCGCGACGGCACGGTGTTCGACATGCCGCCGCAAGGCGTCAAGCGCTATATCGAGGGCAGGACGGTGTCGCGCTTCAGGGCATGGCGCTTCAACCACAAGATCCGTACCATCCCGGCAGGCAAGGCGCTGCGCATCGAACTTCTGGCCCGGGCGGTGGTTCATTGGAGCAGCGACAATTGGGCAACCGTCCATGACACCGAGACCACCGCGAATGCTTTCGGCATCCATCTTGCGGAATTGCAGGTTGCCGAGATTGCTCCAGGCAATAGCCCGGGCAATAGCATTGTCTTCACTTTCTTCTGGCCCGATAGCGGCCATTGGGAGAATGCTGACTTTTCTGTCGGCATCGGCGATACAGGATAGAGCATGACCCCGCAAAGTGGAGACCGGTTTTCGGACAAGATCATGCTTCAATCACGGCGCCACTAGATCATCGATCCCTCAAGTAAGGCAGGACGAGACCATGCAGATAGGAATGATGGGACTGGGCCGGATGGGCGCCAACATGGTTCGGCGCCTGCTGCGCGATGGCCACGAATGCGTCGTCTACGATATTAACCCGGCGAGCGTCGCCGCGCTTGTGAGCGCCGGCGCGGTCGGAGCCGCCTCGATGGAGGAGTTCGTCGGCAAGCTGGCGAAGCCGCGCAGCGCCTGGCTGATGCTGCCTGCGGCGATCACCGGCAAGATCGTCGACCAGGTGGCTGCCCTGATGGAGCCGGGCGACATCATCATAGACGGCGGCAATTCCTATTATCACGAGGCCGTCGACCACGCCGCGCGCCTCGCCTTGAAAGGCTTGAGCTATGTCGATGTCGGCACCAGCGGCGGCGTCTGGGGCCTCGAGCGCGGCTACTGCCTGATGATCGGCGGCCCCGACAGCGCGGTGCAGCATCTCGATCCGGTCTTCGCAACGCTGGCGCCGGGCGCCGACGCCGCTTCGCCCGCTCCTGCCAAGGATGCCGGAACCTCGCCCTTCGGCTATCTTCACTGCGGACCAAGCGGCGCCGGCCATTTCGTCAAGATGGTCCATAACGGTATCGAATATGGCGTTATGGCCGCCTATGCCGAAGGCATGAACATCCTGAAGTCGGCGAATGCCGGCAAACGGCAGCGCACCGCCGATGCCGAAACCAGCCCGCTGGAAAACCCGCAATATTACCAGTTCGACATCGACATCGCTGAAGTGGCCGAGGTCTGGCGGCACGGCAGCGTCATCGGCTCGTGGCTGCTCGACCTGACGGCCGGCGTACTGAAGGCCGATTCGTCGTTGACGCAGTTCGGCGGGCGGGTCTCGGATTCCGGCGAAGGCCGCTGGACGCTGAAGGCGGCGATCGACACCGGCGTGCCGGCGCCGGTGCTGTCCTCGGCGCTGTTCGACAGGTTCTCCTCGCAAGGCGAATCCGAATTCGCCGACAAGCTTCTGTCCGCCATGCGCTATGCCTTTGGCGGCCATGTCGAAAAACCCAAGGCCGGCTCGTGACGGGCGACAGGGAGGCACGCCCATGAGCCAGGAACGATCGGACACGCTGGTGCTTTTCGGCGCCACCGGCGATCTCGCCCACAAGAAGATCTTCCCCGCCCTTTACGCCATGGTGGCCAAAGGGACGCTGAACGAGCCGGTGATCGGCGTCGCCTTCGATCCGTGGGACCTCGCCAAGCTGCAGGCGCGCGCCCGCGACGGCATCGTCAACGCCTTGGGCAGCATCGACGACAAGATCTTTGCCAGGCTTGCATCGTTGCTGCGCTATGTCAGTGGCGACTATCGGGCGCCTGCGACCTTCGAGAAGCTGAAGACCGCGCTCGGCGGCGCTGAGCGGCCGCTGCACTATCTGGCGGTGCCGCCGGCGATGTTCGAGGTGGTCGTCCAGGGGCTGGAGCAGTCGGGCGCCGCCCAGGGCGCGCGCCTGATGGTGGAAAAGCCGTTCGGCCACGATCTGCAATCGGCGCGCTGGCTTAACCGGGTGCTGCATCTGGTTTTCGACGAAAAGTCGATCTTCCGCATCGACCATTATCTCGGCAAGGAGGCGATCCAGAACCTGCTCTATTTCCGTTTCGCCAATTCCTTCCTCGAGCCGATCTGGAACCGCAATTACGTCGAGAGCGTGCAGATCACCATGGCCGAGGATTTCGGCGTCGAGGGCCGCGGCCGCTTCTATGACGAGGTCGGCTGCATTCGCGACGTCATCGAAAACCATCTGCTCAATATCCTCTTGCTGCTCGCCATGGAACCGCCGGTCGGCCGCTCGGCCGACGATCTCATCGACGAGAAGGTGCAGGTCCTGCGGGCGATCCGGACGCTGACCAGGGACGATGTGGTGCGCGGCCAGTTCGACGGCTATCTCAGCGAGCCGGGCGTGGCGCCGAACTCGCCGGTCGAGACCTTCGCGGCGGTGCGCTTTTTCGTCGATACCTGGCGCTGGCAGGATGTGCCGTTCTTCATTCGCGCCGGCAAATCCCTGCCGGTGCACGCCACCGAGGTCATCGTGCAACTGAAGCGGCCGCCGCTCGACGTCTTCGATCCGATCAAGCCCGGCGACTGCAATCACGTGCGCTTCCGCATCGATCCTCAGGTGGCGATCTCGATCGGAGCCCGGCGCAAGGCGCCCGGCGATGACATGGTCGGTGAGCAGGTCGAGCTCACCGCGCTGGACGATTCGAAGGGCGACATGCCGCCTTACGAGCGGTTGATCGGCGACGCCATGAACGGCAACGGCCAGCTGTTCACCCGCCAGGACGCCAGCGAGCTCGCCTGGCGCATCGTCGGCCCGGTGCTCGGCGACACCACGCCGCCCCCTGTCTACGCGCCAAAGACATGGGGGCCGGCCGAAGCCATGGCTGGATTCGGGCCGCCGAACGGCTGGATCAATCCGGCGAAATGATTTCTGGGAGGCGAAGGCGATGGCCAAGGCGGTGAGGCACCCGGCATCGGAGGAAGAAAAGATCGTGCTTGCGATCGATATCGGCGGCTCGCACGTCAAGATCCGCACCAGTGCCGGCGGCGACGAGCGCAAGACCGCTTCCGGACCGGAGCTTACGCCGCAGCAGATGGTCGCGGCGGTGAAGACGCTCGCCGAAGGGCTGCACTACGATGTTGTCTCGATGGGCTATCCGGGCCCGGTGCACCACAACCTGCCGCTGACCGAACCCGCCAATCTCGGCAAGGGCTGGGTCGGCTGCGATTTCGCCGCCGAGTTCGGCAAACCGGTCAAGGTCGTTAACGATGCGCTCATGCAGGCCATCGGCAGTTATGAGGGCGGCCGCATGCTGTTCCTTGGCCTCGGCACCGGCCTTGGGGCCGCGATGATCGTCGATAACGTTGCCCAGCCGATGGAGCTTGCCCATCTTCCCTACAAGAAGCGCGGCAGTTTCGAAGACTATGTCGGCGAACGCGGCCTGCAAAAGCGCGGCAAGAAGAAATGGCGCAAACACGTCTTCGACATGGTCGACCGGCTTCGCGCCGCCATGCAGCCGGACTACGTGGTCATCGGCGGCGGCAATGTCGACGAACTCACCGACTTGCCCGCCGATTGCAGACGCGGCGACAACACACGCGCCTTCGAGGGCGGATTTCGACTATGGCGCGACAAATCCCTGATTATTTGATATTGCTGATTGTCTGATATTATCGAGCACCGGCTCAGGGTTGTTAATCCCGCGCTGCCGTTAGTATTATTATTCAAAATAATGTGTGACGTGGTGCGGCGTCATTGCATTGCGCAGATTTGCCGACTAGGAATTTCTGCGACCCCCATGGACGGAGAGATAGATTGACCGACGACAACAACAACGCTCGCAAAAATATCGACCTGCTCGAGCTGACCGCCCATATCGTGTCCGCCTATGTCGAGAAGAACCGCTTGCCGGCTTCCGGCCTCGGCGATCTCATCGCCAGCGTCAGCGCTGCCATAGGCGGCCTCGGGCAACCGGCTGTGCCGGTCGCCGCGCCGCTGACGCCTGCCGTCAATCCCAAGAAATCGGTGACGCCGGACTACA
This sequence comes from Mesorhizobium sp. M0898, assembly GCF_040319695.1. NCBI lineage: Bacteria > Pseudomonadati > Pseudomonadota > Alphaproteobacteria > Hyphomicrobiales > Phyllobacteriaceae > Mesorhizobium > Mesorhizobium sp. M0898. Next base: position 118,516 of record NZ_JAMYOE010000002.1, on the reverse strand, counting down.
TCATCTGTCTCGAGGACGGCAAGAAGTTCAAATCCTTGAAGCGCCATATCGGCGTTCATTTCGGGCTGACGCCCGACGCCTATCGCGCCAAATGGGGCCTGCCGTCGGACTACCCGATGGTCGCCCCCAACTACGCGGCCTCGCGTTCGCAGCTTGCCAAGGCGATCGGCCTCGGCCGCAAAGCCCCGCCCGCGCCCACGCCCGTCAAGGGTAGGGGCAGGAAGGCCAAGGCGACGGCCTAAAGCATCGTTCGAAGCCCTGCAAACGCAAGCCTCGAAGATTGGCGGGACAGCGCCCCCCTCTGTCCTGCCGGACATCTCCCCCTCAAGGGGGGAGATCAGCTGCCTCGCCGATGGCGCTACGCTTTAAACGTACAAATCTTTGAACGTACAAATTGCCTTCGAAGCCGGAGACTGGCGAAGGACGTCGCGACGTCCAATCTCCCCCCTTGAGGGGGAGATGTCCGGCAGGACAGAGGGGGGCGCGAAGGAACTCGACCTGCGCGCCAAATAACCCTCTCCATCTCCGCCGAGCGTGGTTGCCGCCTGCAATTGGTATGGCAGCCTGAAAAAAGCTGGAGCCACGCCGGATTTTTGCGCGCGCCCTGCGCCGAACTGCGCTAAAGGCTTTTTTGGCCGGACCAGCGCCCATCGAGGAAGTGCCCCGCCGGCCGACATAGCCGCCACGGGGCCTTATTCCATGACCACAGAATCCCAAGTACCATCCGACCAGCGCTATGCCGCCTTTCGCCATCGGCCGTTCCTGAGCTACTGGGCGGCGCGCTTCCTTTCGACATTCTCCACCCAGATCGTGTCGGTCGCCGTCGGCTGGCAGATCTACGATCTGACCCGCGACCCGTTCGACCTCGGCCTTGTCGGCATCGTCCAGTTCCTGCCTTCGCTGCTGCTGGTGCTGGTCACCGGCGACGTTGCCGATCGTTTCGGGCGCCGTCTGATCATGGCGCTGGCGGTGCTGGTCGAGGCGGGCTGCGCCTTGGCCCTGCTGCTGCTGACGCTACGCGGCCTCTCCGGGCCGATGCCGGTCTTCATCGTGCTCGCCATGTTCGGCATCGCGCGCGCCTTCTTCGGGCCGGCCTCCTCATCGCTGTTCGCCAATCTGGTGCCGCCCGAGGATTTCGCCAACGCCATCGCCTGGAACTCGTCCGCCTGGCAGACGGCAACCATCGTCGGGCCGGTCGCCGGCGGCCTGCTCTACGGGCTTTCAGCCGAAGCCGCCTACACCACCGCCGCCGTGCTGATGCTGGTTGCCGCCGTGCTGATCTTCACCATCCCGAAGCCTGCCCAGCGCAGCCGGACCGACAGGCCGACGGTACAGACCCTGTTCGCCGGCTTCGGCTATATCTGGAGCGAAAAGATCGTGCTCGGCGCGATTTCGCTCGATCTGTTTGCGGTGCTCCTGTCCGGCGCCTCGGCGCTGCTGCCGGTCTACGCGCGCGATATCCTCGAACTCGGCCCATGGGGGCTCGGCCTGTTGCGCTCGGCGCCCGGCGTCGGCGCCATCTGCGTCGCCATCTGGCTGGCCGGACACCCGATCCGCAACCATGCCGGCCTTGTCATGCTCGCCTTCGTCGCGCTGTTCGGCGCATTCACGGTTCTGTTCGGCCTCTCGACCATCACCTGGCTGTCGATTGCGGCCCTTGCGCTGCTCGGCGCCACCGACATGTTCAGCGTCTATATCCGCGAGACGCTGATCCAGCTGTGGACGCCGGACGACGTTCGCGGCCGCGTCAACGCTGTCAACCAGGTGTTTGTCGGCGCTTCCAATGAGCTCGGCGAATTCCGCGCCGGTACGATGGCGGCGTTGATCGGCACGGTTCCGGCCGTGGTGGTCGGGGGTGTCGGGGCGATCGCCGTTGCCGGCCTATGGGCGGTGCTGTTCCCGCAGCTGCGCAAGGTGCGTCATCTCAGGGGGCGAAACTGATTACCGCAGCGCCGGCTTGCCGAAAATCATCGGCAGGAACTCGCCGAGCCAGCGCTTGAGGTGCATGTCCCAGATCAGCCGGCCGCCGAGATGGTCGCGGCCGGGCTGCGCGCCGGGCAGTTCGAAGCGGTGCGCGCCGCGCACCACCCAGCGCTGCATCATCGCCCGGGTCAATTCGCCATGGAACTGGATGCCCCAGGCATTGTCGCCATAGCGGAAGGCCTGGTTGGGATAGGTTTCGGCCGTCGCTAATAGCGTCGCGTCCTTCGGCAGCGAAAACCCTTCGCGATGGAACTGATAGACCATCTCCGGCCAATGCATCAGCCTGCTGCCCGCTTCGGTCGCCTTCAGCGGATACCAGCCGATTTCGACGAGGCCTTCGCCGTGGCCCTCGACCCTGCCGCCAAGATGCTTGACCAGCATTTGCGCGCCGAGGCAGATGCCAAGCAGCGGCCGGTTCTCGTTGAGCGGAATTTTGAGCCAGTCGGTCTCGCGGCGGACGAACTCGTCGCCGTCATTGGCGCTCATCGGCCCGCCGAACACCACGGCGCCGGCATGGCCATCCAGCGTCTGCGGCAAGGCCTCGCCGAGCGGCGGTCGGCGGATGTCGAGGTCGAAGCCTTCCTCGATAAGCATATGGCCGACCCGTCCGGGGCTCGAATGCTCCTGATGCAGCACGATCAGGATCTTTGGTCTCGGACTTGGCTTGGGCGGCATTGGAAGGCGGGATCCTGTCTATTCGTCGCTTGAGGTTCCGGCAGCACCAGGAGCCGCGGCGGCCGCCTTGAGGCGCGCCTCGACACGGTCGCGACGTTCGACGCCGATCAGCTCGGCGACCCGCCACACGGTATTGTCCTCGAGCTCGTGCAGCTCGCCATCGGCATAGACGATCTCCCACATCAGGCCGATGAAGGCCTTTCGCGCCTCGGCGTCGAGATGGCGCTTGAGCACGCTGGTGAAGGCGTAGAGGTCGATCGCCTCATTGTCGGCCCGCTCGCCGGCAGCCGCCAACGCGTCGAGTTCGTCACCGCTGATCGAGTAGCTTTCCGCCAGCACCTTCTTGAACCGTTCCCATTCGCTATCCTGGCGCACCCCGTCGGCGTTCATCACGTGGAAAAGCAGGGCGGACGCGGCAATGCGCGGATCGTCGGCGCTGGGGCTGGCGCCACCACCGGACGGCAGATCCCTTAGAAACGACAAAACGCGTTCGAACATCAAATCATTCCCAATAAGCCCGGGTCCACTCGACCCTGATCAGAACAAACGAAACCGGCGCGTCGATTTATCCGCCGCGTCGTCTGGATCGACGCCGGGGTCGTCGGGCAGCCGCGTCAGCTCCTGCGCCGGCTCGACGGCCTCGGCATCTTCCGGCACTTGGGCAAACGCCGCCGCGGTGATTGGTGTCACATGATCCTCGCCGGCACGGTCGTCCGTCTTTTCCTCGGTCGCTGTGCCCGGTGTCTCCGCCGTGTGCTCGATCGTCCCGGCTCTTTCCTGTACCGGCCCGGCTGGAGCCGCGATGGCCGGCACCGGCGCCTCCGGCGTATCCTCATGACCGTCGATCAACTGCCCGAGCCGCTCCATCGGCGCCCGCCATTCGAATGCATCGAGCCTGCCGGTGATCGGCGATACCGGAGCCCAGCGTTCGGAGACGACACCATCGGCAACCCAGGCCGGGTCGCGCGGCGCTCTCACCGCCTTCGACAGCAACTGCCGCACCTTGCCCTGGTCGCCGGTCTCGGCCTCCTCGATATCGGCCAGCAGCAGATAGGCGCCTTCGCGGCGATCCATGCGGATCGCGGCTTCCGCCTCGCGGCGGGCGGTTGAAAAATCCTGCGCATCCAGCGCGGCGCGCGCCACGGCAAGCGAGGACTCGGCATGGTTCTTCTTCAGCTCCTGCAGCTTCTTTGCCCGGTTCAGCCGGTCGAGCACGGCATCGCCCGGCCTGGCATGGGTGTAGAGCTCGGCGATCTCGGGATGCGGCTCGGCCTTCCACCCCGCCTCGAGGATTTTCGAGCCTTTGCGCACGTCGTTCTGTCTAAACAGCAATTTCGCCGCGACGACCGCCGCCGGTGCAAAATCCGGCCGCAGCCGGTTGGCTTCGAGCGCCGCCGCCCTTGCGGCATTGGCATCGCTGTCGATCAGCGCCTGCGCCTTGGCGGTCAGCAGCACGGCGCGGCGGCGGTTGGCGGCGTCACGCTCGATCTGCCGGGTCGACTTCTGGGCGTCGACCAGTTTCAGCGCGCCATCCCAGTCGCCGCGTCCAGTCAGGTCTTCCAGCGTCGATTCGGCCGCCCAGGCCAGTTGCGGCGCCACCGCCGCGGCACGGCCGGCATAGTGGCGGGCTGCGTTGCGGTCGCCGAGCCGCTCGGCCTCGAGATAAAGCCCGCGCAGGCCGAGCAGCCGCATTTCGGGATCATCGAGCATGGTCTCGAACTTTTCGCGGGCGCCTTCATGGTCGCCTTCGAGCAGCGAGGCCTGCGCGTCGAGCAGCTGGATCAGTGGCTCCTGATCGGAGCGGATCAGCTTTGCCGCTTCCTTGGTCTTCTTGCGGGCGAGCGCGCCGTCACCGGCCCCGGCGGCGATCATCCCGGTCGACAGCGCCTGGTAGCCGCGGTCGCGGCGACGCACGCGGAAATAGCGCGAGATCGTATAGGGGCTGTTCCACAGCGCCTTGATCACCCACCAGACGATCATCACCGCGGCAACCACGGCAACGACCGCCACCGCCGCGACCATCAGGCTGACCTGGTATTGATAGCCGTTGAAGGTGACGAGCATTTCGCCCGGCCGGTCGGCCAGCCAGGCGAAGCCGAGCCCGAGCGCAAAGACGACGGCAAGGAAGGCGAGGATGCGGATCATTGGGTTCCTCACGCCTTCATTGCGCCGGCGATGAGCGAATCGATCTGCGTCTCGACCTCCATCCGCGCTTTCAGCTTGCCGGCAAAGTCGGCGCCGGCGGCCTTGGCCGCCTCAGGCAGGGTTTCGTATTCGCTGAGCGCCTTGGCGTAGTCGCCCTGGTTGACCGCGACCTCCATGCGCGCGACGGTTTCCGGAACGCCGGTGCCTTCGACGGCGCCGATCGGCCTGACCTTGACCAGCGATTCGGCGCTGGACAGCAGCTTCTGCAGGATGCCGGCATTCTGGTCGATGGGCGTCGCGGCAGCGACCATCGCGTTGGCGGCGGCGTCCGCTTCGGCGGCGATCTCGGAGCGCATCGGGACGCCCTTTTCGGCATAGGTGCGCAACGTCGCGATCTCGGGTGCATCGGGTGAGATCGCGGCAAAGGTTTCGAGCTCGGCGGCGAACGGTGCACCACGGTCGAGCGCTGCCTTGAGCGCCGAAGCGGCAATGGCCAGTGCGATCTTCGGCTGCGAAGCCTGTGCATCGACCTTGCTCGAGATCTGTGAAACCGACTGTTCCAGGGCCGCAAGCCGGCTGTCCTGCGCCTTTGTCGTCTCGCCGGCCGATTTCACCAGCGCATCGAGCGCGGCCAGCCTGTCGTTGAGCGGGCCGAGATCGACCGGCGCCGTACCGCCGGCTTTGCCGAGGGCCGCAACCGCCGTCTCGATCTGCCTTACCTTGTCGCCAAGTGCCGCCAGGCCGGCATTGTCGCCGGCACCGCCTTGCTCGACCGCCGACTTCAACGTCGCGACGTCCGCCCTGACCTGATCCAGCGCCGACGACAGCCCGTCCACCTTGGCCGATGCGTCATTGTTGGCGCCGGCCTGTCTGAGGTCCGCGACCTCGCGTTTCAGCGAAACGATCTCACCATTGATCGCGTCGAGCGACACGCCGCCCGTCCCCGGCGCACCGAGCAGGCCGGCAAATTGCAGCCCGCCGGCCGCGGCGAGGGCGATGACGCCGCCGATAATACCGGCGGCGATGCCGTTGATGCCGCTTCGCTTCGGCTGCGCTGCCATATGGTCGTCCCTCGTCTCAGCTGTCTTCTCGCCGGAACCTGGGATCCTCGGTTCGTTGGCCCCGGTTCCGCTGGATGCATCTTCGAAGCTGTAATCGGAAACCGCGGAGCGCCCGGCCGGCGCATCCGAACCGGCGGGATAAGGGGTTTCCGCTTCCCTGGCAGAATCGTCGCCGGCGTCCGCCGGCTCTTGCGTGCCGGCCGGCGCGGCTGCGTCGGCATGTTCCCATGGCTCGAGATCGGTCTGGTCCGCATGCACCGGCTCTTCAGGTGGCTCGGGCTGCGAGGCGTTCGCCGCTTCCTCGGCCCGCGCCTCGTCGGTCTGCGAGGTCACGGCATCCTGTTTGTCGGCGACTCGCGAGACGGCGCCAGGCTCAATCTCGATGGTCACCGGCTCACGGCGGCTCTTGGAATGCCGCATCTTCGGCGTCTTGACCATGCTCGGGCTCCGCAAAATTCGCTTCGGGATGGTTGAAAGGGTCTAGCACATCACCAAGCGGTGAAAAGGGGCGGCGTGATGACGCCACGGCTTGGAGTTCAGTTTTGGCAAAACGCCGCAGGGCCGAATCCACGTTTCAAGCCAAGGCCCATGCTCGGCACACAAAAAACCCGCCTCGGCGGGCGGGTCGTTGGAGCCAATTGGCACCATAGCCAAATTAGTAGCATAGCTGCCGGCACAAAGCAAGAACAAAATGTGCCCGAGAACAATCGCCTGAGTTTGGCGCCGCCCCTCGAGGACGGCACAGAGCCGCCGCTAATGCCATCAGCGCGGCGCCTGCAAAAGTCCCAGCAGCGCGTCCTCGCTGGGCTCAGGCGCAATCCGGATCTCGGCTACATCGCCCAAGGCCGCGGCGATGCGCCCCGATAATCCGAAAAAGCGCGTTTTTTCAAAAACACCGCGCAGCACCGGCCGGCTAGCCAGGGCCTGCATAGCGGTGGCCGCCTTGGCCGAGTAGAGCAGCACCGCCTCGACCGGCCGGGCGGACAGGCGCGCAAGAACGGCCTCGTCGGAGTAATCCAGGACAACGGTGTCGTAGGTCTCGACGGCGCGGATCTGAACGCCCGACGCCAACAGCCCTTCCTCGAAGCCGGGAAATCTTACCCGCCCGCAGAGATAGACGATCGTCTGCCCCGCGTAAGCGCCAGCAAGCGCATCGGCCAGCGCCTCGGCATTGCCCGGGCCTTCGCTGACCGACAGAAACCCGGCAGCGCGGGCGGCTTCCGCCGTCTTCCTGCCGACGGCGTGGCACGGCAAGCCGGCGAGCGCCGCGATGACCTCTTTCGGCGCATGGCGAACGGCATTGGCGCTGGTGACCGCGACCGCCGCGGCGTCAGCGAGCGCGCCGGCATCGACCGGCAGCGTCACGGTTCCGGTCAATGGCAGCAGGATCGGCTGAAAGCCGGCATCCGCAAGCCGGCGCCCCGTGCGCGACGCGCCCGGTTCGGGCCTCGTCACCAGGACGCGGAGCATGTCAGGTCCAGCCATCGAAGAATGTTTCGCCGGCCTTGGCCCGAACGGTCGCCGCGGCTTCCGCGCCAATGCGCGCCGCCTCCTGCGCCGGCCCTTGCAGCCTGACTTCATGCGACTGCGTGCCATCGGGCGAGATGATCAGCCCGGCAAAGGAAACCGTTCCGCCCGATATCGTCGCATGTCCGGCGATCGGCGTGCGGCAGGACCCGTCGAGCGCCGCCAGGAAGGCGCGCTCGCAGGCCAGCGCCTCGCCGGTCGGCCCGTCGTGGATCGCTGCCAGCATCTGTTCCACGTCGCGGTCTCCGATGCGGCTTTCGATGCAGATCGCGCCTTGCCCCGGCGCCGGCGGAAAGACCTCGAGCGGCATCAGGTCGGTGACGACGTCTTCGAGCCCGAGCCGCTTCAGCCCGGCATAGGCGAGGATGGTGCCGTCGGCGATGCCGTCGTCGAGCTTGCGCAGCCGCGTCTGCACATTGCCGCGAAACATCACCACTTCGACGTCCGGCCGCATCCGCCGGATCAGCGCCTGGCGCCGCAGCGACGACGAACCGACCCTGGCGCCTTGCGGCAGGCCGGCAATCGTTCGCGCCGCCTTGCCGATGAAGGCATCGCGCGCGTCCTCGCGCGGCAGGAACGCGGACAGTTCGAGCCCCTCGGGCAACAGCGTCGGCATGTCCTTCGACGAATGCACGGCGATGTCGATGCGGCGCGCCAGCAGCGCCTCCTCGATCTCCTTGGTGAACAGGCCCTTGCCGCCGGCTTCCGACAGCGGCCGGTCCTGGATGCGGTCGCCGGTGGTCGAGATGACAACCACCTCGAAAGCTTCCGCCGGCATGCCGTGCGCCGCCATCAGCCGCGCCTGCGTTTCATGCGCCTGCGCCAGCGCCAGCGGGCTGCCGCGTGTTCCGATTCTCAAGGTTGTTTGCATGACGCGTCGTCCGTGATAACCCCCGGCAGGTTTTCGGGCTTTCTCCTATCGGGGAAAGGCCGGTTGCACAATCATCGAGGACAGCGACGAATTGATCCGCGTTCTGGGCATCGAGACGAGTTGCGACGAGACCGCCGCCAGCGTGGTGGCGCTGGACGGTCGCAGCACGCCGCAAATCCTGTCGAACATCGTGCTCAGCCAGATCGAGGAGCATGCTGCTTTCGGCGGCGTCGTGCCGGAGATCGCCGCGCGCGCCCATGTCGAGGCGCTCGACGGCATCATCGAGGCAGCGCTGGCCGATTCCGGCGTCGAGCTCGCCGACATCGATGCGATTGCCGCCACCGCCGGCCCCGGTCTTGTCGGCGGGCTGATCGTCGGCCTGATGACGGCCAAAGCAATCGCCGCGGCAGCAAAAAAACCGCTGATCGCCATCAACCATCTCGAAGGCCACGCGCTGACGGCCAGGCTGACCGACGGGCTCGACTTTCCCTACCTCTTGCTGCTGGTCTCCGGCGGCCATACCCAGATCGTCGCCGTGCGCGGCGTCGGCGACTACCAGCGCTGGGCGACGACGATCGACGACGCGCTTGGCGAAGCCTTCGACAAGACGGCCAAGATGCTCGGCCTGCCCTATCCGGGCGGACCGAATGTCGAGAAGGCGGCGGCAACCGGTGACGCGACGCGTTTCGCCTTTCCGCGCCCGATGAAGGGCTCCGTGCAGCCCGATTTTTCCTTCTCCGGCCTCAAGACCGCGGTGCGCCAGGCGGCAACCGCGATTGCCCCGCTGAGCGACCAGGATGTCGCCGATATCTGCGCCTCGTTCCAGGCGGCGGTCGCGGATGCGCTGGGCGACCGTGTTGCGCGGGCGCTGACCCGGTTCCGTCAGCAATTCCCGGACAAGGCCGAGCCTGCATTGGTTGTCGCCGGCGGCGTCGCCGCCAATCGGACCATCAAGGCGACATTGCAGGGCCTGTGCGAGCAGGCCGGGTTCAGCTTCGTCGCGCCGCCGCTTAACCTCTGCACCGACAATGCGGCGATGATCGCCTGGGCCGGCATCGAGCGCTTGCGCGCCGGCATATCAGGTGAAAACGCCGCCGATTTCGTGCCGCGCTCGCGCTGGCCGCTGGACAGCGTCTCGGCCCCGATGGTCGGCTCGGGCCGGCGTGGGGCCAAGGCATGACCGGCAGCGAGCACAAGGCGCCAAGCGGCTGGCGCGTCGCCGTGCTCGGCGGCGGCGCCTGGGGCACGGCGCTGGCGCTGGCCACGCTGCGCGCCGGTCATTTCGTCCGCCTCTATGCGCGCGACCCGGAGACCGTCGCGGCGGTCGACCGTGGCGAAAATCCGCGCTATCTGCCGGGCATCGCGCTTGATCCCGGCATCGTGGCGACGAGCGACATCGAGGCGGCGCTCGACGGTGCCGACTGCGTTCTGGCGGTAGCGCCGGCGCAATCGTTACGGATTATGCTGACGGCCGCGTCCAGCCATATGCCGGAAGGGGTCCCGCTGGTCCTCTGCGCCAAGGGCATCGAGCGCGACACCGGCGCGCTGCTATCGTCCATCACCGAGGAAATACTGCCGGCAAATCCGGTCGCCGCTTTGTCCGGCCCAAGCTTTGCCACCGACGTCGCCAGGGGCCTGCCGACGGCCGTCGTGGTCGCCGCCCGCGACGAGGCTCTGGCCACCGACCTTGCCGCCCGCTTCTCGGCGGAAAATCTGCGCTGTTATTCGAGCGACGACCTGATCGGCGTCGAGATCGGCGGCGCGCTGAAGAACGTCTTTGCCATTGCCGCGGGTGCCGTCACCGGCGCCGGGCTCGGTGCCAGCGCCCAGGCGGCTATGGTGACGCGCGGCTTCGTCGAATTGCGCCGCATCGGCGCCGCCTTTGGCGCCAGGCCGGAGACGCTGATGGGGCTTTCCGGCCTCGGCGACCTGCTGCTCACCTGCTCGTCCGCGCAGTCGCGCAATTTCGCCTATGGGCTGGCGCTGGGGCAAGGCAAGCCGCTTGTCGGCTTGCCTTTGGCCGAAGGCGTGCCGACTGCGGCAATCGCCGCCCGCATCGCCGGCGAGCGCCGGATCGACGCGCCGATCATCGCCGCCGTCGCCGCCATACTGGACGGCACCATAACCATAGACCAGGCTGTGTCGGCGTTGATGACAAGGCCACTCAAGACCGAAACCGACATGTAATCGCGAACGATTGCGGAGATGGAAAGATGCTGTTTGCGTTGATTTGCAAGGACAAGCCAGGAAGCCTGCAGGTGCGGCTCGACACGCGGCCCGAGCACATTGCCTTTCTGGAAGGGCTGAACGGCGACAAGAAACTGGGTTTCGCCGGCCCTTTCCTCGACGCCGACGGCAAGCCGGACGGCAGCCTTGTCGTTGTCGAGGCGCCCGATCTGGCGGCGGCAAAAGCCCTGTCGGCGGCCGATCCCTATACCAAGGCAGGGCTGTTCGAAAGCGTCGAAATCCGGCAATGGAACTGGAGCTTCAACAAACCTGTGAGTGAATGATCGTTCGTTCGCCCTGCCCCTCATCCGCCTGCCGGCACCTTCTCCCCGTGAAGAACGGGGAGAAGGGAGAAGCTCCAGCGCTGGCGACCCCTCTCCCCGTCCTTACGGGGAGAGGGTAAGGGTGAGGGCAGCGCCAACGCTGGATAGCGACAAACCGACAACGGCAACGGGACAACTGAGATGAACTACTGGCTGTTCAAATCCGAACCTTCGGTCTTCTCCTTCGAGGACCTCAAGGCCAAGGGCAAGGCCGGCACGCAATGGGACGGCGTGCGCAATTATGCGGCGCGCAACAACATGACGGCAATGCAGATCGGCGATCTCGGCTTCTTCTACCATTCCAATGACGGGCTGGACATCGTCGGCATCGCCGAAGTCTGCGCTCTGGCCCATCAGGACAGCACCACCGACGATCCCCGCTGGGAGTGCGTCGACATCCGCGCCTTCAAGGCCATGCCGAAGCCGGTGACGCTGGAGCAGGCCAAGGCCAATCCAAAGCTGGCCGACATGGCGCTGGTGCGACTCGGGCGGCTGTCCGTGCAGCCGGTGACGCCGGCCGAATGGCAAGAGGTTTGCCGCATGGGCGAACTGACGCCGGCGCCATGACGGCGCTGACGCCGGACAGCGCCAGGAAATTCATCCTCGACAACACGGCGCTGATGGCGCCGCCGCATGTGCCGGAGATCCGCCTGCACCTGGCCGACGAGGCGCACGAACTGTGGCAGCGGACCGAGGACGAGCTGACCGAAATCGGCCTGCCGCCACCCTTCTGGGCTTTCGCCTGGGCCGGCGGCCAAGGCCTTGCCCGCTACATCCTCGACAATCCGGCGGCGGTGCGCGGCAAGCGCGTGCTGGACTTCGCCTCCGGCTCCGGCCTTGTCGCCATTGCCGCGGTGAAGGCCGGAGCTGCCGAGGTGATCGCCGCCGATATCGACCCATTCTGCGCGACCGCGATCCGCCTCAATGCCGAGGCAAATGGAACCGAGATAAAATTCCTCATCGGTGACTGCATCGGCAGCGATGCCGGCTGGGACGTGGTGCTGGCCGGCGACGTCTTCTACGACAAAACTTTCGCCGACAGGCTGATGCCGTGGTTCGTCGCGCTGAAGGCGCGCGGCGGCGACATCCTCGTCGGCGATCCCGGCCGTTCCTATCTGCCGAGGGCGGGACTGGAACCGCTTGCCGTCTATGAAGTGGCGGTGACCCGGGCGCTGGAGGACGCCGAGGTCAAGCGCACCACCGTCTGGCGCCTTGCTTGACGGCATCGCCGAACAGGCGTTCCATCGCGCAATCGACCGGAGGGAACCATGGATTTTTCAGCAATCAATTGGCTGGCGGTAATCGTCGCCGCCGTCGTGGCGTGGCTGTTCGGCGGGGCCTGGTACATGGGCTTGAGCAAGCCGTGGCTGAAGGCCGCCAAGCTTGATCCGGCGACCATGAGCAAATCGATGCTGCCCTTCGTCGTCTCCTTCGTCGCGGAGCTCGTCATGGCGCTGGTCATGTCGCTGATCATCGGCGCCGTGACCGGCGGCGAACCGAGCCTGCTTGCCGGGGTGATCTTCGGCTTCGTTCTCTGGCTGGGGTTCGTCGCCACCACGCTTTCGGTCAACCATCGCTACGAAGGCTTCGGCTGGGATCTGACGCTCATCGATGTCGGTCACTGGCTCGGCGTGCTGCTTCTCATCGGCGCGGTGATCGGCTGGTTCGGCGCGGCGGCGGGCTGAACGTCAGGTCGGGGTCCTGGCGACTTCCTCGAGGAGCCAATCGCGAAAGGCGACGATGCGCGCATCGTTCGCCGCAGTCTCCGGATAGACCAGGAAATAGGCGAATTCGGGCGCGACCTTGATGCCGAGTTCGAACGGCCGGATCAGCCTACCTTCTGAAAGGTCGTTCGCCACCATGGCGAAATCGGCGAGCGCGACCGCGTTGCCGTCGAGCGCGGCCTGGACGGCATCCGTCGAATTGCCGAACACGATGGTCCGGCTGTCGTCGAAATCGTCGACGCCCGCCGCCGCCATCCACATGCTCCAGTTCGGCCAGGTGACGCCCTGGCGCGACCACTCGATATGGGCCAGCGTATGGTGGAACAGGTCGCGCGGCTCCTTGAGCGGCGGCCCTGACCGCAGCAAGGCCGGGCTGCAGACGGGGATGATGACGTTTTCGAACAGCCGGTGCGAGCGAAGCCCCGGATATTTGCCGGTGCCGAAACGGATGCCGAGATCGACGTCGTCGCGATCGAAGTCGCGCACCTCGTAACTGATGTCGAAACGCAGCTCGATTGCCGGATGCTGTTTGCGAAAATCGTCGACGCGCCGCATCAGCCACTTCGTCGCGAATTGCGCATCGAGGGTGACCTTCAGCAGCGCCGATCCGCGCGCCGCCTTCTGCGCCCGTGAGACGGCCCGGCCAAGCAGGTCGAGCGCATCGGTCGAAGCTTCGAACAGCACCGCGCCCGCCTCGGTCAGCCGGATCGTGCGGCTGGTGCGTGTGAACAGCACGATGCCGAGCTGATCCTCGATTTCCTTGATCTGATGGCTGACCGCTGCCGGCGTCAGGCCGAGCTCGTCGGCGGCGCGGGTGAAATTGAGGTGCCGGGCCGCTGCCTCCAGCGTCCGCAGCGCACGGGTTCCAGGCAGCAGGCGCGCCATCAGTGCCAGGCGAGGAGGGTTCGGTCGAGCATTCCAATCCTCAAACAGAACTTGAAGATGCAGAAAAAACTACTCGTTTCCCGTTTGAATTTCAATCCGCCATGATCTGAGCATCGAAGAAACATCAAACCGGATTTGATGTCCGGAGAAGCGGATTGCACCATGTCTGACATCGCCTTGCGCTCGGTAACCCTCCGCCCGGCCTGGCTGCGCGCCATGCTTGACTGGCTTCGGCACGCAAAAATCGCGGTCAGTCTTCCCTACGAAAATGTCGAGGATCTCTCCGATCGCCAGCTTCGCGACATCGGCGGCGAACGCAAGGACATCGCACGCGCCATGGACCGCGAACTCGGCCGGCTCGGCCTTCTCGACATCGGCTGGCAGAGGCCGAGGAAGCGGATAGGGCAGTAGTGAATGGTGAATGGTGAATGGTGAATGGTGAATGGGAAGCTAGGCGGTGCGCCTGCACATGTCCCTAACCGATCGCTTCTCACCACTCACTATTCACCACTCACTATTCACTACCTTACCACCCTTACCACCGTCCGCTCCGACAGCAGCGGCAGCAGCCGTGCCATGGTGCGGGCCGTTACCGCGACGCAGCCTTGCGTCGGCGTGAAGCCGGGGCGCGCCAGGTGGAAGAAGATGGCGCTGCCGCGCCCGCGCCGGCGCGGCACAATGTTCCAGTCCAGCACCAGGCAGGCGTCATAGAGATCGTCGGTGCGCAGCATCCGCTCATGGCTGGCGCCATAGGGGATTTTGACCGGGCGGTTGTAGTTGCGGTCCCCAGGCACTTCGCACCAGCCGAGGTCGCGGCCGATCGGCGTCATCGCCAGCCGCGTCCGGCGGCCGCCGGCAAAACGGTCGCCGCGAAAATATCCCGACAATATCCGCATCGAGGCAAGCGGCGTGGCGCCGTCGCCCTCGCGCTTGCCGGTCGAGATGCCGCCATGCCCGAGCGCACATGGAAACACCAGTTTGCCGGCCTGCAGAAAGCCCTGGCTGGGTTGGCCGGGGCGCGCGCGCACGGTGAGCACGGTGAGCCCTTTCGGCAAAATTGCGCCGACTGCATTGCGATCGTGTTTTTTCTTGTATGATCGTGCCACGGAACAAATCACTGTGAACGGCTGTTGTGCCGGTCAGCTTCCGCATAAACAGGCAGCGGTCAACTGAAATCTCTTTTCAAAACAACGGATTGATCCATGACTTCACGCACCATTCTGATCGTCGACGACGATGACGACCTGCGCGGCACCCTTGTCGAGCAATTGTCGCTTTATGAGGAATTCGATGTCCTGCAGGAAGCGACCGCCGCCAAAGGCGTCGCCACGGCGCGTGGCGGGCTCATCGACCTGCTCATCATGGATGTCGGCCTGCCCGACATGGATGGCCGCGAGGCGGTAAAGATATTGCGCAAGGGCGGCTACAAGGCGCCGATCATCATGCTGACCGGCCATGATACCGATTCCGACACCATCCTTGGCCTCGAGGCCGGCGCCAACGACTATGTGACGAAGCCGTTCCGTTTTGCCGTGCTGCTGGCCCGCATCCGCGCGCAGTTGCGCCAGCACGAACAGAGCGAGGACGCCACTTTCTCGGTCGGCCCCTACACGTTCAAGCCCAGCCAGAAGCTTCTGATCGACCCGCGCGGCGCCAAGGTGCGGCTGACCGAAAAGGAAGCCTCGATCATCAAATATCTCTACCGTGCCGACCAGAAGGTGGTGACCCGCGACGTGCTGCTGGAGGAAGTCTGGGGCTACAATTCCGGCGTCACCACGCATACGCTCGAAACTCACGTCTACCGGCTGCGCCAGAAGATCGAGCGCGATCCTTCCAACGCGGAAATTCTCGTGACAGAAAGCGGCGGCTACAAGCTGGTTCCTTAAACATTTCATTATTCAAATAAGCGATCCGGGCGGGGCGCTTTTCGGGTACGGTCCTGAGGCTGGAGGTGGTTTTGGATCGGCCTCGTAGGGGAGGAGTCGGACTGACGGTTCGGGGACATAGCTAGATGGCGCTGGATGACGACATCCGCATCCTGTCCACCGTGAGGCTCTTCGAGGGCTTTACGCAGGAACAGCTGCGTCTGCTCGCCTTCGGCGCCGAAACCACCATGTTGAAAGCCGACCACAAGCTTTACCGCGAGGACGACGAGGCTGATTCGGCCTACATCGTGGTCAGCGGCCGCATCGTCCTCTACCGCGAGCACGACGGCGAGCGCATCCCGATCGGCACCGTCGGCCCCGGCACCATACTCAGCGAACTGGCGCTGATCGCCGACACCAACCGGCTGACCAGCGCCTCCGCCGAAATCGATTCGGAAGTGCTGCGGCTCAGCCGCAAGATGTTCCGCCGCATCCTCGAGGAATACCCGGAGCTGGCGGTTCACTTGCACCAGCGCATTTTGGAGGATTTCCAGGCGATGATCCGCCGCATCGAGGAACTTGGGCCGCGTTTTGCCGGCTAATATAGCGCCTCTGGCCTAACCAGATCGACTTCGGAACTGCGAGGGCTCAGGGCCGGTGCGTTGCGGAAACAAGCTCGGCCTTGCGCCGTGCCGTCTCCAGTCCGAGCGCAATGAAGCGGCGCGCATGCTTGGCCAGCTCCATATTGTCGGTCCACAGATTGCGCCAGATCGCGGTTTTCCGCGACAGGTTCTCGTCGACGATTTCCGACGAGAAAGATTCGAAGCTGAGGTCGTCGCTGTAGCCGATTGCGGTCAGCGCGTCGAATATCGCGGCAAAATCGATATTGCCGGTGCCGAGGTAGCCGCGATGGCTCTCGCCGATATGGACATAGCCGATCTTCCCGACCGCATTGCGAATGGCCAGGCCGACATCGGCCTCCTCGATGTTCATATGGAAGCTGTCGAGATGCAGGAAGATGTTGTCGGAGCCGCTGTCCGCGATGAAGGCCATGCCTTGCGCGGCAGTGTTGAGCAGATTGCTTTCGAAGCGGTTGACGATTTCGAGGTTGAGGGTGACGCCGGCTGATTTTGCCGTGTCCGCCACCTCGGCCAGCGTGCCGGCGCTGCGGTTCCACTGGTCACGCGTCGGCGCCTCGCTCTGCAAGCCGTGGCTGGTGCTGAGTATGCCGGCAACCTTCTGGCCGCCGAGATCGCGGGTCAGCGCGATCGTACGTTCCAGGATTTCGACGCCGTGCGCGGCAATCGTTTTGTCGGCGCTCGAAATATCGCCGTCGGCCGGCAGTCCAATGCTGATCGCAACGCCGAGGCCGAGATCGGCGATCCGCTTGGCCAGGCCGTCAATGTCGACATTGGCGGGGTCGAGATAGGAGAATTCGATCAGGTCGAAGCCGGCTTCCCTGGTGTTGGCCAGCGTCCGCTCGAGGTCGCCCTGCGCCGAGCTCGCCGACCAGACGAATGAGTGGATTCCGATGCGCGACATGATCGTCTCCGGTTATTTCCAGCTGACCCAAGTCCAAAGCGGTTTTGGCAATCCGATGCTCGGACAAAAAGGTGCGGCCGGTGATCCCGGCTGCACCAGGCTTGGGAGGCTTAGCGAGCCGCGGTCCAGCCCTTGTAATCCTTCAAATTGTCGGCCGTGATCAGCTTCGGGTCGAGCAGCACCGTCGGCTCGGCCGGCTTCTTGCCGGCAAGCAGGTCAGCCGCCATCGTCAGCGACTGGCCGGCCATCACATAGGGATCCTGCGAGGCCGAGGCCTTGATCATCGACGTGCCGGAGGCGAGTTCCTTCTCGATATCGGGTGCACCGTCGACCGCGGTGAAGATGAACTCCGAGCGGTTGAGCTGCTTGGCCGCAAGCTGGGCGCCGATCGCCGTCGGATCGTTGATCGCGAAGACCGCGTCGATCTTGTCGAAACGCGTCAGCAGCGACTGGAACACTTTCAGGCCGCCGTCACGCGAGCCTTCGGCGTTCTGGTCGTCGGAAAGGATCTTGATGTCGGGGTGCTTTGCCAGCACGTCCTTGCAGCCCTTGACCCGCTCCAGGATCGACGACGAGGCCGGGCCATTGAGGATGACATAGTCGCCCTTGCCGCCGGTATTATCGACCAGATACTGGCAGGCCTCTTCGCCGGCCTTGACGTTGTTGGTCATCACGGTGACGTCGGCGCCGGGCGCCGAAACGTCGAAAGCGGCAACGACAATGCCGGCCGCCTGCGCCTTCTTCACCGCCGGCGCGATCGCCTTGGCATCGACTGCGTTGAGCATGATGACGTCGACACCGGCAGCGATGAAGGAATCGACCTGCGATACCTGCTTGTTGAGATCGTAGTCGGCCGATACCGAGGTCACCTGCACATTCGGGTTGATCTTCTTGGCCGCGTCCTCGATGCCCTTGATGGTGGCGACGAAGAACGGGTTGCCGAGCAGTCCGACCGAGATGCCGACTTTGTTCAGATCCTTTGCCGATGCCGGCGCGATGACGGCGGCCGCAAGGGCGACGCCGCAGAGCAGTTTAGCGATGGTCTTCATTGTTTTATTTTCCTCCTGATGCCCCGCGCCTCTCACGGTGCGTTACACATGAAACCGGCTCGTTGGATGCCGGCGACTAAGGGCCATCACGTTCTTGCTCCTGCCTGGAGCCGGTAACGGTCGAGGGCGACCGCCACGATGATGACCAATCCCTTGATGATGTACTGCCAGATGTCCGAAACACCGGCGAGGATGAGCCCGTTGGACAGCACGGCGATGATCAGGCCGCCGATCAGCGTGCCCCAGATCGAGCCGACACCGCCGACGAAACTGGTGCCGCCGAGGATGACTGCGGCAATGGCGTCGAGTTCGTAGGACTGGCCGAGCTGAAGCCCGTTGGCGGCATAGAGCCGGGCCGCCGACATGGCGCCGCCAAGGCCGGCCAGAAGGCCGGAAACGCCGTAGACGAAGAGCAGCACCAGCGGCACCTTGATGCCGGTCAGCCTGGCGGCCTCGGCGTTGCCGCCGACGGCGTAGATCCAGGTGCCGAGCACGGTGCGCTTGAGCACCAGCCAGGACAGGACGACGACCGCCAGCGCGATGATTACCAGCCACGGAATGCCGAACAGCGAACCGTTGCCGATGAAGTCGAACGGCAGGTCCGCGTTGAACACCGTCGTGTCCTGGCCGAGCAGGCGGGCGACGCCGCGCACGGCGGTCAGCGATCCCAGCGTGACGATGAAGGGCGGCAGCTTGATATAGGCGATCAGCAGCCCGTTGATGACGCCGAAACCGAGCCCGACGAGAATGGCCGCGGGCACCCCCAGCAGTCCCCAATCGGGCACCAGCGACACCATCACTGCCACCATCGCCGAGGCGGCAAGGATCGAGCCGACGGACAGGTCGATGCCGCCGGTCAGGATGACGAAGGTCATACCGGCGGCCAGCACGATGTTGATCGACGATTGCTGCATGACGATCAGCAGATTGGTCTGGGTGAAAAAGCGCGGATTGATGAACTGGAAGCCGACCGCCAGCAGGATCAGGATCGGCAGCATGCCGAGTGCGGCAATGGCGGTACGCCACCTCGTACTCCTGCCGACCGCCCGGTCGTCCGCTTTCATCGTGTCGGCCACCTTGTCGGTCATCGCTGAGCCGCTCCCGTTGCAAGTTCCATGATCGCTTCCTGCCGCAGCGGCTCGCCCTCCGACGCCGTCACCTCGCCGGCAATGGTGCCGTCGCGCATCACCAGCACGCGGTCGGCGATGCCGATCACCTCCGGCAGTTCGCTGGAGATCATCAGGATGGCGATGCCTTTCTTGGCCAGGTTGTCGATCAGCCGATAGATTTCCGACTTGGCCCCGACATCGACGCCGCGGGTCGGCTCATCGAGGATGACGACCTGCGGCTCGGTTTCCAGCAGGCGGGCGAGCAGCACCTTCTGCTGGTTGCCGCCCGACAGCGAGCCGGCATTGGCCTGCACCGAGCTGGTGCGGATGGAGAGGTCTGACACCGCCTTGGCGGCGCGCTTTTCGGCAGCCGTGAAGTCGCGCAAACCGCCGGCCTTCGCGTCCTTTGCCAGCACGCCCATGCTGATATTGTCGGAGATCGACATGTCGAGAAACAGGCCAAGTTGCTTGCGGTCCTCGGTCAGGTAGGCAATGCCGGCATCGAGCGCCTCGCTCGGCGAACCGATGGATATCGGTTTGCCGCCGAGCTCCAGCGTGCCTGATGTGTGCCTGTCGGCGCCGAAGATCAGCCGTGCCAGTTCGGTGCGGCCCGAGCCGACCAGGCCGGCCAGTGCCAGCACCTCGCCCTTGTGGAGGTCGAAGGAACAATTGTTTATGAGATTGCCGCCCGACATGCCGCGCACCGACAGCGCGATGGCGCGCTTGCTATCCGGCGGACGGTGATCCTTCTTGTAGAACGTCGACAGATCGCGCCCGACCATCATCGATACCAGGCGCGAGGCGTTCAGGTCGGCGCGGTCGAGCGTGCCGACATAGCCGCTGTCGCGTAGCACGCTGACGCGGTCGGCGAGCTGGTAGACCTCTTCCATGCGGTGGCTGATGTAGATGATGGCGATGCCTTGCGACTTCAGCGTCGCAATCACCTCGAACAGCCGGTCGGTCTCACGCGAGGTCAGCGACGTGGTCGGCTCGTCCATGACGATGATGCGCGCATTGGTCGACAGCGCGCGGGCGATTTCCACCAGCTGTCGCTCGCCGAGCGACAGGCTTGCGACCGGAGTGCGCGCCGAGAAGGTCACGCCGAGCCGCGCGATGATCTCGCTGGCGCGCCGATTGCACTGCTCGCGGTCGACAACGCCGAACCGTCGCGGCTCGTTGCCGAGAAAAATGTTCTGCGCTACCGACAGATTAGGCGCCAGCGACAGCTCCTGATAGATGACCGCAATGCCGGCGGCGCGCGCCTTGATCGGGTCGCCCGTCGCGGCCGGCACGCCGTCGATCAGGATTTCGCCGCCGGGGTCCGGCCGGTAGGCGCCGGACAGCACCTTCATCAGCGTCGACTTGCCGGCACCGTTTTCGCCCATCAGCGCGTGCAGCTCGCCGGCGTGAACGGTCAGCGACACATCGTGCAAGGCGCGGATCGCAGCGAACGTCTTGGAGATGTGGCGCATCTCCAGCACCGGCTGGCGCACCGTCTCGATCCGGGCGGCGGCGCTCATCGCGCACCTCCTGCAGCTGCGCTGGCCACAGCCCGGTCGGCGGCAAGGCCGCGCCAGTCGTTGCGATAGCCGGCAAGGCCGCTGAAACTTGCCGCATGCACCGCCTCCGGCGCTTCGGTGGCAAACTCGCGTCCGACGCTTTCGAAGGCAAGTGCGGCAGCACCGGTGGCGCTGCCCTCCAGCGTTGCGCCCTGCAGGAAAGCCTGCCCGGGCCGCAACTGCGCCAGCAACGCGGCAAGCAGCCCGCCATTGTTCAGGCCGCCGTCGACGATCACTGTGTTGTCCGAATGGATCAACTCGAGGCACAAATCGACCATCAGCGCGACATAGAGCAGCGCCATGGCCGCGCGTTCCTCGGCATTGGGCGTACGCCCGACCAGTTCGCCGCGGCGGTGCGGCATCGGGCCGCCGGGCGCGAAGCTCGGCAGCGCCATAATGCCGGCGTCGATCACCCGTTGTATCGATGACGGCGCGATTGCGCCCTGCCAGCCGGCGCTGATCGTGGCGAATTCGCGCCCACCCATGAAGCGGACGGTTGGCACCGGGCCGCCATCGACATCGACATTGACCAGCATGTCGCGCTGGCCGTCGAGTGCGTCGAGCGGGCAGTCGGGATTGAGCACGACCACCCAGGTGCCGGTCGAGACCACGGTCACCGGCCCGAGCTGCTGCCGGCGGTAGGCATGGAGCGCGGCATTGCTGTCGTGGACGCCATTATGGATGGCGACAGGCTTCGCGGCCTGGCCGAAGCACTGCTCGCCGATCACCGCGCCGGCGCGCTCGAAGGCGGGCATCTGGCCGCGCCAGCCCTCGGCATCGACCAGCGAGCTGAAATCGCGTTTGCGCGGCGCCCATAAATGCGAGTGGCAGCCAAGATACGACACTTCCGATACCGGCCGGCCGCCAAACCGCCAGCTCCAATATTGGGGATAGCCGAGGATCGATTTCGCTGCGGCGAAGGCACCGGGCTCCACCTCCTTCAGCCACAACATGTGGCGGCCGTAGTTGAAGCCAAGCGGCAGGCGCGGCGAAAAGGTCTCGGCAAAATCCGGAATGCGGCGGTCGATCTGCGCGGCGATTTCAGCTGGCGGTTCCTGCTCGTAATCGAGGATCGGATGCGTCAGCACGGCTTCGTCGACCAACGCGAAGGTGCAGCCATGGCCGGATACCATCAGCCCTTCCACGCCATGCATGTCGACTGCATTATCGATGGCGCGAGCCGCCCAGTCGTGCAGCGCTGGCTCGTCGAGCACGCTGAAGCCGCCTTTTCGGATCCAGCTCGGCTGGCTGCGGCGCTCGTCGAGTATCTGTCCGTCCTGGCCGAAGACGAACAGCTTCGAATTGGTCTTGCCGAAATCGAGGACGGCGATGTTCACTGGGCGCCTCCCGAGGAAGCCGCGATCCGCACCATGACGCCGGCATCTTCGAGCATGCGGGCATCTGTCTCGGACAGGCCGTCATCGGTGACCAGCGTGCCGATCCGCGACAGCGGCAGTGCCACATTGCGCGCGTGGATAGACAGTTTTCGGCTGTCGGCCAGCACGACGATCTGGTCGGCGCAGAGGCTGAGCTCGACGATCGAGCGGACCAGCAGCGGGTGCGATTCCAGAAGGCCTTCCTGGCCGATGCCTTGCGCGCCGAGAAAGAACTTCGAGGCGTAGAACGGCACCGTCTGCGTCAGCGAATGGATGATGCCCGGCTCGCGGTGCAGTTCGCCGCCGGCGACGGTGAGGCTGCAATGGCCGTGGTCGCTGAGATAGGCCGCGAGCGGCATCGAGTTGGTGTAGAGCCGGATGTTGCGGTCGGCGAGCTTGACGCCGAGATGGAAGCAGGTCGAACCGCCATGCACGATGACCGCGTCACCGTCGCGCACCATGGTGGCGGCGAGAGCGGCGATCTGCCGCTTCGCCTCGACGGCGAGGTCGCGGTTCTCGTCATAGGGCCTGGCATAGGCGACGCCGGCTTGCGAAGCGCCATCGAGCGCCGAGATGCCGCCATAGACCTTGCGCGCTTCGCCGGCCTCGTCGATCTTGTCGATGTCGCGCCGCACCGTCGCCGCCGATACGCCAAGCCGCTCCTGCAGCTCGCGCACCGATGCGAAAGGCCGGTCCCGCAAAAGCTCGACAATCTGACGCTGGCGGCCGGAGTCGCTCAACCCTTACCTCCCAATGCGCTTGCCTCCCAAGCATTTTGCACGGCATTGCCGTTTTGCATGGCAATTGGTGCAACTTACTCAACGGCCCTCGGATTGCAAGCCTGATTTGACGCGATAACATCACTGTTGACGTAACTTGCTCGCATCTGCGATACCAGCATGGGTCTTCGTCCCGGCACCGGGACGTCCAAAGCCGTGGCCACGCGGCCGGATTGTAGAGGAATTTCGATGACGATCAGTGCGGATGCGCAGGAACTGGCAGCGCTGCGGTCGCTTTCGGCCGCTATCGGCAGCGACGCGCATCTGACCCAGGCCGCCGGCGGCAACACCTCGCTGAAAGCCGGCGACACGCTCTGGATCAAGGCCTCCGGCACCTGGCTGAAGGACGCGCTCATCGCCGACATCATGGTGCCGGTCGGCATCCCGCCATTGCTCGACGCCATCGAACGGCGCGACCCGGCCGCCGAACAGCCGCAGGCCTTCACTGTCGACGCCCTCAGCGCGCGCGGCTTGCGCCCGTCGATCGAGACCACCGTGCATGCGCTGATGCCGCAGCGCATCGTTCTGCATGTTCACTGCGTCGAGACCATTTCGCTGGCCGTGCAGGCCGACTGCGAGGCCGAGGCCGCCAGGCGGCTCAACGGCCATCAATGGGCGTATATTCCCTATCGCCGGCCGGGACTGCCGCTCGCGCAGGGTATCGCCGAGCGCCTTCGGCCAGGCGTGGATATCCTGATCCTCGGCAATCACGGCCTGGTCGTTGCAGCCGAGACCGTCGCCGCGG
Source organism: Mesorhizobium sp. M0898 (assembly GCF_040319695.1). Classification (NCBI taxonomy): domain Bacteria; kingdom Pseudomonadati; phylum Pseudomonadota; class Alphaproteobacteria; order Hyphomicrobiales; family Phyllobacteriaceae; genus Mesorhizobium; species Mesorhizobium sp. M0898. The sequence continues at coordinate 95,072 of NZ_JAMYOE010000002.1, read as the reverse complement.
CCGACATGCTGCTGCGGCGCGTGACACGACTGTTGGCGCGGCCGCCGCGCCAGGTGGCGGAACCGGACATCGCGGCATTGACGGCGCGCGCCGGCGACAGCGACTACAGATTGCCGGCGGACGTTGAGGCGCATGCGGTGGCGATCGACCCCGAAAGCTGCCGCATGGCTTTGGGTGGCAGCCTCTACCCCGACCACGTCATCTTTCTCGGCGAAGGCTCGGTCGTGGCGAGACCGGACGAGGGTGTGAAGCGCGTCATCGAGCGCTGCGGCGCCGCACCCGTGGCGATCCTGTTTCCTGGACTCGGCGTGTTGATGCGCGGCGACGCCGGCGCCGGTGCCGACGCCATGCAGCGCTGCCTTTCCGACGTGACGGCGCGGATCGATGTCTCGGCGAAGCTGAATTATCTGACAGCGGCGGAGAATGACGAGCTGATCAACTGGGACGCCGAAAAATATCGCCAGAAACTCAATGCCGGAGGCAGCTGACATGTCGCGTTCGTCTGGCCCGCTTGCCATCGGCATCGACATCGGCACATCCGGCGCGCGCGCCGTCGCCATGCGTCCGGACTTTTCCGTTGCCGCGCATTCCGCTATTGCCCTCGAGCGATTTGGGCCGAACGGCCGTGACCCCGCAATATGGTGGGAGGCGGTCGGCGCGACTTTGGCGGAACTGCTCAAATGTATCGATCGCGCGGCAGTGCGCTCGATCGCCGTCGACGGTACGTCGGGCACGCTGCTGCCGGTCGACGGCGCCGGGCGGCCGCTGGCCGAACCGCTGATGTACAACGACAAGGTCGCTGACGACACTATCCTGAAAGCAATAGCCGACGCGGCACCGGCAACGAGCGCTGCACTCGGGGCGACCTCCGGTCTCGCCAAGGCGCTGTCTTTCCAGCACCTGCCCGGCGTCGCCACTGTGCTGCACCAGGCAGACTGGATCGCCGGACAGTTTTCCGGCCGCTTCGATGTCAGCGACGAGAACAATGCCCTGAAGACCGGCTACGACGTCGGGGCCAGGCGCTGGCCGGACTGGATCGCGGCGACCGGCGTGCGCATGGAATTCCTGCCCCGCGTCGTGCGGCCGGGCGATGTCACGGACACGCTCACCGCCAGCGCTGCGAAGATGTTCGGCCTGCCGCGCGACGTGGTTGTCGTTGCCGGCACGACGGATGGTTGCGCCTCATTCCTGGCGACCGGTGCGAGTGCCGCGGGCGACGGCGTTACCGCGCTCGGCTCGTCGCTGACCATCAAGATCCTCTGCGACCGGCCGATCTCGGCGCCGCAATTCGGCATTTACAGCCATCGGCTGGGTGACACCTACCTGGCGGGCGGCGCCTCGAACTCCGGCGGCAAGGTGCTGGCCCAGCATTTCCCCGTCGCCCGCATTGTCGAACTCAGCAAAAAAATCGACCCGGCGACGAAGACCGGCCTCGATTATTACCCGCTGCCGGCGCCGGGCGAACGCTTCCCCATCGCCGATCCGGCGCTGCCGCCGCGCCTCGAGCCGCGGCCCGCCGACGATGCCGACTATCTGAAAGCGATGTTCGAGGGTATTGCGGCGATCGAAGCGCTCGGCTATCGCCGGCTTGCCGAACTCGGCGCCCCCCGACTGACATCGGTCAGGAGCGTCGGCGGCGGTGCGGCCAATCCGGCCTGGACAGCGATCCGGCAGCGCAAGCTTGGCGTCGCTCTCGTGCCGGCTCTTTCGGAGGAGGCCGCTGCCGGCACGGCGCGGCTGGCGCTGATGGGCGCAAGCGCAGCGGGGCTTTTATGACGGCCAAGGCAATTCAACACCTCGACGGCATCGCCGCGCTGACCGACCGCTATCAGGTGTTCCTGCTCGACCAATTTGGTGTGCTGCACGACGGCACCAGCGCCTATCCAGGTGCTGTCGAAGCGTTGTCGGCACTCAAGCGCGCCGGCAAGACCATCGTACTGATCTCGAATTCCGGCAAGCGGGCGCAACCCAATGAGCACCGCCTGCTGAAGCTCGGCTTCGAACCGGGAAGCTGGGACCACTTTGTCTCCTCCGGCGAGGTGGCATGGCGCTCTTTCCACCAAATGGCAGCATCCGGAGCCCTGCGCCCGCAGACAAAATGCCTGCTGATCCGCCGCGACAATGACCGTTCGGCTGTCGACGGCCTGCCCTTCGTCCTGGCCAAGGACGGCGACGATGCCGAACTGGTGCTGATTTCCGCCAGCGAGGGCGATCGCTACGACCTCGACCATTATCGCCGGCTTCTTGGTCCGGCGGCGGCGCGGCGGGTGCCATGCTTCTGCACCAATCCCGACAAGATCATGCTGACTGCCGTCGGCCCTCGCTTCGGCGCCGGCCGGCTCGCCGATCTCTATGAGAGCCTCGGCGGCAGCGTGTCGCGCATTGGCAAGCCCAATCCGCAGATATTCGAGGCAGCGCTGGCACTGGCGGGCCACCCGGAGCGCGACAGCGTGGTCTGCGTCGGCGACAGCGTCGAGCACGACATCGCCGGCGGCAACGGCGTCGGTGTCGCGACGACGCTGGTCCTGTCGGGCATATTGGCGGGGGCGCCTGACCTGGAGGACGTTTTCGCCACGCTGAATGCCCGTCCCGACTACATCGCGGATAGCTTCAGGTTTCGCTGAGGCGAGACAAAGCTAATCCAGGTTGAAACGCCCGATCACCGGCACATGGTCCGAGGGCCGTTCCCAGCCGCGCGCCGGCCGCAGGATTTCATAGCCGGCAAAATGCGGCACCAGGTTTGGCGACGACCAGACATGGTCGAGGCGGCGGCCGCGATTTGAGGCCTGCCAATCCTGGGCGCGATAGCTCCACCAGGTGTAGAGTTTCTCCTCGTAAGGCACATTGAGCCGCATCAGGTCGATCCAGTCGCCGGCGAGCCGCATTGCCTCGAAGTTTTCTGTCTCGACCGGCGTATGGCTGACGACATTGAGGAGCTGCTTGTGCGACCAGACATCGTGCTCGAGCGGCGCGATGTTGAGGTCGCCGACCAGGATCGAGCCGGAGTGCTCGTCATGCTCGGCCCGCACGGCGTTCATCTCGGCAACGAAATCGAGCTTGTGCTTGAACTTGCGGTTGACGGCCGGGTCGGGCTCGTCGCCGCCGGCCGGAACGTAGAAATTGTGCAGCAGGATCGTTTTGCCGCCGGCGTTGACGGTGACCGACAGATGCCGGCTGTCGTCGATCTCGCAGAAGCGGCGCTTTTCGACCACCTCGATCGGCCGCCGCGCTATGGTGGCAACGCCGTGATAGCCCTTCTGGCCATGGAAGGCGATGTGCTCGTAGCCGAGCTTGCGGAACGCCTTCTCCGGAAACAATTCGTCCGGAACCTTGGTTTCCTGCAGGCAGAGCACGTCCGGCGCCTGCTCGACCAGCAGGCGCTCGACGATCGGCATGCGCAGCCGGACGGAGTTGATGTTCCAGGTAGCGACGGAAAACGGCATGTGGGGTTCCGGACAACGCAAGATCCGCCGGATGGCTCCGACGGAAGTCAATCGCGGAAACTACTGCCAGCCGCGCACCGCAAAAACAAGCCGCCCGCACCAACGCGGGAAAAGCTATCCCGCAGCAGTAGGAAGTTACCGCGTCTTGGTGTTCAGCTCGCGGTTCGCCGTATAGTCGATGGCGAAGGTGTCGGGGGCGAAGCTGACGCCCTCCTTGGTGTTGAAGATCATCACCGTCGTGTCCTTGCCTTGCGCATCGGTGATGGTCCACTGCCGCAATTCATAAGATTTCGGATCGAACATCATGGTGATCTTCGAATTGCCGAACACCGATTTGTCAGCAAGCTGGATGGTGGTGAGATCGTCCTCTTCCTTGACGCTTCTGACGCGCCCGCCCGACAGATCGATCTTGTCGTCGAGCAGCAGCTTCAGCGGCGTCTTCGACAGCGGATAGAGGTCGGACGTCCGCAGCTTCTTGTTGAGGATGACCACCGACTTGCCGTCGGAAATCACCCTGAAATTCGAGGCGCCGTCATAATTGAAGCGGATCTTGCCCGGCCGTTCCAGAAAGAACTTGCCGCCGGTCTGCTCGCCCTTGGGTCCGAACTGCACGAACTCGCCGCTCATCGATTTGACCGAGGAGAAATGATCGGCGATCTTCTGCGCCGTCGCCGGAACCGCTGCTTGCGCCGACGCCAGCAGCTGGAAGCCGGGCACGAGGTTGGCGGCCGCCGCACCGGCCAGGACCAGGCCGAGGCCGAGCACCTGCCGGCGGGTTGGGGCGAAATCCCTGCTTGGGGCGAGAGTTGCGTTTTTCATGCCGGTCACCATCATCTGATTGCTTGCTCGTTATATTGGTCTGGCCCCCCAGTTGGGCTTAAGTTTGGCGGGCCGCACGGCGCCCGTCGTTGCAACGCGCCAAAAGGTTCAAAGTTGCCGGCGCGGACGCGCTCTAGAACTTGTCGTCCTCCGTCGGCACCAGGATTTCGCGTTTTCCGGCATGGTTGGCCGGGCCGACAATGCCTTCCTTCTCCATCTTCTCGATGATCGAGGCGGCGCGGTTGTAGCCGATGCCGAGCCGGCGCTGGATGTAGCTGGTCGAGGCCTTGCCGTCGCGCAGCACCACCGCGACCGCCTGGTCGTAGGGATCGTCGGAATCCTCGAAATTGCCGCCGTCGCCGCCGCCACTGCCTTTGCCCGTCGGCTCATCGTCATCCTTGTCGTCGTCCTCGGTGATGGCGTCGAGGTATTCCGGCACGCCCTGCAATTTCAGATGCGCGACAATCTTCTCCACCTCGTCGTCGGAGACGAAGGGACCGTGCACGCGCTGGATGCGGCCGCCGCCGGCCATGTAGAGCATGTCGCCCATTCCGAGCAGCTGTTCGGCGCCCTGTTCGCCCAGGATGGTGCGGCTGTCGATCTTCGATGTCACCTGGAAGGAGATGCGGGTCGGGAAATTCGCCTTGATGGTGCCGGTGATGACGTCGACCGATGGCCGCTGCGTCGCCATGATGACATGGATGCCGGCGGCGCGCGCCATCTGCGCCAGGCGCTGCACCGCGCCTTCGATGTCCTTGCCGGCGACCATCATCAAATCGGCCATCTCGTCGATGATGACGACGATGTAGGGCATCGGCTCGAGGTCGAGGTTCTCCGTCTCGTAGATCGCCTCGCCGGTTTGGCGGTCGAAGCCGGTCTGCACGGTGCGCGAGATCCTTTCGCCCTTTTTCTCAGCCTGCTGCACGCGCGCGTTGAAGCCGTCGATGTTGCGGACGCCGACCTTGGACATCTTGCGGTAGCGGTCCTCCATCTCCCGCACGGTCCATTTCAGCGCCACCACCGCCTTCTTCGGATCGGTGACGACCGGCGTCAGAAGATGCGGAATGCCGTCATAGACCGAGAGCTCCAGCATCTTTGGATCGATCATGATCAGCCGGCAGTCCTGCGGCGTCAGCCGGTAGAGCAGCGACAGGATCATGGTGTTGATGGCGACGGACTTGCCCGAGCCGGTGGTGCCGGCGACCAGCACGTGCGGCATCTTGGCGATGTCGACGATCACCGCCTCGCCATTGATGGTCTTGCCCAGCGCCAGCGCCAGCTTGGCCTTGGTGGTTTCGAAATCGCGGCTGGCCATGATCTCGCGCAAATAGACCGTCTCGCGCCTGGCGTTCGGCAATTCGATGCCGATCGCGTTGCGGCCGGGCACCACGGCGACACGGCAGGCGATGGCGCTCATCGAGCGGGCGATGTCGTCGGACAGGCCGATGACCCGCGACGATTTGATGCCGGGCGCCGGTTCCAGCTCGTAGAGCGTGACGACCGGACCCGGACGCACATGGATGATTTCGCCCTTGACGCCGAAATCCTCCAGCACGCCCTCGAGCAGGCGGGCGTTCTGCTCCAGCGCATCCTTGGACAGGCTGGCGTCGCGCACCACGTTCTTTGGTTCCGACAGGAAGTGCAGCGACGGCATCTCGAATTTTTCCGAGCCGATCAGCGAAGTCTGCGCCTCGCGCTGGACGCGGGCGCCGGGGGCCGGCCGCGGCGCCGGCGCCTCGACGCGTGTCGCCGCGTCGGAGCGGAAGTTCTGCACCTTGGCCGTCGGCGCGGCGCGGCGCTGGCCGGCCGGCTCGGGCGCGAAATCCATGTCGTCGTCATTGTCGTCGTTATCGAAGACGTCGGCATCGTCAGGGTCGATCGAGGCACTGCGGTCGTTGACCATGGCGGCGAAGAATTCCGGCTCGACGCGGGCGCGCCCGCCCGGGCTCATCCGCGCCTCGGCGAACTCGGCCGATTCGACCCGTTCGGCCGCCCGCCGCCAGGCGCTGGGGCGCGGTTCCATCTCCGGCTCGAAATCGTCGCGCTCGCGCCGGCGCGCGGCGCGGCGGCGCAGATAGGCCCGCAGCGACAGCCACCAGTGGGTGATGGCGCCAAGCGCCAATATACCTTCGTCGCCCTCGTCCTCTTCATTGTCGAAAAGCAGGTCGTCCTGCGGATCCGGCACTGCAGGCTGTTCGAGGACCGCAAAGCCGTTCTTGCGCGAAATCAGCGCCGAGCCATACAAGAATACCCACAGCGCCGGCGCTGCCAGGAGCACGGCGAGCACGCTGGCGACGAGGCCGGTCGGATAGCCGCCGATGACCAGGCCCGGGATATTGAGCACCATGTCGCCGAAGACGCCGCCGAGGCCGGTCGGCAGCGGCCAGGTCTTGGGCGGTACCACGCAGCCGGCAATTGCCGCGCCAAGCAGCGAAAACCCGAACCAGGCCAGCGCCCGTTTCGGCAGCCGGTCGACGCCGCGCGCGGTAAACAGCAGAAATCCCCAGATCACCGCCGGCACCAGCGCCGCAACGGCGGCAAGTCCGAAGAACTGCATGGCAATGTCGGAAAAGACGGCGCCGGCATAACCCATTGCATTGGTGACGATATTGTCGGTGGCGTGCGAAAAGCTCGGATCGGCGACGTTCCAGGTGGCAAGGGCGGCGACGCCGAAACCAACCAGAGCAAACAGCCCGGCACCGACCAGCCGCCCGACCTGACGCCTCGCGAACGACCGGATGCCGTGCTCCGTATCGGCCAGCGCAAGCGGTGCTGAAGCCCCTGAACGCATGCTTTTCCTCGTCTGTCGTTGCCCGGCCGGGCGCGGACGCGCAACACGGCAGATTCGGCTGTCAGACTAGCGGCGGGAAGGTTAAGGGCGCATTAACCATGGGCATTCTGCGTCACCGGAACGGGCGACCGCCACCACAGTTCGGAGCGTTGCGGCCGCTGTTTCACGCCGCCGGCGGATCGAGCACCTTGATCAAGCGATTGTGTGATCGAGCCATAACGGCCGCCTGCACACAAAAAAGAGGCCCGGAAGGTTTCCGGGCCTCAAGGCGTGAGCCCTTTCGGGAGCATCACGACGGGATCTTCCCGGCACCGGCAAACGCCGGTGCCAGCCAATAAACCTCACGGCACCACTTCGCCGTGCTGGCTGATGTCGAGGCCTTCGACCTCTTCCTGGGTCGAAGGACGCAGGCCGACCAGCGCCTTGACGATATAGAGGATCACGAAGCTCGCGATCGCCGTCCACAGGATGGTGAAGACGATACCGTAGAGCTGCTTGCCGACAGAGGCACCCGAGCCAAGGCTGTTGATCGCCGGATCGGCGAGCACGCCGGTCAGCAATGCACCGATGATGCCGCCGATGCCGTGCACGCCGAATGCATCGAGCGAGTCGTCATAGCCGAACGCGTGCTTGAGCTTGACGGCCGAGACGTAGCAGAGCACGCCGGCGACGATGCCGACGATGAAGGCGCCGGTCGGATTGACGAAACCGGAAGCCGGCGTCACCGCGACCAGGCCGGCGACGGCGCCCGAGATGATGCCAAGCACGCTCGGCTTCTTGGCGACGATCCATTCGGCGAACATCCAGGCGAGCGCCGCGGCGGCAGCGGCAACCTGGGTGTTCAGCATCGCGGCACCGGCAAGGCCGTCGGCGGCCAGTTCCGAGCCGGCGTTGAAGCCGAACCAGCCGACCCACAGCAGCGAAGCGCCGATGACGGAGTAGACGAGGTTGTGCGGCGCCATGTTGGTGGTGCCGTAGCCTTCACGTTTGCCGAGAACCAGCGCGCAGACCAGGCCGGCAACGCCGGCGTTGATGTGAACGACCGTGCCGCCGGCGAAATCGAGAACGCCGGCTGTGCCGAGGAAGCCGCCGCCCCACACCCAGTGCGCGATCGGGGCGTAGACCACCAGCAGCCACGCGCCCATGAAGATGAGCAGCGCCGAGAACTTCATGCGTTCGGCGAAGGCGCCGGCAATCAGCGCCGGCGTGATGATGGCGAAGGTCATCTGGAACATCGAGAAGACGAACTCAGGAATGTTCGCCACGCCCGGCAGCCACAGCGAGGAGGTGGTGATGCCGTTGTGGAAGAACTTCGAGAAGCCGCCGAGATAGGCATTCATGCCGCCGCCATCCGAGAAGGCCAGCGAGTAGCCGAACATGAACCACAGCACCGTCACCAGGCAGGTGATGGCAAAGCTCTGCATGATGGTGGCGAGCACGTTCTTTTTGCGCACCATGCCGCCATAAAACAGCGCCAGGCCCGGTACGGTCATCATCAGCACCAGCGCCGTCGAGGTCAGCATCCAGGCTGTGTTGCCGGTGTCGAGCGCGGGCGCAGGGGCAGCCGGTGCCGCCGGTGCCGCTTCCTGCGCGAACGCAGCAACCGTGCCCAGCGCAGCGAGAGCGAGCGAACCTAAAACGGCCGCGCGTCCCGTTATCTTCAAGGTGGAAGGAATATTCATTGAACTCTCCATTGGAATACGTATCCGCAGCTCAAAGCGCGTCGGTGTCTGTTTCGCCGGTGCGAATGCGCACCGCCTGGTCGATGCCGAAAACGAAGATCTTGCCGTCGCCGATCTGGCCGGTCTTGGCCGCCGCGGTGATGGCTTCGACGGCCTTGTCGACCATGTCGACAGCGACCGCGACTTCGATCTTGATCTTCGGCAGGAAGCTGACCGCGTATTCCGCCCCGCGATAGATTTCCGTGTGACCCTTCTGACGTCCGTAGCCTTTTACTTCGGTGACGGTCAGGCCCTGGATGCCGACTGCGGTGAGCGCCTCGCGCACCTCGTCGAGCTTGAACGGCTTTATGATTGCCATCACGATCTTCATAAGGTTTCACCCTTTGCTGTTGCGGGTCCCCGCGTTTGCACGACTTCGCCGATCCCCATGAGAGCCGGAGAGTGCCCGCTAGGATTCAAGCTCCGTGCCAATTGCCGAAGCAGGGTGTTAAGCTGTTGTTAAACAACGAAATCGAGAAGGTCTGGCAGCTGCCTGTTCACAGGCGCGGCAGTGCATATGCTTAAAAAATAGGCAAATTTCGAAAAATGCCTACTCCGCAGGCGGCCGCTTCAGCCGGATGAGTCCTTCTTGGGCAACCGAGGCGATCAAGGTGCCGTCGCGGGCAAACAGCGAGCCGCGGGTAAAGCCACGCGATCCTTGCGTCGACGGACTGTCTTGCGTGTACAGCATCCAGTCGTCGAGCGGATGGCTGCGGTGGAACCACATGGCGTGGTCGAGGCTGGCTGCCTGGATATCACGATCGAAAATGGCGCGGCCATGAGCAAAGGTCGAGGTGTCGAGCAGCGTCATATCCGAGAGGTAAGCGAGCACGGCCGCCTGCGTGGCGCGGTCGGCCGGCACCGGGCCGGTGGTGCGGATCCAGATGTTCTGCTTCGGCTCGAGCTTTTCCCGGCTGGTATAATGCTTCAGCATCACCGGCTTCATCTCGATCGGCCGGTCGCGCTCCCAATAGCGCTTGATGCCGTCGGGCACGGCTTCGCCGAACTTGCCCAGCAATTCGCGCTGCGACAGCAACGTGTCGGGCGCCGGCACGTCCTGCGGCATCGGCACCTGATGTTCCAGGCCGACCTCATCCTGCTGGAACGAGGCTTCCAGCGAAAAGATCGCCTGGCCGTGCTGGATCGCCACGACGCGGCGCGTGGTGAAGGAGCCGCCGTCACGGATGCGGTCGACCTCGTAGATGATAGGCACCTTGGTGTCGCCCGGCCGCATGAAATAGCCATGCAGCGAATGCACGTGGCGCTCGGGCTCGACCGTTCGCTGCGCGGCGACCAGCGCCTGGGCGATGGTCTGGCCGCCGAAGATGCGCTGCCAATCGAGCTTGGGGCTGCGACCACGATACAGGTTGTGTTCCAGCTGCTCGAGGTCGAGAATGCCGAGAAGCTCGTCCATGGCTGCCGTCATCTTGACCTCGCCGCAAAATTACCATGGCGGTTTCCGACAGGAACAGCGGGCAGTCAAGGGCGGAATGCCCGGCGACAGTCAGGCTGCGAAAGGAATTGCCATGGTCGACAGCAAGAATTCGCTCGACGTTCTGGTCGCCGGCGCCGGTTATGTCGGCCTGGCCGCCGCCGTGTCGCTGAAGCAGGCGCGGCCGAGCCTCGCCGTCGCCGTCGTCGATGCAGCACCCGCCAGGGTCTGGCAGAAGGACGGCCGCGCCTCGGCGATTGCCGCCGCCGCGTGCCGCATGCTCGACCAGCTCGGCGTCTGGAACGAGATCGCGCCGGGGGCGCAGGCGATCACCGAAATGATCGTCACAGATTCGCGCACATCCGATCCGGTCCGCCCGGTGTTCCTCACCTTCGACGGCGAGGTCGCGCCCGGCGAACCCTTTGCGCATATGGTCGCCAACAAGGATTTGAACGGCGCCTTGCGCCGGCGCGCCGAACAACTCGGCATCGGCATCATCGAAGGCGTCGCCGTCAGCGCCTTCGACATCAACGGCGCCGGCATCACCGTGCATCTTGCCGACGGCGCGACGCTGAAGGCGCGGCTGCTGGTTGCCGCCGACGGCGTCAATTCGAAGCTGCGCGACATGGCCGGCATCAAGACGGTGAAATGGGAGTATGGCCAGTCCGGCATCGTCTGCACGGTGGCGCACGAGCGGCCGCACAACGGCCGCGCCGAAGAGCATTTCCTCCCCGCAGGCCCGTTTGCCACGCTGCCACTCAAGCCGGGCAAGGACGGCACCAACCGCTCGTCGATCGTCTGGGTCGAACGGTCGCAGGATGCCGAGAAACTGGTCAGTGGCGACACGCTGGTCCTGGAATATGAGCTCGAGCAGCGCTTTGGCCTGAAACTCGGCGAAATCCATCTCGCCGACAAGCCGCGTGCCTGGCCGCTCGGGCTGATCATTGCGCGCGCCTTCGTCGCGCCGCGCATCGCCTTGGCCGGCGACGCCGCCCACGGCATCCACCCGATCGCCGGCCAGGGTCTCAATCTCGGCTTCAAGGACGTGGCGGCGCTGGCCGAAGTGGTGGTCGAGGCCGACCGGCTCGGCCAGGACATCGGCGCGCTCGACGTGCTCGAGCGCTACCAGCAATGGCGGCGTTTCGACACGGTGCAGATGGGCATCACCACCGATGTGCTGAACCGGATGTTTTCCAACGATTTCGGCCCGCTGCGCACTTTGCGCGACATCGGCCTCGGTCTCGTCGAGCGCATGCCCCGGCTGAAGGGGTTTTTCATCCGCCAGGCGTCGGGTCTGTCCGGCGACACGCCGAAACTGTTGAAGGGCGAGGCGATCTAAACAGGCCCTGAAGCTTCCCCAACTTCGTCATCCCTGGGCGTAGCGACGCGAAGCGGAGAGAAGACCCAGGATGACGAAGCGATCAGGCGTCTCGGCTTGATCGCCATGCGGTCTGCCGAATTTCGTATCAGGGGACTTAGTTGACCTCGAAGCCCAGCTTCTGGCGCAGCCGCAGCATGCGCTGGTCGGGAATCTGCAGGTTTTGTCCGCCGGCTTCCGCCGCACGGCTGACCATCCGCAGCAGATCGCTCCTTTCGGCCGCGTCGAGCCGTTCGCGCAGGAACGGTGCCAGCTTGTCGATTACGACCGTGGCGTCGTCGATTTGCGATGCCGCCCATTTGGCGTAGATCATCGCTTCATCGGTCTGTTTTTTGTCGGCAATCTCCGAGATCACCGATCGAATGGCAGCTTCGCGTTGCGGCAGCACAGGACCATGTTCGGAAACGATGGCGGTGATCAGCGTCGCGGCGGCGACGACCGGATCGTCGATCGCCGTCAGCGGCGAGAGCGCCGCCTGCTTGCGTAGTTTCTTGCGGCGGACGTTGCCCTGGACGCGGCCAACCACGTCGGCAACCTCACGCGCCGCGTCGTTCATGGTCTTCAGCCGGTACCACCAGAACGCCGCCGCCCCCAGCAGGCCGATTGCAGCATCAATATATGCATGCCCAAGATCCCCCAATCTCGGGCGACGATAGGAGAAGTATTGCTTCGCTTCAACACGCAAAAGTTGCGCCGATTGAAGAAAACGACAGCCCGCGCCAGTCGCCGGCCGCCATCACTTTGCTAAGGATCTTATCGGGACATCCCTACGACCCCGGCACCTTGTAGATCGCCCGCACCTCGATCGTGCCGATTTCGGCGAGCGGAATCTCGCCCGCGATCCCCAGCGCCTCGTCGAGGCTCTTGCCCTTGCGCCTGCGAACGGTTTTCGACGTTTTCACCGATTGCAGCGCCTGCGCGATGATCAGCATCCCGCGTTGGTCCAATGACCGGTCATGGGCCATCGAATCGGCGTCGAGCTTGGCCAGCCTCTCGGGGGTCATTGCGTAGAGATCTTTTTCTTCACCATAGACTAGGCAAACATACTTCATTTTTATCTCCATTCCTGGCTTGAAGCCGAAGACGAGGCTACGGAAGTCTCCGCGGAGCCCTTGCCTGCCGCAGAATCGAGACCGGCCGCAGCATAGTCGAGAAGAGATACCGCAATCCCAATGATGGCAATCGCCGCAAGCAGTCGGCCGAAGCCGGAAGGCTGCAGGCGCGACCAGTCGGCTTGTTGTTCACCGGCCCTGTGGCCGGTGCTTGTCCAGTGAGCAGAAAACAGATTGTTCATGTGGTCCTCCATCCGGCCACCAAGTCCATGGCCGCCCGCAGGACGGCCGGGACAGATGGAAGTCGACATTTTTGCACGCATATTTTTTTCGAATTTTTTTCGCTCGACATGATGTGTCACGCCGCCGCCGATACGAAAGCGTGGGTGGCCTTCGCTCCCGCGCGCGCTATAGTCGACTGGATGCCGATCACGGGCTCAGCCACGACAATCAAGGAGGAATTGATGGACCGCACCGCCAACGCCGTTTGGAAAGGCAGTTTCAAGGAAGGCAAGGGCACACTCGAAACCCAGAGCGGGGTGCTGAAGGGCACACCCTATTCGGCCAAGACGCGTTTCGAGGATGAAAGCGGCAAATCCGGCACAAACCCGGAAGAGCTGATCGCCGCCGCCCATGCCGGCTGCTACGCCATGCAGCTTTCGCATTTTCTCGCCGAGAACGGCACTCCGGCTGCCGAGCTCGACGCCAAGGCCGTGGTAACGCTGGTCCCCGGCACCGGCATCACCGGCAGCGCGATCACGCTGGTCGGCAAGGTACCGGGCATTGATGCCGCCAAGTTCAAGGAATTGGCCGAGAAGGCCAAGGCCGAATGCCCGGTCTCGAAAGCGCTCGGCGCCATCAAAGTATCGCTCGACGCCAGGCTCGGGTGAGAGCTGGTCTGCGAAAAGCGGGCGATCCTTCGCGCCCCCTCTCGAATGATTATTGGCTTTTTTCGCCAACGAGCGCGTCGAGGCGGGCGCGCAATGCCGCGACCTCCTCCTCGAGGGCCCGCACGCGCATTTCCATATCCGACGCCGGCGAGGACGACTGCAGGGGTGCTGCGGCAGCCGACAGCTGCGGCGGCCCGCTGAGCAGATGGACGTAGCGATCCTCGCGCTGGCCTGGGCCGCGATCGATCTGCTGCACCAGCGGCGGCCTGCGGCCGATCAGCAGATCGAGATTGCCGCGAAGCTCGTCGATCGACGGCAGCCGCGCCATGCGCTCGCTTCGCGCCAGCAATTCATAGGCCGTCTGCGGGCCGCGCAGCAGCAACAGGCCGAGCAGCGCGATCTGCGCCGAGGTCAGGGAAAAGCGCTGCGCCACCACATGCTCGTAGCGCTCGACGCGCGACGCAAACACCTGCCTGACGAGGCCCTTCTGCTCCAGCTGGCCAAGCGCTCTTCTGAGCTCGGCAAGTTCGACCGACATTACCGGCTCGCGCGCCGTCTTCTGGTTGGCAGCGGCAAGTGCCGCATTGAGCGTCAGCGGATAGACGTCCGGCGTCAGCTCCTTCTTCTCGATAAGGCAGCCGAGCACGCGGGCTTCGATCGGAGAGAGGATGGGAAGGTCGATATCGGTCATAAGTTTGCTATCCTTTCGAACTCGGCGGGACAGCGCCCCCCTCTGTCCTGCCGGACATCTCCCCCTCTAGTGGGGAGATTGGCTGTCATCACCGCTTCGCCACCTTTCAAGGCTGCAGAAAGGGCGCTGTCCTCCAAGCTGCTAATCTCTCCCCTTGAGGGGGAGATGTCCGGCAGGACAGAGGGGGCGCGAAGGATCGCTGCGGACGAGACGATCTCGGCTGCAACCCGCCCGCCGCCTAAACCCGTCGCTCCACCATCATCTTCTTGATCTCGGCGATCGCCTTCGCCGGGTTGAGCCCCTTGGGGCAAGTCTGGGCGCAGTTCATGATGGTGTGGCAGCGATAGAGCCGGAACGGGTCTTCGAGATTGTCGAGCCGCTCGCCCGTCGCCTCGTCCCTGGAATCGATCAGCCAGCGATAGGCCTGCAGCAGCGTCGCCGGGCCGAGATAGCGCTCGCCGTTCCACCAGTAGCTCGGGCAGGAGGTCGAGCAGCAGGCGCACAAGATGCACTCATAGAGCCCGTCGAGCTTTTCGCGGTCCTCATGGCTCTGCAGCCATTCCTTGGCCGGCTCGGGCGACACCGTCTTCAGCCACGGCTCGATCGAGGCGTGCTGTGCGTAGAAAGTGGTGAGGTCGGGCACCAGGTCCTTGACCACTTGCATGTGCGGCAGCGGATAGACCTTGATCGCGCCGGAAATGTCGTCGCAGCCCTTGGTGCAGGCCAGCGTGTTCGACCCGTCGATGTTCATGGCGCACGAGCCGCAGATGCCCTCGCGGCAGGAGCGGCGCAGCGTCAGCGTCGGGTCGATCTTGTTCTTGATCCAGAGCAGCGCGTCGAGCACCATCGGCCCGCAATCGTCCATGTCGACGAAATACGTATCCATGCGCGGGTTCTCGTCATCGTCCGGCGACCAGCGGTAGATGCGGTATTCGCGCAGGTTGGTCGCGCCCTCCGGCTTCGGCCAGGTTTTTCCGGCCATGATCTTCGAGTTTTTCGGAAGCGTGAGTTCGACCATTACCTCAGGTCCTTTCGGATGACGAGCTTCAGCCCGGACCAGATCTCGTTCACGGCGGCGACCTTGACGTCGACGAGGTCGAGCTTCAGCGCCTCTGTGCGGATAACGTCCTCGGTGACGTCGGTCGGCACTTTCGATGCCTTCTTCGGCCATGACACCCAGACCATGCCGTCCCGCTTGATCGCCGCTTCGACGTCGCCTAGACGGTCCTCGATCTCGATACGCTGCCGGGTGAAAGCATGTACGGCATCGTATTTCTCATGAACGCCCGAAATCGCCGACCAGTTGGCCAGCCGGTCGAGCTCGGCAAAATCCACGGCTTCGGTCAAATCCTCGAGTTCGGCCGGCAAGGCGACGAAAGCGGCAATCATCCCGTCCTTCAGGCCGAGCTTGGCCGGAAGGGGCGTGCCGGAATATCCCGCAACCGCCAGCAGCCTCATCTCAATACACCCTGGCCTTTGGCGCGATCTTGGCCGGGTTGATGCCGCCGTCTGCCTCCTTAAGCAGCGTTTCGGTGTGCACCGGCCGGTAGGTGAGCGCCACCTCGCCGGCCTCGTTGAGCCGGGCCAGCGTATGCTTGCGCCAGTTGGCGTCGTCGCGGGCCGAAAAGTCCTCCCGCGCGTGCGCGCCGCGGCTTTCCTTGCGCGCCTCGGCGCCGTAGACGGTGGTGATGGCGTTGGCCATCAGGTTTTCCAGCTCCAGCGTCTCGACCAGGTCGGAGTTCCAGATCATCGAGCGGTCAAACACCTTGACGTCGCCGAGTTCACCCCAGATCTGCGAAATGCGCCTGCAGCCGCTTTCCAGCGATTCCTGGGTGCGGAACACCGCTGCGTCCTCCTGCATCGCCTTCTGCATCTTTTCGCGCAAAACCGCTGTCGGCGTCGAGCCGTTGGCGTGACGCATCCGGTCGAAGCGGTCCATGATCTTTTCGACGGCGGCCTCGTTGGGCGAAGGGATCGCCGATGTGCGGTCGATCACCTGGCCGGCCCGGATTGCCGCCGCACGGCCGAACACGACCAGGTCGATCAGCGAGTTGGAGCCCAGCCGGTTAGCACCGTGCACCGAGGCGCAGCCGGCTTCGCCGACCGCCATCAGCCCGGGCGACACCTGGTCCGGATTCGACGCCGTCGGGTTCAGCACCTCGCCCCAGTAATTGGTAGGCACGCCGCCCATATTGTAGTGGACCGTCGGCAGCACCGGGATCGGCTCCTTGGTCAGGTCGACACCCGCAAAGATCTTTGCCGATTCCGAAATACCCGGAAGCCTCTCGTGCAGAACGGCCGGGTCGAGATGGTCGAGATGCAGGAAAATGTGATCCTTCTTCGGGCCGACGCCGCGGCCCTCGCGGATTTCCAGCGTCATGCAGCGCGAGACCACGTCGCGCGAAGCCAGATCCTTGGCTGACGGCGCGTAGCGTTCCATGAAGCGCTCGCCCTCGGAATTGACGAGATAGCCGCCCTCGCCGCGCGCGCCCTCGGTGATCAGGCAGCCGGCGCCGTATATGCCGGTGGGGTGGAACTGCACGAACTCCATATCCTGCAGCGGCAGGCCCGCGCGTGCGGCCATGCCGCCGCCATCGCCGGTGCAGGTATGCGCCGAGGTGGCCGAGAAATAGGCGCGGCCATAGCCGCCGGTCGCCAGCACCACCATCTTGGCCGAAAAGCGGTGGATGGTGCCGTCGTCGAGGTTCCAGGCGACGACGCCGGTGCAGGTGCCGTCCGGCTCCATGATCAGGTCGAGCGCGAAATACTCGATGAAGAACTGCGCATTATGCTTCAGCGACTGGCCGTAGAGCGTGTGCAGCATGGCGTGGCCGGTGCGGTCGGCGGCCGCACAGGTGCGCTGCACCGGCGGCCCCTCGCCGAAATTCATCATCATGCCGCCGAACGGCCGCTGGTAGATTTTCCCGTCCTCGGTGCGGCTGAAGGGAACGCCGTAGTGCTCGAGCTCGTAGACCGCCGCCGGCGCTTCGCGCACCATGTATTCTTGAGCGTCGGTGTCGCCCAGCCAATCTGAGCCTTTGACGGTGTCGAAGAGATGCCACTGCCAGTTGTCGGGACCCATATTGGCGAGCGAGGCGGCGATGCCGCCCTGCGCCGCAACCGTATGCGAGCGCGTCGGGAACACTTTGGTGATGCAGGCGGTGCGCAGGCCCTGTTCGGCCATGCCGAGCGCGGCGCGCAGGCCGGCGCCGCCGGCGCCGACGACCACGACGTCGAATTTGTGATCGACATAGCTATAGGCGGAAGCCGTGTTGGCGTTCTTCGCGTCCTTGGCCAAAAAATCAGCCTCCAAATGCCAGTTTAAGCAGGGCGAAGACCGAAGCGACGCCGACGACTACGGGAAAGAATGTGTTGAGGGCGAGCAGCGCCAGCCTGGTGCCTTCGCCATGCACATAGTCTTCGATGATCGCCTGCATGCCGAGCCGCATGTGGTAGAGCACCGACAGCAGCACCAGCGCCAGCACCAGTGCAACGAACGGATTGGCAAGTGCGGCGCGCACCTCGAGATAGCTGGCGCCGTTGAGTGCGATCAGGAAGCCGACGAAGAACAGGACCAGCGGGATGTTGGAGATCGCCGTCAGCCGCTGGCGCCAGAAATGGCCGGTGCCCTCGCGGGCGGAACCGAGGCCGCGGACCTTGGCCAGCGGCGTGCGCATGTCGGTGTTCTTGCCGTTCATGTCAGGCTCCCCGCGCCATGTAGCCGGCAATCCAGATCAGCAGCGTCAGCGTGACCGAGCCGGCAAGCGTCGCCCAGGCGATCCTCGATGCCGTATGCTTTTCCAGCCCTGCCCCAGTGTCCCAGATAAGATGGCGCACACCGCCCAGCATGTGGTGCATCAGCGCCCAGCTGTAGCCGAACAGCACCAGCCGTCCCAGCCACGAGCCGAAGGCCCAGTTGACGGCATTGAAGGTCGCCTCCGAGCTCGCCGCCGCCATCAGCCACAGCGCGACCAGCAGCGTGCCGAAATAGAGCGCCCCGCCGGTGATGCGGTGAACGATCGACATCGTCATGGTGATCGGCGGCCGATAGACGGTCAGATGCGGCGAAAGCGGCCGTTCACGTCTGGCAAATTCGCGGGTGGCTGGTGATTTGCTCATGGCTCCCCCAGTTCGGCGTCTCTGGAGCCTCAGGTGGGAATGCGGCATTACCGCTTCCGGTTGCGACTTCGGACAGCCGGTTTCTAATGCTCTTTTTGCACCGCGTCAAAGCCGGAAAACCGTTTCGAAAACGTAATTTAGTCTGATGAAAGCGAGGCTTTCAGCTTCAATCGATTAGCGCTGTCGCCTTGCGCCGGCACAATGTCGCCGCACTGCAAAATATGGCTTGCGCAAGGGGGCGGATCAGCGCTTGCAGGCCAGCGGTGATGCACCGCCCTTCATCACCAGCGCCTCACGCCCATCGATCACGATTGCGTCATGCGCCTCGCCGTAACGGCTGGTCTGATTGGCCGGTGAGGCCGGCAGCTCGGCGCTGGCGCCGTTCTGGCCGAGGACGCGCACCGACGTGCCGAGATTCTCGATGGTCATCACGCTGCCGTCGGCGCAGTTGTAAGTAGCTGTGCGCGGCTGCGGTGCCGTCGGTTCGCTAGCAGCCGGAGCAAGCGACACGGAAGCGGCGGCCGTGTTGCCGAGCTTGGGCGCGCTGGTCTGCGGCGCGCAGGCGGCTGCAGCCAGCAGCGGCGGAATGGCCAGCGCCATCCGAAACGTGCGGCGTAATCTCATTTGCTGCCTTCCCCACCGCGTATCGAGCCCGCCGCGATGCTCCGGCAAGCCACCGGATTTCATGCTTTTTGAGTCGCGCCCGATGCTGGGAATGGTGGGAACAAGGCGTGGCCGAATGATGGCCGGTGGGCGATCGGGTATTAACCATATTTTCCGAGACCTCGCCCGTGCTGCGGTTGCCCTCTTAACAAAGGTTAATAAAAGGTTAATTTCTGATTCGAGGAGGCTTGCCTCTCAGCAACTGGAGCAGCACGCCATGCATTCGAATTCAGCAGGATCGCGCCTTCCCTGGTTCCTATTGGCGGCGCTCGCCGTCGGCGTCGTCGCACCGGCATTCGCCGGGACGCGCCATCATGACCGCGTCTATGCCGATTCCTTCGGCAATCTCGTCATCGACAGCGCCGCCGGCTACAAGCGTATCCTCGTTGGCGAGGGCAAGCTGGCCAAGGAATTGTCCGACTACACCAGCGCCGGCCAGCCCGACGTGATCTACGAAAACGAATCGGACGATGTCCGCGGCGGCGACTGCTATAGGCCGCCGGTTTTCGTCAAGGGCCGCAGCTATATGTACGGCCTCTCCGACGGCGAAATGCCGGAGCTCAGCCCCTGCCGCTGACGGCCATGCCGCCCTTGGTTGACGGCGCCGGCAGGGCAACAGCCGGCCCCACCGAGACACGCACGCAATCGCGACCGCTGCCCTTCGCCTGATAGAGCGCTTTGTCGGCGCGCCGCAGCAGGTCGGAAAAGCTTTCGCCCGGACCAAGCTCGGCAACGCCGAAGCTGGCGCTGCAGCGGTGATCCGCGGACAGGCAGTCGATCGGCGTGGCACCGAAGGCGCTCCGCGTACCCTCGGCAAAGAGCCGGGCGGCGGCTAGATTGGTCCCGGGCAGGAAAATCGCGAATTCCTCGCCGCCGATGCGGCCGGCGACATGATGGTCGGCCGCGGCATCGCGGAGAAAACCGGCAAAGGTCTCGATGACCCGATCGCCCGACGCGTGGCCGTAAGTATCGTTGATGCGCTTGAAATGGTCGAGATCGGCAATGACCAGTGCCGCTGGAACGGCGCGCCGCATGGCGTCACGCAGTGCGATCTCGGCATGGCGCTCGAAGCCGCCACGGTTGAGCAGCCGCGAAAGCGTGTCGGTTTCCGATTTCGACGTCGCCTCGGCGAGCACGTCGCGGACCAGGATAGCCAATGTCACCAGCGCAAGCGCCAGGCCGAACACGGTGCCGACCGACTGCGACACCAACGCATAGCTGGTCTGCGCATAAGATTGCGGGTTGGCGCCCCAGCCACCAAGCGCATGGGCGATGAAGGGTTTGCTGGCGAACTGCAAGGTGCTGGCCGCCAGGACAGCCATCAGCATATAGTCGAGCCGCTCGCGTCTTTGCCTGGACGACAAGACGATCGCCAGCCCGGTGAACTGCATGGCCGCATAGGGAAGCTGGTAGGCCGCCATTCGCACAAAGGATTGGCGTGGCAGGTCCTGCACGAAGTAGACCGCGAGGGTGGCGAAGACCAGGAAGAACAGCATCGGCGGCCAAGGCGGCGAAACGCGGTATTTATGGGCAAGCCCGCCATTGAAGGCGATGGTAGCGCCAAGGAAGGCGGCAAAGGCGGCGACAACCACGGGGCGCGCATTGTCGAAGGCAGGAATGCTGAACTCGATCGCGAAATAAGCCGTGCCGAGCACATAGCCGAACGCCAGCCAGCGTGCCGACACCCGGCCGGCGTCATAGACCGCGATCGTCATGAAGGCCGCCGCCAGCAGCCCGGCAACGAACAGGTTGATCAGCAGGATGAAATTAGCGCTGCCCATGGCGTTTTGGAACTCCCCCGAACAGCAAATCACCAACGCGCGAAAAAGACGTTAATTCGAAGCCGCCGCTGACGCTCAGCCAGCACTGTTCCTATTGGGAAGGACGACCGTTTCAGGCCGCTGATAGGACAGGCATACGCTGTCGCGGCCACTCCTTTTGGCTCTGTAGAGCGCTTCGTCGGCGCGGCGCATCAGCGGGTCCAGCCCTTCGTCGCTGGTGCGGGCGGCCACGCCGAAGCTGGCGGTCACTCTTGTCTCGGGCGGAAGTCCGTCGATTCTGCCCGCCGAATAGAGCGTGCGAATGGCTTCGGCAAACAATCTTGCCGCGCCAAGGTCGCTGAGCGGCAACAGCACGGCGAACTCCTCGCCGCCGATGCGGCCGGCAACGCCGCCCGTGCCTGCAGCCGACAGAAGCTTGGCGGCAAAATCGGCGATGACGCGATCCCCGGCTGCGTGGCCATGCTGATCGTTCAGCGCCTTGAAATGATCGAGATCGGACAGCACCAGCGCAACCGGCAATCGCGCCGTGGCACAGTGCTGCAGGACCAGCGTGGCGCGCTCCTCGAACCCGCGGCGGTTGAGCAGGCCCGACAGCGGGTCTGTCAGGGTTTCGGTCTTCAGGGCCTTCATCACATCGAGCGCGGCGGCGCCGAACAGGCAAAGCGCGATGAGCAGCGACAGCAATGCATGCGACAGCAGAGCCGTCGTCCAGTAGGACGAAGAGTAAAGCCCTTCATAGCTGGTGAACGGCCCATGCGCGATGACGACGGCAAGCGTCCGCGCCAGGAAGTTCAGGCCGGAAAGCAGCGACAGCACGAACAGGATCATTTCTGTCGGGCCGTTGTTGCGCACCACGCGCAACTCGGCGGCGACAACCAGGCTGATGCCGCCGAAGCTGAAATTGATGGCAAGGATGCGCCAGGTGAGATCCGGCCGGGCAAAAAGAAACCACGAGAACGCGGCCAGGCCGCCGCAGGCCAGAATGCCGACCGCCGGGTAAGGCACGCGCCGCCCATAGCGCGCAATGACCGCGCCGGCGAGACAGCAGGTGGCGAAGGTGAAGCACAGGATCGAGATGAGCTTGGTCGGTGCCATGCCGACCGGCAGCGTGAAATACTGGAGCAGGAAGCCTGCGGCCGAGGCCGAGTAGCCCGCCGCCAGCACAGCCAGATAGGGACGGTGGCGCTGATAGAACCACAGCACGAGAAATGCCGCGCCGAGTGTGAGGGCGATGCCTGGATTGAGCAGCGCTATGAGCAGGCCGGTGTCCAAGCGCTGTAATTTCCCCTCGCTTCCCTTGGAGGACCTTAGAGCGGAAGCCCAAACAAGCGGTTAAGCGAAAGCGAATATACGACAGGTGCGTCGACAAAGCCGCTGGGCGGAACCGCGAACGGGGAGCGGCGTTTCACGACGGCAACCAGGAGACGCTCCGATGGCCGACATGATCATGCTGACCGATCACGATGCAATTCGCTCATGGGCCGCGGCACGCGCCGGCTTTCCGGCGATCGTCGACGTGTCGCCCGAAGCCGGAACGCAGCCCATGCTGAGGCTGGTCTTCGGCCAGCATGCCTACCAGGACCAGGATGAGGCCGAACGCCCGGTCAATGCCGGCGGCTACGAACTGGTCGAATGGGACGAATGGTTCAAACTCTTCGACGAGCGCCAACTGGCGCTGGTCGTCGCAAAGGACCAACCCGGCCGCCGTGAGGGATTCCACGAATTCGTCAGGCGGCCCGACTGAAGAATGCCCGAACCGCATTGCGGCTCGGGCTCCTCATATCCGACTGCGCGCGCCTGCCCTATTTCCACTCGCGGATGTCGACGAAATGGCCGGCGATCGCCGCCGCCGCGGCCATTGCCGGCGACACCAGATGGGTGCGGCCCTTGAAGCCTTGGCGCCCTTCGAAATTGCGGTTCGAGGTCGAGGCGCAGCGTTCATGCGGCTTCAGCCGGTCGTCGTTCATGGCAAGGCACATCGAGCAGCCCGGCTCACGCCAGTCAAAGCCGGCGGCGACAAAGATCTTGTCGAGGCCTTCGGCCTCTGCCTGTTCCTTGACCAGGCCGGAGCCCGGCACGATCATCGCACTGACCCGCGGATTGACCTTCTTGCCCTCGATCACCTTGGCGGCGGCGCGCAGATCCTCGATGCGGCCATTGGTGCAGGAGCCGATGAAG
Source organism: Mesorhizobium sp. M0898 (assembly GCF_040319695.1). Classification (NCBI taxonomy): domain Bacteria; kingdom Pseudomonadati; phylum Pseudomonadota; class Alphaproteobacteria; order Hyphomicrobiales; family Phyllobacteriaceae; genus Mesorhizobium; species Mesorhizobium sp. M0898. Next base: position 72,114 of record NZ_JAMYOE010000002.1, on the reverse strand, counting down.
ACGCGATCGAGTTCGATATCGGTGATCTTGGTGCCCGGCTTCAGGCCCATATAGTCGAGTGCGCGCTGCTTGGAGGTGCGCTTGTTCTCATCAGTGATGTCGTCCGGGTTCGGCACGATGCCTTGCACCGAGACCACGTCCTCGGGCGAGGAGCCCCAGGAGACGATCGGCGGCAGCTTTGCCGCGTCGAGCACGACCACCTTGTCGAAATGCGCGCCTTCGTCGGACTGCAGCGTCTTCCAGTAGGCGAGCGCGGCGTCCCACGCTTCGCCCTTGGGGGCGCGCGGCTTGTCTTTGACATAGGCGAAGGTGGTCTCGTCGGGCGCGATCAGGCCGGCGCGCGCGCCGGCTTCGATCGACATGTTGCAGATCGTCATGCGGCCTTCCATCGACAGCGCACGGATTGCCTCGCCGGCATATTCGATGACATAGCCGGTGCCGCCGGCCGTGCCGATCTCGCCGATGATGGCAAGGATGATGTCCTTGGCGGTGACGCCTTCCGGCAGTGCGCCGTCGACGCGCACCAGCATGTTCTTGGCCTTGCGCTGGATCAGCGTCTGCGTCGCCAGCACATGCTCGACTTCCGAGGTGCCGATGCCATGCGCCAGCGCCCCGAACGCGCCATGCGTCGAGGTGTGGCTGTCGCCGCAGACGATGGTCATGCCGGGCAGCGTAAAGCCTTGCTCGGGACCGATGATGTGGACGATGCCCTGGCGGATATCCTTCTCGGAATAATATTCGATACCGAAATCCTTGGCGTTCTTGGCCAGCGCCTCGACCTGGATGCGGCTTTCCTCGTTCTTGATGCCGAACTTGCGCTCGGGCGAGGTCGACACATTGTGGTCGACCACGGCCAGCGTCTTTTCCGGATGCCGAACCTTGCGGTCGGTTATGCGCAGGCCTTCGAAAGCCTGCGGGCTGGTGACTTCGTGGACCAGATGGCGGTCGATATAGAGCAGGCAGGTGCCGTCGTCCTGGCGGTCGACGACATGGTCGTCGAAAATCTTGTCGTAGAGGGTGCGCGGTGCGCTCATTTGCGTAAATCCGTCGATTTAAAAAGGGAAAACGACGCCGGTCGGACCGGCGAAACAGCCTGGCGAGTCTGCCCTAGCTAAGTCGGCTGGTCAGCGCCCCGCAGACGCGCGCGGAAAATCGCGACGGCAGGCGTTTTCTGTCCTGCAGCACGAAACCCTTATAGGCCGGATCGCCAAAAAGCTCTTCCATGGCGCTGCTCATATCAATGTTTTGGCTTTTCAGCAATCGTGGCGGCCTTCGCAGGCGCTTCACAGCACCTCGAACACAAACGTCTTCACCAGCGCGTCGGGCTCGGCGATTGCGTAGCAGCGGAACCACGGGCTCTCCTCGACCGGCCGCCATTTTTTCGCCTGCTCCAGTTCGCCAAACACGGCTTGAAACCCGCCGCTTTCAAAAACCTGGTCGCGGACCGTGAAGATGGCGTGGCCGCCCGTCCTGGTGATGCGTACCAGTTCATGCAGGCCCGACGCCGGTGCGTGGCTGATGGTGAACACGCCGGTCGAGAAAAAGGCGCGGAAATACCCGTCCGCCCAAGGCAATGGCCCGCCGAGCATCGCCTGTTTCAGCTCGCTGTAGGCCTGCCGGCTGCCGGCGATTTTCAGCATGTCCTGCGACAGGTCGAGCCCGGCAATATCGTGGTAGCCGAGTGCCTTGAGCGACGGCCCCGACAGGCCGGTGCCGCAACCGGCGTCGAGCAGCGGCCCTTCGCCCGGTGGCACATGGCGCGCCACCCAGGCGGTGATCAGGAACGGCAGGAGATAGCCGAGCGCCGCGGTTTCGCCGTCATAGGTCGCGGCCCATTGCGCATAGGCCTTGGCGAGCGTCTCAGGCGTGTCGGCCGTATAGACCGCTTCCAGCGCCGCATTGGCCTTGTCGATGATCATGGGTCCTCCCCGGTCGCGTCCGATCGATGGTAGCGCCGTTTTCGCCTGCCTTCTATTCCCCATGCTGGTGGCGGAGCCGCTTCTCCAGCGCCCGCAAGGCCAACGACAGGCCAACGGTCAGGATGAGATAGATATAGGCGACGATCGAATAGGTTTCGAAGAAGCGGAACGAGCCGGCGGCGTAGATCTTGCCCATCTGGGTGATGTCGGCGACGCCCAGCACCGAGACCAGCGAGGAATCCTTGACCATGGCGACGAAATCATTGCCGAGCGGCGGCAGGATGGTGCGGATCGCCTGCGGAAAGATGACCAGCCGGAAGCGCTGGGTGCGCGTCAGCCCGAGCGCCTTGGCCGCCTCGATCTGCCCCTTCTCGACCGCCTGGATACCGGCGCGGAACACCTCCGAGATGAAGGCCGAATAGCCGATGGTCAGCGCCATGACGGCGCGCCAAAGCAACGACACGTCGCGTACCAGCAGCTCACCGAAGAGGCCGGCGCTTTGCAGCGGCGCCATCAGCGCGTTCCATGCCGCGACGAAGGCCGGCGCGCCGGCAAAGGCGATCCAGAACAACAGCACCAGCATCGGCACGCCGCGGATGATCTCGACGTACAAGCGGGCGATCTGGCTGAGCCAGCGTGAGCCCGACAGGCCCATCAGCGCGACGCCGAGGCCGATCGCGCAAGCCAGCGCGAAGGCGACCACCGTGACGAAGATGGTGACGCCGATGCCCTTGGCGACGGTTGCGAAGACCTGGGCATAGACGTCGCTGGCAGCGATGAAGATGGCGGCGGCCAAGGCGATCGCCACGGCCACGGCAAGCCACCACGGGAAGTCGGATTTGGCTGAGGCGAGAGGCGCCGACGGCATCAAGCGGTACCGATAACAGAGTCACGAAGGCAGCGTTCTGTCACACCCCCCTCTGGCCTGCCGGCCATCTCCCCCTCAAGGGGGGAGATCGGCAGCTTTGACCTCGCGGCCCGTTCTGCAACACTGAAAATTGGCGAAAGCCGATGCGAAATCCGATCTCCCCCCTTGAGGGGGAGATGTCCGGCAGGACAGAGGGGGGTGTACGAGCGCAGAGTCAGCGCGAGTTCCCGCGCACAATCGTCATGAAATGCGCGCAACAAGCGGGCCTACTGCCCCATCTTGTAATCAAGGAACCACTTCTTGTTGAGCGCGTCGAGCGTACCGTCGGCCTTGAGCGCGGCGATTGCCGCGTTGACCGGCTTCACCAGGTCGGAGCCCTTGGGGAAGATGAAGCCGAAATCCTCGGTGCCGAGTGGGCCGCCGATCAGCTTAAGGCCGCCATTGGACGCATCGACATAGCCCTTGCCGGCAGTGCCGTCGGTGAGCACGACGTCGACGTCGCCGGCCTTCAGCGCCTGCACCGTCGCGCCGAATGTCTCGAACAGCTTGATGCGCGGGTTCTGCTCGTTGCCGTCGAGCACGCTGTAGACGGCGGTGTAGAAGGGCGTGGTGCCGGCCTGCGCGCCGATCAGCCCGTCCTTGAAGGCGGCGAACGTCTTTGCATCGGTGAAGCGCTTCTCGTCGCCGCGCACCAGCATGAACTGTTCCGAGCGCATATACGGATCGGAGAAATCGACCTTCTGCTTGCGGTCGTCCTTGATGGTGATGCCGGTCATGCCGATGTTGTACTGATTGTCGGAAACCGCCTGGATCATCGCGTCCCAGGAGGTATTCTGGTACTCGACCTTGAAATTCAGCCGTTTGGCGATCTCGTTCATCGCGTCATATTCCCAACCGATCTGCTTGCCGGTCTTGGCATCGATGAACTGCAGCGGCGGATAGGCGTTTTCGGTCACCACCACCACTTTCTTGCCGCCGAGGTCGGGCAGCCCCTGCGCCAGAGCCGCGACAGGCACGAGAAGGCAAGCCAGCAGGCCGGCCAGCAGCAGTTTCGAATTGATCATGACGATGCTCCCCAGGAACTGAACCGCCTCGATCGGCCGAGGCATGCAGGAAATCCGGCGCCGACTTTAGCTTTCCGCCGGCGCCTTGCAAGCCGCTCCGATGCGGCGTTCGGCACGAAAATGGATTTCAATGCTTTCAACGGCGGCATTACGGAACGATCCGTATCGATTGCGGCCGATGCAGCCCGGCAAAATAGAATCCGCCTCGCGAAACAAAAAGGCGGCCGAAGCCGCCTTTCCGAAAATACGTTCTTGAAGAGCCTTATTCGGCGGCAGCTGCTTCCGCGGCCTTGGCGGCCTCGTCGGCGGCCTTCTTCTCGGCGGCGTCCTGCGCGGCCTTCTCGGCGGCCAGCGCCTGGGCGGCGGCCACTTTCTCGGCCTCGATGCGCGCCTTCTCGGCGTTCAGCGCATCGCGCTCTTCGTCGTTCAGCTTGCGGGCGCGCACGCCGGTGTTTTCCGAAATGCGGGCCGATTTGCCGCGACGGTCACGCAAATAGTACAGCTTGGCGCGACGCACCTTGCCGCGGCGCACGATCTCGACGCCTTCGACCATCGGTGAATAGACCGGGAACACCCGCTCCACGCCTTCGCCGTAGGAGATCTTGCGGACGGTGAAGTTTTCCTGGAAGCCGGCGCCGGCGCGGGCGATGACGACGCCCTCATAGGCCTGGACGCGGGTGCGGGTGCCTTCGGTCACACGGACCTGGACGCGCACGGTATCGCCGGGCTGGAATTCGGGGAGCTTGCGCTTGGCTTCGATCTTGGCGGCCTGCTCGGCCTCGAGCTGACGGAGGATGTCCATCTCAATAATCCACTTCTTGTTCTTCCGACAGTCAGAGCGTCCGACACTCGCCTTGCAGTCGCATCGACCGCTCGGCTATGCCCTTCGTTCGAGAACTTCTGTTCGAGAACATCGGGCAGGGGCGACTACACCGTCATTGTTGACGGGCCAGAAGATCGCTCTTGGCATATTTTCTTCCGGTTCGGCGCGCACATACAGCTATTTCGGCGCTTTGTCACGCCTTCGCTGTTTCTTTTTTGGCGCTGTTTCTTTTTGGCTGAGGCCGCTGTGGCAATCCCGTGATCGCTTGTGGTCCAGGGGGTTGCGCCCGCGCGTCAAGCTTCCTAAGCCGGAAGATAAGCATTTTCCTCCAGCGACGACACCCTCATGCCAATCTTGGACGCGGTCCTGCTCTTTCTCGCCGGCTTTCTATCAGGCGCGGTCAATGCCGTTGCCGGCGGCGGCACGTTCATAACCTTTGGCGCCATGACCCTGGCCGGCCTGCCGCCGATCGTCGCCAATGCGACATCGTCGGTGACGCAATTTCCTGGCTACATCACCTCGACGCTCGCCTATTGGCACGACATCAAGCATTTCTGGCGTGGCGCACTGCTGCTCAGCCTCATTTCGGCTCTCGGTGCGCTGTCTGGCGCGCTCATCCTTCTAGGGCTCGACAACCCGTCGTTCCGCGCCTTGGTGCCGTGGCTGCTGCTGGCGGCAACCGCATTGTTCGCTGCCGGGCCATGGCTGAAGCCGGCGCCCAAGCCGGAGCATGAGGCCGCGGTAGGTTCGCTGGTCGGGTCGCTGGCGCAGTTCGCCACCGCCGTCTATGGCGGCTTCTTCGGCGCCGGCATGGGCGTCATGATGCTGGCGACGCTCGGTCTCACCCAGTCCGGCGACTATCACCGGCTGAACGCATTGAAGAACATGCTGGCCGTGGTCATTGCTGCGGTTGCCATCCTCGTCTTCGTCTCGGGCGGCGTCATTGCCTGGCTGCAGGCGATCATCATGATCCCGGGTGGCGCGCTGGGTGGCTATGCCGGCGTCTGGATCGCCAGGCGCGTGCCGCAGAACGCGGTGCGCGGCTTCGTCATCGCCGTCGGCCTGTTCCTGGCTTTCTACTATTTCGATAAGGGCTGAGCGGCTGAAAGATCCGGGCGTCGCTCCTTCGTCAGCCTCTCCGCTTCGGCCCGCCGCCACGCCGCGATCTTCCTGTGATTGCCCGAAATCAGCACTTCGGGGATCGGCCGCCCCTCGAATTCCTGCGGCCGTGTGTAATGCGGATGTTCGAGCAGGCCGTTTTCAAAGCTCTCTTCCTCGCCCGATACCGCATTGCCCATGACGCCGGGCAGCAGGCGCACCACGGCGTCGAGCAGCACGAGTGCCGCCGGCTCGCCGCCGGACAGGATGAAGTCGCCGATCGAAACTTCTTCGAGGCCGCGTGCCTCGATGACCCGCTGGTCGACGCCTTCGAAGCGGCCGCAGACGATCACCGCACCCGGCCCAGCGGCGAGTTCGCGCACGCGTGCCTGGTTCAGCGGCTTGCCGCGCGGGCTCATCAGCAGGCGCGGACGTGGATCGGCTGCCGGCGAGGCATGGTCAATGGCGCTGGCCAGCACGTCTGCCCGCATCACCATGCCGGCGCCGCCGCCGGCCGGCGTGTCATCGACGGTACGGTGACGATCGCTGGCAAAGTCGCGGATCTGGATCGTTTCGAGCGACCAAATGCCGGTCTCGAGGGCGCGGCCGGCCAGCGACAGGCCAAGCGCGCCGGGAAACATCTCGGGATAGAGCGTCAGCACCGAAGCCGAAAAACTCACCGGTTGCCTCCGGCGTCCCTCGGCCCGCGCGGCCTGCCCCTGGGGTCGAAACCGTCGTCAGCGGGAGGCTCGCCGTCCTCATCCTCGACCAAACCTGCGGCGGCTGGATCAACGCGGACAAAGCCGCCGGCGATCGACACTTCCGGAACGGCGGCCTGAGTGAACGGGATGAGCACGCCCTTGCGCCCCGCCAGCGTCACGTCGAGAATGTCGCCGCCGCCGAAATTGTGCACGGCGACGACCTTGCCGACGACCGCACCGGTGTCGTCCTTGACCTCCAGTCCGACGAGGTCGGCATGGTAGAATTCATCCTCTTCGCCCTCATCGGGCAACACCGAACGATCGACGAACAATTCGGTGCCGGCCAGCGCCTCGGCGGCATTGCGGTCGTTGACGCCTTTGAAGCGCACCACCACCACGGTGTTGGCGGGCCTGATGTCAACGATCTGGAAGGCGCGGCCGTCCCTGGCGTAGAGGGGACCGTAATCGGCCAGCGCCAGCGGGTCGCCGGTAAAGCTCTTGACGCGCAATTCGCCCTTGATGCCGTGCGCGGCACCGATCACGGCCATCTGGACGGGGTTTTGCGGCTTGCTCATCTGCGGAAAATCCTTTGCCTTGCTCTAACCCCAGCCCGTCGTCATTTCAATGACGCCGCTCTTCACCGCTTCCTAACCCGCGTGCCGGAAGATGGCGGGGAACTGGAAGAGTGCAATGCAGGAATTCCTCATATCGGCAAAACCCGACCTGCAGGCGGCGCGCGAGGCCTGGCTGAAGATGCTGGCGCGCGAACGCCGGCTATCGCCCGAAACCGTCGAGGCTTATGAGCGCGACACACGCCAGTTCCTGCATTTCCTGACCGGCCATTGCGGCGGCTCGCCCGGCATTTCCGACATCGCCGATCTGCGCCCCGCCGATTTGCGCGGCTTTCTCGCTGCCCGCCGTGCCGAGGGCGCCGGCGCCCGTACGCTCGGGCGCGGGCTGGCCGGCATCCGCTCGCTGTTGCGTTTCCTGGAAAGGCGCGGCCTCGCCAATGCGGCAGGTGCGACAGCCTTGCGCGCGCCGCGGCAGCCGAAATCGCTGCCCAAGCCGCTGACCGCAAGCGATGCAAAACACGTCGTCTCGGTGGAAGGCCAACTGGCGGAGGAGCCGTGGATTGCCGCGCGCAACGCCGCCGTGCTGACCCTGCTCTATGGGTCCGGTTTGCGGATTTCCGAGGCGCTCGGCCTGTCGAGCGCCGATCTTTCCTCACCTGGTGATACCGTGCTGCGCGTCACCGGCAAGGGTGGCAAGACCCGGCTGGTGCCGGTGCTGCCGGTGGCGCTGCGGGCGATTGCCGAATACCGCCGCCTCTGCCCTTGGCATCTCGATCCCAAGGGCCTGCTGTTTCGCGGTGCCCGCGGCGGCCCACTCAACCCGGCAATCGTCCAGCGCGACATGGCCAAGCTGCGCTCGGCGCTCAACCTGCCCGACACGGCGACGCCGCATGCGCTGCGCCATTCCTTCGCCACGCATCTGCTAGGGCGCGGCGGCGACCTGCGCACCATCCAGGAGTTGCTCGGCCACGCCAGCCTGTCGACAACCCAGATATACACCGGCGTCGACACCGCCAGGCTGCTCGAGATTTACGAAGCAGCTCATCCTCGTGCGTGATCGATGCATGTGTCGGTGGCCATCTCGCAACAATTTTGATGCGCCGGTTAACCGTTTTGCCGCTTTTTGCGCCTAGAACCGCAGCATGAAACGCCTCATCGCCATCGCCGACCGCGCGACCCATGTGTCGCTGAAGCTGCTCGTCGCGCTGAACGCCCTGTTTTTCCTCTCTTTCCTCATCGTCGCGCTGCTCGCGGCGGGCAAGGCACGCGCCGAGACTTCGGCCTGCACCGGTAGCGATATGCTGAGCGCGCTGCAAAAGGACGACCCGGCTGCCTACCGCAAGATCGAGGCGGAGGCGGCAGCGACGCCGAACGGCAAGGGCCTGCTGTGGAAGCTCGAAAAATCGGGCGAAAAACCGTCCTTCCTGTTCGGCACCATGCACGTTACCGACCCGCGCGTCACCACGCTGCCACCCGCCGCGCAGAAGGCATTCGATGCGGCTGGCACCGTCATCATCGAGACCACCGAAGTGCTCGACAAGCAGAAGATGATGGCAGCAATGCTGAAAGAGCCGGATCTGATGATGTTCACCGACAAGACGACGCTTTCGTCGCTGCTGTCGCCGGAGGATGCGGCGGTGGTCAACAAGGCGCTCGATGCGCGTGGCATCCCGCCAGCGACCGTCGCCAAGATGAAACCCTGGTTGCTGTCGGCGATGGTGGCGCTACCTGCATGCGAAGTAGCCCGCCAGGCTGGCGGTGCGCCGGTGCTCGACGTCAAGCTTGCCAAGGACGCCGAGGCTTCGGGCAAATCGGTCGAGGGGCTGGAGACAATCGCCGACCAGCTGCGCGCCATGGCTTCGCTGCCGATCGCCTTTCACCTGAAGGGGCTGGTCGATACGCTGAAGCTTGGCGACAAGGTGAACGACGTCAACGAAACCATGATCGTGCTTTACCGGCGTGGCGACACTGGCATGTATGTACCGCTGTTTCGGGCTGTCGTCCCCGAACAGGTCGACGACCAATCGGGTTACGCCGAATTCGAGCAGACCATGATCACCAGCCGCAACAAGGTGATGGTCGATCGTGCAGCGCCGATCCTCGCCCACGGCAATGTCTTCATGGCGGTCGGCGCCATGCACCTACCCGGAGCGCAAGGCTTGGTCGAGGGTTTCCGCAAGACCGGCTATACGGTGACCGCCGTCAACTGAACGACACGGCGGAGTTGCACACCGAATCATTGCCGAGGCGGGATCAGCCCTTACGCGTGGCGCGCCGGCGGATCAGCCGCGCTTCGTGCCAAGAAACCGAAAAAGGTTCGGTTTGGCTCGATCGAACCCATTTTGCGGTGGAAATGCATGCCTGCGAGCGATTCCGGATCAGAATTGCCCTGTTTTCGGCGTTTTCAACGCCTAATGTGAAACCGATTCAACGATTGTACGTTGATGGCTATTACTTGATGTTTTTCATCCACGGAGGACACCTTTATGGCGAACACACCCAATCCGAACGACCCATTCACCTCGCCGGGCTCCGCACGGCCAAGCGGCGGCGGCAGCGGCTGGCTGATTGCCCTGGTCGTCGTTATCCTGGCAATTGTCGCCTATTATGTTTTTGGAAGACGTAGCGAGGCACCTGCGCCTGCCGAACCGCCCGCAGCCAGCACACCAGCTCCCGCCCCAGCGCCGGCCGAGCCGATGAAACCAGCCGAACCGGCTCCTGCGCCAGCTCCGGCAACGCCCGCTCCGGCTCCGGCCCCGGCAACACCGGCTCCGGCTCCGGCTCCGGCCCCTGCGCCAGCCCCGGCACCAGCACCAGCGCCGGCACCGGCTCAGTAATCAGACTGCTGATTTAATATATGAACGGTCCGCTGAAAGGCGGGCCGTTTTTTTGGGGAGCAGCCGTCGATGCTCTGAGCTGCGATTAGCCATGGGCCAACTTCATCTTCGTCATCCAGCGCGGAGCAGGAGCGAAGCGACATCGCGGAGACCCTGGAATCCATCTGCGGTTGAGAATGGAAGCCGTCTGTGGTGATCCTTCGCGCCCCTCTCTGTCCTGCCGGACATCTCCCCACTTGGGGCCACTTGGGGGAGATTGGCTATTTCGCCAATCGCCACCGTCGCCTGCGATTCAACCGCTCAGATATGGATCGGCTTGAAGAACGTCGCCAATGCCGCCTCCTTTACCGCTTCCGACATTGTCGGATGGGCGTGACAGGTGCGGGCTAGGTCTTCCGACGAGCCGCCAAATTCCATCAGCACGGCCGCCTCGTGGATCATCTCGCCGGCGCCGAAGCCGACGATGTGGACGCCGAGTACACGGTCGCTGGCCTTGTCGGCCAGGATTTTCACAAAGCCGTCGGTGTGCAGCATGGCGCGCGCGCGGCCATTGGCGCTGAACGGGAATTTTCCGGCCTTGTAGTCGATGCCGGCCTTCTTCAATTCTTCTTCGGTCTTGCCGATCGTGGCGATTTCCGGCGTGGTGTAGACGACGCTCGGAATCACGTCATAGTTCACATGACCGGCCTGGCCGGCGATGGTCTCGGCCACCGCCACGCCCTCGTCTTCGGCCTTGTGGGCAAGCATCGGCCCGGCGATGACATCGCCGATGGCGTAGATGCCGGGCACGTTGGTCCTGAGATGGCCGTCGGTCTTGACCCGGCCGCGCTCGTCGACGTCGACGCCGGCCTCCTTCAGCCCGAGAGCGTCCGAATAGGCCCGTCGTCCCGTCGCAATCAGCACCGCGTCCGCCTCGATCGTCTCGGCTGCTCCGCCCTTGACCGGCTCGAAGGTAACCGTCGCCCCCTTCTTGGCCTTGGCGACGCCGGTCACCTTGGCGCCCAGCCTGAATTCAAAGCCCTGCTTCGACAGCAGGCGCTGGAACTGCTTGGAGACCTCGCCATCCATGCCGCCCAGGATGGTGTCGAGGAACTCGACCACGGTGACCTTGGCGCCGAGCCGCGCCCATACCGAGCCGAGCTCCAGACCGATGACACCACCGCCGACCACCACCAGATGGCCCGGCACCTTGTCCAGCGACAGCGCGCCGGTCGACGAGACGATCACCTTCTCATCGAAATCGACCTTGACGCCGGGAATGCCGGCGACGTCGGAGCCGGTGGCGATGACGATGTTCTTGGTCTCGATCTCCTCGACCTTGCCGTCATCGGAGGTCACCGACACCTTGCCGGCCGCAACCACCTTGCCGGTGCCACGAAAACTGTCGATCTTGTTCTTCTTGAACAGGAAGGCGACGCCATTGACGTTGGCCGTCACCGTCGCATCCTTGTGTGCCATCATCTTCCCAAGGTTGAGCTTGGGCGCGCCGATCTCGACGCCGAGCGCCTCGAAGGAATGGCCGGCCTCGGCAAACATCTCGGACGCATGCAGCAGCGCCTTTGACGGGATGCAGCCGATGTTGAGGCAGGTACCGCCGAAGGTCGGGTTCTTTTCGACCACCGCCGTCTTCAGACCGAGCTGCGCCGCCTTGATGGCGCAGACATAGCCGCCTGGTCCCGATCCGATGATAACGACGTCATAGGCCATGATACTGTCCCTTTTGCTTTAGCGGCCGCCGCCGATTTCCAGATTGGCGCCGGTTGTGTAGGACGCCTCGTCCGACAGCAGCCAGAGAATTGCAGCTGCGACTTCCTCGGCGGTGCCGACGCGCTGCATAGGCACCACCTTGCGCATTCTCTCGGCGCGATCCGGCTGACCGCCGGAGGCATGAATTTCGGTGTCGATGATGCCCGGGCTGACCGCGTTGACACGAATGCCTTCGCCGGCCACTTCGCGGGCAAGCCCGACGGTGAAGGAATCGAGCGCGCCCTTGGAGGCGGCGTAGTCGACATATTGGCCCGGCCCGCCAAGCCTTGCCGCGATCGAAGAAACATTGGCGATGGCACCGCCCTTGCCGCCATGCCTGGTCGACATCCGCTTCACCGCCTCGCGGGCGCAAAGCATCGGCGCGATCACATTGATGCGCATCATGCGCTCCAGCCTCGCAGCGCTCAGCTCGTCGACGCGCGCGCTCTGGTCGACCACGCCGGCATTGTTGACGAGCGCGTCGAGCCGACCGAAACGGGCATCGACAGCCTCGAACATGGCCAACACGTCCGTCTCGCTGCCGACATCGCCCTTGACCGCAAAGGCTTCTCCGCCAGCAGCCTCGATGTCGGCGACCACCGTTTCGGCGGCTTTTGCATTCGACATGTAATTGACCGCAATGCGATAGCCGGCCCTGGCGGCAAGCCTGCATGTAGCGGCGCCGATGCCGCGGCTGCCGCCGGTCACCAGCAGGATCTTTCCGCTCGCGCTCATTCCTGACATCCCTTCAGGGCAAAGACGTCCCAGGGCACCTTGGAAAAGCCGTTGGCGCTATAGGCCGCCGACATCTGCAGCGACGCTCCCAGATCAGGCAAGATCAGCTTCTTCGGCGCATCCTTTCCTTCGCCCGGCAGCAACGCGATATTGCCCTGGTCGTCGGCAGTGTAGATGACGCCCTCCCACACGGTGCAGGCGGCGAGCTCGTCGCCGGTGACGTCGCCGGCCGGGCATTTGTACATCAGCGAGCCATGCGGCCGCGCCGCGCCCTCGGTCCACATGACGATGCCGTCGAGCACGACGCCGTTGTCGAGCACCATCTTGAAGCTGTTGGTGACGGCGGCCGACTCGCCGGTCGGCCTGAAATCGATCTCGGCGGCGTCTTCAGGATCGCCATAGACGGCGAGCTCGAGCGGGCAGGCGGCGAGGGCCGCGAAGACCGTCTGCACGCCGAGTGCGCAGATTGTGACAAACAAACCGGACCGGAAACGAGAGGAATTCATCCGGCGGCGCAGATCCATGCTCCGGCTCACGTCGGCCAACCCTAGAGGTCGAGCACCAGCCGCTCGGGATCCTCCAGGCTTTCCTTGACCCGGACCAGGAAAGTCACCGCTTCCTTGCCGTCGACGATGCGGTGGTCGTAGGACAGCGCCAGATACATCATCGGCCGGATCACGATCTGGCCGCCGACCACCACCGGCCGCTCCTGGATCTTGTGCATGCCCAAAATGCCCGACTGCGGCGCATTGAGGATCGGCGTCGACATCAGCGACCCGTAAACGCCACCGTTGGAAATCGTGAACGTGCCGCCTTGCATATCGGCGACGGAGAGCTTGCCGTCGCGCGCCGCAAGCCCCAGCCTGCCGATGTCCTTCTCGATTTCGGCGATTGACATCTGGTCGGCATTGCGCACAACCGGCACGACAAGGCCTTTCTCTGTACCGACGGCAACGCCGATATGAGCGTAGTTCTTGAAGATGATGTCGGTGCCGTCGATCTCGGCATTGACCGACGGGATCTCCTTCAGCGCATGGGTGACGGCCTTGGTGAAGAAGCCCATGAAGCCGAGCTTCACGCCGTGCTTCTTCTCGAACACGTCCTTGTATTTGCCCCTCAGCGCCATCACCGCGCTCATGTCGACCTCGTTGAAGGTGGTCAGCATGGCGGCGGTCGATTGCGCTTCCTTGAGGCGGCGCGCGATCGTCTGGCGCAGCTTGGTCATGCGCACGCGCTCCTCGCGCGACGCATCGTCGGCCGAGGACGGCGCGCGCGCGGCAACGGGTGCCGGTACAGGCGCTGCCTTCGGCATTTCTGCCGGCTGCGACGGCGCGCCCCTGGCGATAAGGTCGAGCACGTCGCCTTTCAGCACCTGGCCGCGCTTGCCCGAGCCCGACACCTGGTCGACCGCGAGATTGTGCTCGGCCAGCAGCTTTGCCGCCGACGGCGCCGGCGGCATTGTGCGCGTCTCGATCGCGCCGGCGTCGCCGGCGATCTTGGCCGTCTCGGCAGCGGCCTGCTTGACGCTCGAGGCTGCGGTGGGAGCCGAAGCCTGCGATACCGCATCTTGTTTGTCCGCCGGAGCGGCGGCGGCATTGGCTGCCGCGCCGGCGCCCGCCGAAATCGTGCCGAGCAGTGCGCCGACGCCGACCGTCTCGCCTTCCTTGACGGCGATCTCGGCGAGCGTGCCCGCGGCGGCGGCCGGCACTTCCACCGTCACCTTGTCGGTTTCGAGCTCAACCAGCGGCTCATCGGCGGCGATCGCGTCGCCGACCTTCTTGAACCATTTGCCGATGGTCGCCTCGGTGACGGATTCACCAAGTGTCGGGACGCGGATTTCGGTTGCCATTGTGCCTGTCCGTTTCTTTCGGTTCTGTTCTATTCACCAAGCGCGTCGTCGAGCAAGGCGGCAAGCTGGGCGAGATGCTTCGACATCAATCCGGTCGCCGGCGAGGCGGCGGCTGGCCGGCCGGTATAGCGCACCCGCTGATGCTTGGCGTCGATATGCGCCAGCACCCATTCGAGATACGGGTCGATGAACGACCATGCGCCCATGTTCTTGGGCTCCTCCTGGCACCACACCATCTCGGCATTGCGAAAGCGCGACAGTTCGGTGATCAGCGCCTTGGCCGGGAACGGATAGAGCTGCTCGACGCGCAGCAAATAGATGTCGTTGATGCCGCGCTTCTCGCGCTCTTCGTAGAGGTCGTAATAGACCTTGCCCGAACAGAGCACGACACGGCGGATTTTCGAATCCTTGGTGAGCTTGATGGCCTGGCCCGACAGCAGCTGCGCGTCGTCCCACAACAGCCGGTGAAAGGCGCTTTCGCCCGACATTTCCGGCAGCGTCGACACCGCCCGCTTGTGGCGCAGCAGCGACTTCGGCGTCATCAGGATCAGCGGCTTACGGAAGTCCCGCTTCAATTGCCGGCGCAAGATGTGGAAGTAATTGGCCGGCGTCGTGACGTTGGCGACCTGCATATTGTCTTCGGCGCAAAGCTGCAGGAAGCGCTCGAGCCGGGCCGACGAGTGCTCCGGCCCCTGGCCTTCATAGCCATGCGGCAGCAGGCAGACGAGGCCCGACATTCTGAGCCATTTGCGCTCGCCCGACGAGATGAACTGGTCGAACACCACCTGGGCGCCGTTGGCGAAGTCGCCGAACTGCGCTTCCCACAGCGTCAGCGCCTTCGGCTCGGCCAGCGAGTAGCCATATTCAAAGCCGAGCACGGCCTCTTCCGACAGCATCGAGTTGATGACCTCGAAGCCGGCCTGCGCCGCCGACAGATTGTTGAGCGGAATGTAGCGTGTCTCGTCGCGCTGGTCGTAGAGCACGGAATGGCGCTGCGAGAAGGTGCCGCGCTCCGAATCCTGTCCGGACAGCCGGATCGGATTGCCGTCGAGCAGGATGGCGCCGAAGGCCAGCGCCTCGGCCGTCGACCAGTCGATGCCTTCGCCGGACTCGATCGCCTGGCGGCGGTTGTCGAGGAAGCGGATGATCGTCCTGTGCGCCTCGAAATCCTTCGGCACCTCGGTCAGTTTCTTGCCGATCTCCTTCAGCATCTTGACCGGCACGGCGGTCTTGCCGCGCCGCTGTTCGTCCTGGTTGTCGGCCGAGCGCAGGCCGGACCAGGCGCCGTCCAGCCAGTCGGCCTTGTTCGGCTTATAGTGCTGGCCCACCTCGAATTCCTGCTCGAGATGCGCCCGCCAATCGGCCTTCATCTTTTCGAACTCGGCCTGGGTGATGTGGCCTTCGGAAATCAGCCGGTCGGCATAGATCTGCACCGTCGTCTTCTGGTTGCGGATCTTGCGATACATGATCGGCTGGGTGAAGGCGGGCTCGTCGCCCTCATTGTGGCCGAAGCGGCGGTAGCAGAACATGTCCACCACGACAGGCTTGTGGAATTTCATGCGGAATTCGATCGCCACCTTGGTGGCATGGACCACCGCTTCCGGATCCTCGCCGTTGACGTGGAAGATCGGCGCCTCGATCATCTTGGCCACGTCGGACGGATAGGGCGACGAGCGCGAGAAGCGCGGGTTGGTGGTGAAGCCGATCTGGTTGTTGATGATGAAATGCAGCGTGCCGGCGACGCGGTGGCCGCGCAGGCCGGACAGGCCGAGGATTTCGGCAATCACGCCCTGGCCGGCAAAGGCGGCGTCGCCATGCAACAGCAGCGGCAGCACCTTGGCGCGCTCTTCCAGCGGCACGATCTCCTCGCGGCTGCGGCCGAACAGATAGTCCTGCTTGGCGCGCGCCTTGCCCATCACCACCGGGTCGACGATTTCCAGATGCGAGGGATTGGCGGTCAGCGACAGATGCACCTTGTTGCCGTCGAACTCGCGATCCGACGAGGCACCGAGATGGTACTTCACATCGCCCGAGCCCTCGACCTCGTCGGGCGCAGCCGAGCCGCCCTTGAACTCATGGAAAATGGCGCGGTGCGGCTTGGCCATCACCTGCGACAGCACGTTCAGCCGGCCGCGATGCGCCATGCCGAGCACGATCTCCTTCATGCCGAGCTGGCCGCCGCGCTTGATGATCTGCTCCAGCGCCGGGATCAGCGACTCGCCGCCATCAAGGCCGAAGCGCTTGGTGCCCTTGTACTTGACATCGATGAATTGCTCGAAGCCTTCCGCCTCGACAAGCTTCTGCAGGATCGCCTTCTTGCCGGCGGCGGTGAAGGAGATCTCCTTGTCGGTACCCTCGATGCGCGCCTGGATCCAGGCCTTCTCCTCGGGATCGGAAATATGCATGAATTCGACGCCGAGCGTCGAGCAATAGGTCCGGGTCAGGATATCGAGCATCTGCCGGATGGTGCCGAATTCCAGCCCGAGTACATTGTCGAGGAAGATCGGGCGGTCGTAATCGGCTTCGGTGAAGCCGTAATTCTCCGGCGACAGCTCGTTATAGTCCTCGAGCGGCTTGGCGATGCCGAGCGGATCGAGATTGGCGTGCAAATGGCCGCGCATGCGGAAGGCGCGGATCATCATGATGGCGCGGACGGAATCGCGCGTCGCCTGATGCACGTCGGCGTCGGAAAGCGCTGCGCCGTTGCCGGCCGCCCTGTCCTTGACCTTTTTTTCGATGTGCTTTTCGATCAGGCCCCAATTGCCGTCCAGCGCCGAGACCAGCTCGCCATTGGCCTGCATCGGCCAGGAGGGTTTGGCCCAAGAGGCGCCCTTGGCGTTCCTGCGCACGTCGCCGGCGTCGTCCTTCAGCGCCGCGAAGAAGTCCCGCCATTCGGGATCGACGGAAGCGGGATCGTCCTCATAGGCGGCATAGAGCGCGTCGATGTAATCGGCATTGCCGCCATAGAGGAAAGAGGTAAGCGAAAATTGGTCGTTGGCCTGATCTTGTCTTGCCATGTCACTGTCGAAGCCTTTGCTTCGTCTCCTTTGTTGGAGGGGAGTAAGGGAATAGGGGAGTAAGGGAGTAGGGCAAATGCCCTCGTCTTGTTCCCTACTCCCCTATTCCCGTACTCCCTTACTCCCCTAACCCTTGATCGCCTCGACCAGCGTCGTGCCGAGCCGGGCCGGCGACGGCGAAACCTTGATGCCGGCCGATTCCATCGCCGCGATCTTGTCTTCCGCGCCGCCCTTGCCGCCGGAGATGACCGCGCCCGCATGGCCCATGGTGCGGCCCGCCGGCGCGGTGCGCCCGGCGATGAAGCCGGCCATCGGCTTGCTGCGGCCGCGCTTTGCCTCGTCCTTGAGGAATTGCGCGGCGTCTTCCTCGGCCGAACCGCCGATTTCACCGATCATGATGATCGACTTGGTCTCGTCGTCGGCGAGGAACATCTCCAGCACGTCGATGAACTCCGTGCCTTTGACCGGGTCGCCGCCGATGCCGACGGCGGTGGTCTGGCCGAGGCCGACATTGGTGGTCTGGAACACCGCCTCATAGGTAAGCGTTCCCGAGCGGGAAACAACGCCGACCGAGCCCTTGCGGAAGATGTTGCCGGGCATGATGCCTATCTTGCATTCGTCGGGGGTCAGCACGCCGGGGCAGTTCGGCCCGATCAGCCGCGACGTCGAACGGTCGAGCCTCGCCTTGACCTTGATCATGTCCATCACCGGTATGCCCTCGGTGATGCAGACGATCAGCGGGATCTCGGCCTCGATCGCTTCCAGGATCGCTTCGGCAGCACCCGCCGGCGGCACGTAGACGACCGAAGCGTTGGCGCCGGTCCTGGCCTTGCCTTCGGCTACGGTGGCGAAGATCGGAAGCGCCTCGCCCTTGGCGCCGGTCCAGGTTTCGCCGCCCTTCTTGGGGTGGATGCCGCCGACCATCTTTGTGCCGTGATAGGCGAGCGCCTGTTCAGTGTGAAACGTGCCGGTCTTGCCGGTCAGGCCCTGCACCAGCACCTTGGTGTTCTTGTCGACGAGAATGGACATCGGAGCCCTTTTCTAAAAACCATTGATCGAGGAAGGCGAGACGCGCCGGTAGACGCCGCTCACCATGTCTTGCCAGCCATCGCCGCCGGCAGGTTTGAAATGCAGTCGCATGCCGAAGGCATCGGCATTGTCGAAAATATAAGTCACACGCGCGGAGCCGCGCTGCGACGACCGCTCCAGAACCAGCTCCGTGCCGTTCCAGCTGCCTTTGGCCGGCGACATCGGCACGAAACCCATCGAATCGAACTGGTGCATGGTGACGATTTTGTTTTGCTGGTCGAAGCCGAACACGCTGTACGCGCCGAACGAAACCGTGCCGTCGCGGCGCTGGCGATAGCGCTGCACTACGAACAGGCCGCCGAACTGTGCCTCTGCCAGTATTTCCGAACTCGCTGTTCCGCCGTCGACCCATTTCGTGGCCGACACCTCTTCCTCGCCGCGCCACGCTCCGACCAGCGCCCGGAGGCGCTGGTGATCGGCCGAGAGTGAGGAGAAGGGCGCAGCGTTCATGGTCAGAGCCGCTTGAGATCGGCGACGGTGAGGTCGCTCTTAGCGTTGCCGGTGTTGAGCGTCGTCGCCGGCTCGAACATCAGCACCACCGGCTGTTCGCTGAGCGAGCGCGGCCGGTGCTCGACGGCGCGCGGCACAACGATGAACTCGCCGCTGCCAAGCTCAACCGTGCCGTCGCGGAAATCGATGGCGATGCGGCCGCGCAGCACCAAGAATGCTTCGTCTTCATTGTCATGCGCGTGCCAGTCGAAGACATCGCCGAACTTGGCGATCTTGACCTGGCTGTCGTTCACGTCGCCGGCGATATGCGGATCGAAGACCTTCTTGATCTTCTGATCCGCCGCCTCGACGAGGTTTATCTTGTGCGGAGGCACAGGCTCATTCCTTCACGCTGAGGGCCGTCATCCTCGCTCGAAATTTGGTCGCGGGTCATTCCGGACTGACCCCATGATGCGGAGAATTAGACCCGAAACGAAAAACTCCTGTTAGCTTACCATCCAGCGGCTGGTCGCTTATCGTTCCGACAAAACGGCACTTTCCGTCGTTTTGAACCGAAGTCTCACATTCTTTGCTTACGAAAAGCCGCATCAAGGTTTGGTCCGGCAGATCGTCAATAATTTGTTCTTTTGGTATTTCGACCAAACCTTGCGATCGGACATAGTTATCGAACTCTGATATCCGAGTCGTAGTTCCAAAAACCTCGCAAACATCTATCGCAGGACCACTTCCATCTGTTCTCGCAGACCTCAGGGTCACAAAAGGCCTAGAGAGGTTTCCGGATCGGTCGCGAACATAGGTTTTTATGCCGAAATCGTTCGAACGGATTGAAAACCCATTCTCTAGAGCCAATTGCTCGCTTCTCATCAAATCACCGTCAGACGCTATGCAAATATTCTCATAGAGCACGACTGCATCCGAAATCTCTTCTGATTGCGATGGAACGGCCAGACAGCCGAACCCAATTGCGCACAGAAGTCGGGTCGAAATCATCGACTGCCCTTTACCCCTTCACCGCCGCCACGATCTTCTTGGCCGCGTCATCGAGGTCATCGGCCGACACCACGTTCAGCCCGCTGTCGTTGATGATCTTCTTGCCGAGCTCGGCATTGGTGCCTTCCAGCCGCACCACCAGCGGCACTTGCAGGCCGACTTCCTTGACCGCGGCGATGACGCCCTCGGCGATGATGTCGCACTTCATGATGCCGCCGAAGATGTTGATCAGAATGCCTTTGACCGCCGGATCCTTGGTGATGATCTTGAACGCCGCCGTCACCTTTTCTTTCGACGCGCCGCCGCCGACATCGAGGAAGTTGGCGGGTTCGGCGCCATAAAGTTTGATGATGTCCATCGTTGCCATGGCGAGGCCGGCGCCGTTGACCATGCAGCCGATATTGCCGTCGAGCGCGACATAGGCGAGGTCGTATTTCGACGCCTCGATCTCCTTCTCGTCCTCTTCGGTGGTGTCGCGCAATTCAAGCACGTCCGGGTGACGAAAGAGCGCATTGTTGTCGAACGACACTTTGGCGTCGAGAACGCGCAGCCGGCCGCTCCTCATGACGATCAGCGGGTTGACCTCGAGCAGGCTCATGTCCTTCTCGACAAAGGCCTTGTAGAGGATGGGGAACAGCGTGGCGCCATCCCTGGCGGCGTCGCCGTCGAGCTTCAGCGCGCCGTTGAGCTTCCTCACATCTTCCGCAGTCACGCCCTTTTCCGGGTCGATGGCGACGGTAATGATCTTTTCCGGCGTGTCGTGGGCGACCGCCTCGATGTCCATGCCGCCCTCGGTCGAGACGACGAAGGCGACGCGCCCGACCGAGCGGTCGACCAGGATCGACAGATAGAGCTCGCGCTCGATGTCGGCGCCGTCCTCGATATAGAGCCGGTTGACCTGCTTGCCGGCCGGGCCGGTCTGCTTGGTGACCAGCGTATGGCCGAGCATCTCCTTGGCGTTGGCGACGACCTCGGCCACCGACTTCGCCAGCCTGACGCCGCCCTTGGCATCGGGCCCGAGCTCCTTGAACTTGCCCTTGCCGCGGCCGCCGGCATGGATCTGGCTCTTGACCACATAGAGTGGGCCGGGCAGCGCCTTGGCGGCAGCTTCCGCCTCGCTCGCCTTGAACACCGGCACGCCCTCGGCCACGGGTGCGCCAAAGCCTTTCAGCAGCGCCTTGCCCTGATACTCATGGATGTTCATGCGCTATGTCTCCAGCTTGCTTGGCGGGCTTGGTTACCGGCTTACTTGGCCGCGAGATGCGGAGCGATCTTGACGCAGGCGTCGCACAGGCCCTGCACCGCCGCGACCGAATTGTCGAACATCTTCTGCTCGCTCTTCGCGAGCTCGATCTCGATGATCCGCTCGACGCCGCCGGCGCCGATTACCACGGGAACGCCGACATAGGTGTTTTTGACGCCATATTGGCCGGAGAGGTACGCCGCACAGGGCAGCACCCGCTTCTTGTCCTTGAGATAGGCTTCGGCCATGGCGATGGCCGAGGCGGCCGGCGCATAAAAGGCGGAGCCTGTCTTGAGCAGGCCGACGATCTCGGCGCCGCCGTCGCGGGTGCGCTGCACGATCTGGTCGAGCCGCTCTTTCGAGGTCCAGCCCATCTTGATGAGGTCGGGCAGCGGGATGCCGGCAACCGTCGAATAGCGGATCATCGGCACCATGGAATCGCCATGGCCGCCGAGCACGAAGGCGGTGACGTCCTCGACCGAGACCTTGAATTCCTCGGCCAGGAAATAACGAAAGCGCGAACTGTCGAGCACGCCGGCCATGCCGACGACATGGCTCTTGGGCAGGCCGGAAAACTTCTGCAGCGCCCAGACCATGGCGTCGAGCGGATTGGTGATGCAGATGACGAAGGCTTTCGGCGCGTATTTCTTGAGGCCGGCGCCGACCTGCTCCATCACCTTCAGATTGATGCCTAGAAGATCGTCGCGGCTCATGCCGGGCTTGCGCGGCACGCCGGCGGTGACGATGCAGACATCAGCGCCCTCGATGCCGGCATAGTCGTTGACGCCGGTCAGCCTCGAGTCGAACCCATCGACCGGCGACGACTGCGCGATGTCCAGTCCCTTGCCTTGCGGGATGCCTTCGGCGATATCGAACAGCACGACGTCGCCGAGATCCTTGAGGCCGACCATGTGGGCGAGGGTGCCGCCGATCATGCCCGAGCCGATGAGCGCTATCTTGTTGCGTGCCATGTCAGGATATTTTCCCTTTGACTATGACGGCGCCCAAATCCTTAACGATTTGATGACGGCGTCGGAGGAAGAGGCCGGAATGCTGCGGAACCGCGAAATGCGCCGCACGCAATAGCCCCGGCCGCGCAAAAATTCAAACGATTATTTTGGAGTGAGTAATTTCAATCGGTTAGAAACAATGGGAATTACGTAAACGTCAAAATTATGAAGCCGACTAGAGGAATTCTACACAATGGCACTGGAAATCAGAAGACTGTTTCCTGGCGATGACGCCCTTGTGATGCGGGTTGCCGGCGAAGTCTTCGACGAGCCAGTCAGGCCGGATCGGCTCTCCGCCTATCTCGCGGAGCCCGGTCATTTCATGGTCGTGGCCCTCGCCGACGACATCGTCGTTGGCCAATGCGCAGCCGTCATCCACCGCCACCCGGACAAGGTGAGCGAACTCTACATAGACGAGGTCGGCGTGGCGCCGGCCTTTCAACGCCTGGGCATTGCGACGAGGATGCTCGGCGCCATGTTGGCACTCGGTCGCGAGCATGGCTGTGAGGAGGCGTGGGTCGGCACCGAGCCGGACAATGTCGCTGCTCGCGCACTTTACGAGTCGCGAAAAGAGCCGCATGGGCCGGCGGAGGGGTTCGTCATGTATGTTTATCGATTATAGGCGCCGGCGGCAGCGCCCCCTTCGGTACTATCCCTCACGCCTGTGCCTGCCGTGCCTCCGTCGATGATCCCTGCGCCCTCTGCCTCTTCGCCCAGTCCTCCAGCCAGTCGTGGCTCTGCATCTCGATCAGCCGCGATGCGGTGCGCTCGAACTCGAAGACTTCGTTGCCGCGCTTGGCCGTATAGAGCTGCGCCGGCGGTGCCGCGGCGCTCATCACCAGCCGTACATGATGATCGTAGAGCGTATCGACCAGCAGGATGAAGCGCTTGGCTTCGTTGCGCTTGCCTTCGCCGAGCACCGGCACATGGTCGATGAAGATGGTCGAGAAGCGGGCGGCAATGGCAAGATAGTCGCGGGCGCCGAGCGGCCTCTCGCAGAGATCGGCGAAGGAAAACCGCGCAGCCTCCCCTGCAGCCCGCGGCACCATGACGTGCCGGCCCTTCACCGTCAGCATCGTCTCGGCCGTCGGCCTGCCATGTGTCATCACCGCCCACGCGTCGTCGAGCGCATGGTCGGCGGCGGCATCGGCCGGGGTGACGTAGACCGGCATGCGGCTGAGCTTGTCGAGGCGGTAATCCTTGTCGGCGTCAAGCGCCAGCACCTGCGCGTGGCGCTCCAGGATAGCGACAAACGGCAAAAACAACTGACGGTTCAGGCCGTCGCGGTAGAGATCCTGCGGCGCAACATTGGAAGTGGCAACCAGCACCATGCCATTGGCAAACAACGCCGAAAACAACCTTGACAGGATCATCGCATCGGCGATGTCGGTGACGGAGAACTCGTCGAAGCATAGCACCCAGGCTTCCTCGGCCAGCGCGCGCGCCACCGGCGGGATCGGATCGTCCTCCTTGGCCGTGCCGTTCTTGCGAGCCTGTCGGTGCTTCTGGATGCGGTCCTGCACGTCGGCCATGAAGTCGTTGAAATGCACCCGGCGCTTGCGCCGCACCGGCAGCAGCTCGAAAAACATGTCCATCAGCATGGTCTTGCCGCGGCCGACGCCGCCATGGATATAAAGGCCCTTGACCGCCTCGTGCACCTCGCGCTTGCGGGCGAACAACCACCCCAGCGCGCTTGATTTCTGCGCCAGCCGCTTTGCCGATATCTCTTCGATCAGCCGGTCGAGCGCAGCGGCGATCCGCTCCTGCGCCGGATCGCGCCCGATGGCGCCCGTCTCGACCAGATGGTCATAGCGCTGCTTGACGGTCGCATGGGTCTGGAGGCCGTCACGCAGATGCATTGGTCACGTCGTTCCGGAGCAATTCCAAGAAAAGTGTGTAGCGGTTTTCTGTCGGGAATTGCGTAAAAAACAAAAGAGGCAATTCCAGGAAAAGTGTGTAACGGTTTTCCGTCCGGAATTGCGTAACAATGGGGGCCGTTTTCTTACCTTGTAAGCGAGATCGGCAGGCCGTTGGAAGTCTGGCCGTCGAATTTCTCGCCGCCTGAGGAATAAAGCCGTGCCAGCGTGCCGCCATTCTCGTCGTAGAGCGTCAGTTGCTTGCCGGCGACGTTCCAGGATTTGATGCCATCGAGCGGCGCCGGGCAATGCAGCGGTCCGGCGCGGTAGCCCGACCCGAATTTGGTCTGCGGCGTCGCCACCTGACAGCTCTGGCCGGACACGCTTGCCTTCCAAACACCGGCGACGCTGGACGCGGTCAGGTCGGCTGCACCGGCCGGCGCCGTCCCGTCGGGCGGCAGCGAGGCGACCTGCGTGCTCTGCGGCGCGGTCGGAAATTTCGACGGGTCGGCCGGGCCGGGTGTCGCCGGTGGCGGCAGCTGGTTTGCAGTCACCTTGCCGGCGGGCGCAGCTTCCAGCGGCGCCGGCTGCTGCTCATCCATCGATGTGAACCGTGAGGTTGAACAGCCGCTCGCAACGAGCACGGCCAACGATACGGCCAGCGGGCCGGTTTTCGAAAATTTCATTCTTCAACCTCCGTCGGATCGGGCTGGGGATGCCGTCCGCGCAATGTCCCCCTCACCAAGATGGAGAAGGTGGCGAAATTTCAACCCGATATGGTTAAAATACGGTTTGCGCCGGTAATGTTGCAAATTTGTCGCAAAATTCACATTGCCTGAAATTGCGTTACGCCTTGGCCGTTTGGCCGACACCTCCGGTTGATTCGATACGGCGCGCTGGCGCCAAATCCTTGGCGTTCACCTCAAATGCTTGTGCGGGCCGGCGCCGGCATTATCTCTTGGGATCAGCAAACTGCAGGGAGCCGATTTCTTGGCCGCGAGAAAGAGAGCCGCCAACCGCTATTACAGCGGGCCGCCCAGCGATCATTTCGACGGCACCTTGTTCTTCAATCCCGACGGACGGCCGCCGAGTCGCTTTGCCGATCTGTTGAAATGGCAATTGAGCCGCGAGCGCTCGAAATGGCCGGCGGCGGATCCGAGCCCGTTTCCACCGGCAAGACCGGTCGAGCGCATCGATGGTTCTGCGCTGCGCCTCACCATGGTCGGTCATTCCTCGCTGCTCGTCCAGACAGCCGGCCTGAACATCCTGACCGACCCAGTCTGGTCGCGACGCGTCTCGCCGCTCTCCTTCGCCGGTCCGAAACGCGTCAATCCGCCGGGCATCGCGTTTTCGCATTTGCCGCCGATCGACCTCGTGCTGGTCAGCCACAACCATTACGACCATCTCGACCTCGCCACGCTGAAGCGCCTGAAGACAAGACACGACCCGCTGCTGCTGACGCCGCTCGGCAACGACACGATCATCGGCGCTGCCGTGCCCCGTATGAGGCTTTCCGCGCATGACTGGGGCGACCGGGTCGATATCGGCGATGGCGTCGCCGTCCATGTCGAGCCGGTGCACCACTGGTCGGCCCGCGGTACTCGCGACCGGCGCATGGCGCTGTGGGCGGGTTTCGTCGTCGAGACACCCGACGCAAAGATCTATTTCGCCGGCGATACCGGCTTCCACGGTGGCATCAATTACCGGCTGATGGCGCAAAAGCACGGCGGCTTCCGCCTCGCCATCCTGCCGATCGGCGCCTACGAACCGCGCTGGTTCATGGCGCCACATCACCAGGATCCGGAGGAGGCGGTGCAAGGCATGCTTTTGTGCAACGCCGCCTATGCAGCCGGCTGTCACTGGGGCACGTTCCGGCTCACCAACGAGCCGATCGACGAGCCGCCCAGAAAGCTCGGCGAAGCGCTCGATGCTGCCGGCCTGCCGCGGCAACGTTTTCGCGCCTTGCGGCCGGGCGAAGTCTGGGACGTGCCGGCGGTCTAGCGCGGCGGAACCTAAGGCATCACATAGACGTTTGTAGGTGTTCAAACCTGTCGGCTGCGAGGTGTCTCTCATGATCAGGTGGATCATCATTCTTTTGATTATCGCGGCCGCGGCGAGCCTGCTCGGCATGCCGGCACTGGCCGGAGCCGCCGCCACCGGCGCGCGCATCCTCATCGGCATCGTGCTGATCATCTTCCTGCTGATCGTGCTTGGCGTCTTCGCGGTGACTTGAAAATCACGCCGCGCTGGTAATTTCTGCCGCTATCCGCCATATAGGCGCCAAACCGGCAAGAGACCTTTCGATCGATGGCAAGCGCGGCCCCTTTCGCCAAGATGAACGGCATCGGCAACGAAATCATCGTTGCCGATATGCGTGGCCGTGCCGATCGCGTGGCGCCTGCGGCAGCCGTCGCGCTTAATGCCGATGCGGCGACCAGGTTCGACCAGATCATGGCGATCCACGACCCCAGGACGCCGGGCACCGCCTTTTTCATCGACATCTTGAATTCCGACGGAACCAGGGCGCAAGCCTGCGGCAACGGCATGCGTTGTGTCGTCCAGGCGCTCGCCGCCGAGACCGGCCAGAAGACATTTGCCTTTGAAACAGTCGCCGGCATCCTCAATGCCGAGGAACATGCCGACGGAATGATCTCGGTCGACATGGGCAGGCCGCGCTTTGGCTGGCAGGACATCCCGCTGGCCGAGGAATTCCGCGACACCCGCATGATCGAGCTGCAGATCGGCCCGATCGATGCTCCGGTGCTGCATTCGCCGTCGGTCGTCTCGATGGGCAATCCGCACGCCATCTTCTGGGTCGACCGCGACGTCTGGTCGTACGAGCTCGAGCGCTTCGGCCCGCTGCTCGAAAACCACCCGATCTTCCCCGAGCGCGCCAACATCACCATCGCGCAGGTGACCTCGCCGGAGACCATGGCCATCCGCACCTGGGAGCGCGGCGCCGGTCTGACCAAGGCCTGCGGCACGGCTGCTTGCGCCGCTGTGGTCGCCGCGTCCCGCACCCGGCGTACCGGCCGCGGCGTCACGCTGATGACGCCCGGCGGCGGCTCGCTGCATGTTTTGTGGCGCGACGACGACCACGTCATCCTCACCGGTGCCGCCGAATGGGAATTTTCCGGCAGCTTCGATCCGTCGACCGGGGCGTGGGCGCGCGACACCGAAAGCGCCGCCTGATGGCTCCTCTTGGCAACAAGGGTATCGAGGTCGTCACCTTCGGCTGCCGGCTGAACACCTATGAATCCGAGGTGGTGCGGCGTGAAGCCGAAAGTGCGGGCCTCGGCGGCCTCGAAGGCGGTGCCATCATCTTCAACACCTGCGCCGTCACCGGCGAGGCTGTACGCCAGGCCAAGCAGTCGATCAGAAAAGCCCGCCGTGAGAACCCGGCCGCCCGCATCATCGTCACCGGCTGCGCCGCGCAGACCGGCCCGCAGGATTTCGTCGCCATGGACGAGGTCGATCTCGTCCTCGGCAATGAGGAAAAGCTGAAGGCGCATTCCTATCGCGCGCTGCCGGATTTCGGCATCAACGACACTGAGAAGGCGCGCGTCAACGATATCTTTTCGGTGCGCGAGACGGCCGCCCACATGGTCGACGCCATCGAGGGCCGGGCGCGCGCTTTTGTCCAGGTGCAGAACGGCTGCGACCACCGCTGCACCTTCTGCATCATTCCGTACGGTCGCGGCAATTCGCGCTCGGTGCCGATGGGCGCCGTGGTCGAGCAGATCAAGCGACTCGTCGGCAATGGTTATGCCGAGATCGTGCTGACGGGCGTCGACATGACCAGTTTTGGCGCCGATCTGCCGGGCGCACCGAAGCTCGGCAAATTGGTCAAGACCATCCTGAAGCAGGTGCCAGACGTGAAACGCCTGCGGCTTTCCTCGATCGACTCGATCGAAGCCGACGACGATCTGCTGGACGCCATCGCCACCGAGCCGAGGCTGATGCCGCATCTGCATCTGTCGCTGCAATCGGGTGACGACATGATCCTGAAGCGGATGAAGCGCCGGCACAGCCGCGACCAGTCGATCCGCTTTTGCGAGGATGTGCGCAAACTGCGCCCCGGCATTGTTTTCGGCGCCGACATCATCGCCGGCTTCCCGACCGAGACGGACGCCATGTTCGAAAACTCGCTGGAGATCGTCGAGGAATGCGGCCTGACGCATCTCCACGTCTTCCCGTTTTCGCCGCGCCAGGGCACGCCCGCCGCGCGCATGCCGCAGCTCCGCCGCGACGTCGTCAAGCAACGCGCGGCACGCCTGCGCGCCGCCGGCGAGGCCGCCTATCGCCGCCATCTTGCCTCGCTCGCTGGAACGCATCAGTCGATCCTGGTCGAGCGTGACGGCCTTGGCCGCACCGAAGGGTTTACGCTGGCCGCGGTCTCTGCCGGCGCTCCGGGCGACATTGTCGAGGCTGATATCGCCGGCCATGACGGTATCCGACTGATCGCCGCGCCGCTTGCCGCCCGCGCCGCCTGAGAGCGCAAGACATGGCTGGGTTTTTCAAGAAGATATTTTCGTTCGGCAAGAAGGAAGTCGTCGAGGAGCGGCCCGACGAGGCCGCGCCGCTGCCGCCGATCAAATGGGACGAACTGGAGGCGCTGAAACCGGTCGCCGAGCAGGCCGTCCCGGAGTTTTTGAAACGCGAAGAATCGCGGCCCGAAGTCGAAGCCGTACCTCCACCGCCAGTCGAACCAGAGTTGCCTCCGGCACCGCAACCGGCGCCGGAAGAGCAGAAGCCTGAGCCGCCGCCGACCATTCCACCCGAGCCGGAAACGCCTGCTGAGGAACCGGAGGAGATCCGGGCCGAGCCGCAGCAGCCAGAAATCGTCCCCTCCCAGCCGGAACCTGCACCCGTCGAAGTGCCGGTAGTGCCCACCGAGGCTCCCTCAGCAGCGCCAGTGCACGAAGTCCCGCCCGCCGAAATACCGCCCCCGATCCGCCAGCCAGCGCCGGTCGAGACGAAACCGATCTTGACCGAGATCGCGCCCGAACCGGAGGTCGTGCCGGCGCCCCACCCTCCCATCGAGGGGGAGGTAAAGCCCGAGCCGGAAGCCGTTCCGCAACCAGCGCTGGAGCCAAAGCCCGCCCCCGGCAAAGTCACCGTAACCAAGAAGGTCGAGCAGAAAGCCGAGCCGCAGAAGGCGCCCGAACCGGCGCCGAGGCGTTCCTGGTTCCAGCGCATGCGAGACGGGCTTGCCCGGTCTTCCCGGGAGTTGTCCGGCAACATCGCCGGCGTCTTCACCAAGCGGAAGCTTGACGAGGATACGCTGCAGGACCTGGAGGATGTGCTGATCCGCGCCGATCTCGGCATGGAGACGGCTTTGCGCGTTACCGACGCGCTCTCCGCCAGCCGCTACGGCAAGGACGTCTCCGACACCGAAGTCCGCGCCATCATGGCGGCCGAGGTGGAGAAGGTACTGACCCATGTCGCCATGCCGCTAGAACTCGATCTCAGCCACAAGCCGCATGTCATCCTGGTCGTCGGTGTCAACGGCACCGGCAAGACCACAACCATCGGCAAGCTGGCGGCAAAGCTGACCGATGGCGGCCTCTCGGTGATGCTCGCCGCCGGCGACACTTTTCGCGCCGCCGCGATCGAGCAGCTGAAGATCTGGGGCGAGCGTACCAACTCGCCGGTCATTGCCTCGAAGCTCGGCGCCGATGCCGCCGGCCTCGCCTACGATGCATTCGAGCGCGCGAAGGAGGCCGGCTCCGACGTGCTGATCATCGACACCGCCGGGCGGCTGCAGAACAAGACCGAACTGATGGCGGAACTGGAAAAGATCGTCCGGGTGCTGGGCAAGCTCGATCCGGAAGCGCCGCACACCGTGCTGCAGACGGTCGATGCCACCACCGGCCAGAATGCGCTCAACCAGGTCGAGATCTTCCGCAATGTCGCCGGCGTCAACGGCCTGGTAATGACCAAGCTGGACGGCACGGCGCGCGGCGGTATTCTGGTGGCGATCGCGGCAAAGCACAAATTGCCGGTCTATTTCATCGGCGTCGGCGAACAGGTCGACGACCTCGAACCCTTTTCCGCAAGCGAATTCGCCAGGGCGATCGCTGGAGTGGCTTGACGAGCATGATTCCGAAAAGTTGCAGGCTCTTTGGATTGGATCATGCGTAAGAAGGACGCTATGAACCCACCCATCCTCGAAGGCGACCCGTCCGATCCGCGACGCAGGGCGTTGAACCCCGGCCTGAAATTCCTGCTCGAACTCGGGCCTGGCCTGGTGTTCTTTTTCACCACCATCCGCGGCGCGTGGCTTGTCGGGAAGTTTCCGATCCTCGGCCATATCGGCGAGCCTATCCTGATTGCCACAGCGTTCTTTATGGTGGCGACGGCGCTATCGCTCAGCGTTTCGTGGATTTTGACGCGCAGCTGGCCGATCATGCCGTTGGTCTCGGCCATCGTGGTGTTTGTGTTTGGCGCGCTGGCGCTGTGGCTGCAGGACAAGACCTTCGCTTTCATGAAGCCGACAATCATCAACAGCCTGTTCGGCATCACGTTGCTTGGCGGGTTGGCGTTTGGCAGATCGCTGTTGGGCTATGTCTTTGATTCCGCCTTCAATCTCGACGCCGAAGGCTGGCGCAAGCTCACTTTCCGATGGGGACTCTTCTTCCTTTTTCTGGCTGCGCTGAACGAGATCGTGTGGCGCAACTTTTCTGAGGAAGCCTGGCTTTATTTCAAGGTCTGGGGCACGATTCCCATTACCCTTGTCTTCACGTTAAGCCAAATGCCGTTGATCCTGCGCCATTCGCTCGAGGACAAGGCCGGCAAGGAAGAGAAGGCCGGCAAATAGAGCAATTCCAGGAAAGTGTGTAGCGGTTTTCCCGGGAAAGCGCGTAGCGTTTTCCCTAGGGAATTGCATCAGAATAAGGGGAGAGGGCATGGAATTCATCACCACTCGCGACGAGTTGAGGACGATCTACAAGACGCCTCGGCTGACCGACGGCTCGATCCGCAAGGAATTGAAGACATTGGACGGCCACTGCCGTTCATTCATCGGCAAGAGCCCGTTCGTGCTGATCGGCTCGTCCGACGGCGCCGGCAATGCCGATGTGACGCCCAAGGGCGACAGGCCGGGTTTTGTGGCAGTGCTCGACGAGAAGACCATCGCCATCCCCGACCGGCCGGGCAACAACCGGCTCGACACGCTGGAGAACATCCTTCTCAATCGCTCGGTCGGGCTGCTCTTCCTCATTCCCGGCATGAACGAGACGCTGCGTGTCAACGGCGATGCCCGCATCACCGTCGATGCGGCGTTACGCGAGCGGCTGGCGGTCGACGGCAAGGCGCCGCAAAGCGTCGTCGTGGTGACGGTCAAGGCCGCCTATATGCATTGCGCCAAGGCCTTCATGCGCTCCGAACTGTGGAAGCCGGAGAGCTGGTACGACCGCGCGACGCTGCCGACGCTCGGCCAGATCCTGCGCGACCAGCTGGCGCTCGCCGATTCGGCCGAGGCGACCGACCGCTGGCTGGATGAGGAATACAGGGAGACCATGTGGTAGCGTGCCCGGCAACGAATCGCCCAAGCCGGTCTCCATTCCTTTGCTGAACATCCTCGCCATCTCCGGCAGCCTGCGCGCCGCCTCGACCAATTCGGCCCTGGTCGCGGCACTCGCGCAAAACGCGCCGCCGGACTGTCACGTCTTCGTCTACGATGGACTTGGCCGGCTGCCGATCTTCAACCCCGACGACGAAGGCGAGCGGACGCCGCCGCAAGCAGCAGTGCTGATCGATGCGGTCACCGCCGCTGACGGCGTCATCGTCTCCTGCCCGGAATATGCCCACGGTGTGCCAGGCGGCCTGAAGAACGCGCTTGACTGGCTGGTGTCGCGCGATGCCGCCGTTGGCAAGCCAGCCATGCTGGTGCATGCCTCGCCGCGCTCGCTGTTTGCCCGCGCCGCACTGGTCGAGATCATGCGGACAATGTCTTTTGCGCTCCATGAGGAAGCAGCGCTCGAAATAGCGCTGCTCGGCAAGAAGCCGCCGGAGGTGGAGGATATCTTGTCGCAGCCGGAAAACCGGCTGACGATGCGCGATGCCCTATCCGCCTTCGCGGAGTTCATCCGCTCGCGGTGAACGCCGGACCGTGCTTTCGCCATCCCAGGGTCTCCGCGACGGAGTTTCGCTCCTGCTCCGCCCCCGGGATGACGACGCTAGGAGCTGCGGCCAATCTGTGCCGGGAACTATCCCTTGCTCCTCCGCGTCTCGACGTCGGTCCCGCCGACGAACCAGTCGCGTGCAGCGACCTCCTCGAAAACCACCCAGACATCGTTGTTGGTCAGGCCGGTGACGCCGGTGATGGCCGCCGTCACCTGGGCGGCGATCGCGGCCTTTTTGCCGGCCGGGTCGTCGGCAATCACCTCCTTGACCAGGCGGATATTCACGAATGGCATGGTTCCCTCCCTTGCATATGCTTGGCGGCCGCTCAGTAGGTTTTGGCGCCGTTGACCATGAGCCGGACCATGTAGAGCGAGGTCGTGCCGGCGATGTAGAGGCAGTTCAGCTTGTTGCCGCCGAACACGCAATTAGCAACGACTTCCGGTACCTTGACCTTGCCGATCAGCGTCCCGTCTGGATCGTAGCAATGGACCCCGTCGGCGGCACTGGTCCAGATGCGGCCGTCCGCATCCAGCCTGAAACCGTCGAACAGGCCGGCGGTGCAGTCGGCAAAGACCTTTTCGCCTGAGACCGTCTTGCCGCCCTGGCCGACATTGAACACCCGGATGTGTGCCGGATTTTGCGCACCATGCGTGCGGCCGGTATCCGCGACATAGAGTTGGCGCTCGTCGAGCGAGAAGGCGAGCCCGTTGGGCCTGACCATGTCGGTGATCACCGCCTCGGTCTCGCCGGTGCCGGGATCGACCCGGTAGACATGGCAGGCGCCGATTTCGCTTTCGGCCTTGTCGCCCTCGTAATCGGTATCGATGCCGTAGCTCGGATCGGTGAACCAGATCGAGCCATCGGACTTGACCACCGCGTCATTGGGCGAGTTCAGCCGCTTGCCGCGCCATTTGTCGGTGATGGTGATGACCGAGCCGTCATGCTCGGTGCGGCTGACGCGGCGGCCGGAATGCTCGCAAGTAACCAGCCGGCCTTGCCGGTCGACGGTGTTGCCGTTGGAATTGCCGGACGGCTGACGGAACACGCTGACGCTGCCGTCGGTCTCGTCGTAACGCAGCATGCGATTGTTCGGGATGTCGGACCAAACCACATAGCGCCCGGCTGCAAACCAGGCCGGTCCTTCCGCCCATCGGCAGCCGGTAAACAGCCTGTCCACCTGTGCATTGCCGTTGAAAAGCCGCGAAAAGCGCGGATCGAGAACTTCGTAGAATTCGCTGGCCATGGTTCCTCCCGGTAGCAGTCGCTTGGCAAGGGCGCGATCAAGCCAGCCTGCGATCGATATGGCAAGATCGATGATGCGTCAGAGCATTATGGAATGCGAATGCTGGCCCGGACGGCAGGTCACATCCCGTTAACCGGCTATGCGCCCAGCGCAATGGTGCATTGCAACATCTTATTTTTGCAATGCACCATAACTATGTCATGCTCCGTATCGATCAAGGGAGGAACAACTGGCCGCGAAATGCGGCGCAAAAGGAAACTCGCTATGATCATCGACAGCCTCATGAGCCGCGCTCGCGCCAGCATCGCCAAGCGCCGGCATTACAACCGCCTCGTCGCCGAAATCGACAGCTTCAGCAGCCGCGACCTCGCCGACATGCGCGCCGACCGCTCAGAAATGCTCTACCAGGTCCACAAGCAGATCTACGGCTGAGTGAATGGGATCGGGCTTAGCCCACCCATTCGATCCAGCGGCCGTGGTAATCGCAATGGGCCAGGCGGTGCGTCTCGCCGCCCGGCCATAAAGTCAGGCTGAGTACCGCCCAATTGTTTGTGGGATCGCGCGGCTCCATCCTCAGCCTTGCGATAGGCGCAGCGGCCGTGGCCTGTCTGCCCGCCTGCTCCAGGGCGACGATGATCGCATCCTTGGTCGCCCGCGGCAGGTATTGCCACATGATCGAATGATAGAGCACAAAAGCGCCACCCTCCTGCCGCGCGGCCAGCGCCTTCCCGACAAAATCCGCCGCGTCCGCTTTGACAAGTGGCGGTCGAAACTTTTCGGCAAGTGACAGCGCAGCGTCGAGCCGGGCCAGCCGCGTAGCCTGATCGGCCCAGACGTAAGACCGAAGCCGTAACCGTGTGGCTGCGTCGGCGACATCTACCGGCGCGATGTCACAGCCGGCGCGGTGGCGGACGTCGATCGCTCCACCAAGCGGAACAGCGAGTCCGCGCACCTCCGGCGCCAACCGAACGGTGGAGGTCCGGTCGCCCCACTCGGCATCGCCGTAGCGGTAGTGAAAGCTGTCGAACAGGAGATTGAGCCCAGCGCTGGCGCCAATCTCGCACAAGTCCAGCGGCAGGCCGGTTTCCCGCGCGACTGTCAGAAATCCAGGCAGCAGCATCGCCGACCGGGCGATTTCATTGGTCTGCGGCGCACCGGCGAGGCCGGCGACGATCCGCTCGTCGGATCGCGCAATTGCCTCCGGCAGCACCGCCGCGATCTCGGATTCGCTTGTCTGGTTGGGCGGATAGATCAGTGCCAATCGCTCATTGGCACCCGTCAGGACCAACCCATGCAGCGCGCCGCAAAGCCGCAATGCGAGGGCGTCGGCGCGCGCGTCGCCCGGCCAACCGAGCACCGCCTGCCCGGTCCTGGTGTTTGCGTCGAGAACCTTAGCGAGCGCACGGCATAAATTCGCGGTGAAAGGCGAGCCAAGTCCATCGCAGGCTTTCGCCTGTGCCAGAAAATGATCGCGGATGTCTCGTTCATCCATCGCGTTTCAGGTGTCTCAGCCCGGAGCCGCGAGCGCCTTCTCGATTTCGGGTAACAGCAGCGTCCGCGCCGAGTCCGGCGTCAGCGGCCCTACATGCTTATAGGCGATCTTGCCATCCTTGCCGATGACGAAGGTCTCCGGCACGCCGTAGACACCCCAGTCGATCGCCGTGCGTCCGGCCTGGTCGACGCCGATCGCCTGGAATGGGTTGCCGAGATCGCCAAGGAACCGACGGGCGTTTTCCGGCTGGTCCTTGTAGTTCAGCGCGGCCATGACGAAACGTCTGTCCTGCGACAGCGCCAGCAGCACCGGATGCTCTTCGCGGCACGGCGCGCACCAGGACGCGAAGACATTGACCAGCGTCACCTTGCCGGCGAACTGTTTTGAATCAAGGCCCGGCAAATTGGTGCCTTCGAGCGCCGGCAAGTTGGTCTGCGGCGCCGGCAGGCCGATCAGCGCCGACGGCACTTCCGACACGTCGCGCCCGGACAAAAGCTGCGCCAGGAACAATCCCGCCAGCCCGAGAAAGACCAGCAGCGGCAGCAGCACGATCAGGCGGCGGCGCGCCGGTGTTTGGGTTTCCGTGCTCATGATTTTACTGCCTTATCGGAGCGCCGGCGCACGCCGGATGCCTCCAGCTCGGCAAGCTCTCGCTTGCGGCCGCGCTGGTCGAGCAGAATCCAGCCGATCAGCCCGCCCAGCACCACGGCCGTGATCGCATAGGCGGCGGTGACATAAAGGGCGTGAACGCTCATTTTCCCGATCCAAGGCTTCTCACGGCGGAATTCATAGCCTCACCGGCTGTTTGTCGCAATGAACGGGTCTGCGGCAGATTTGCGGTTATCGCAAGCCGAAGGTCACTGCGAACGCAAAACACCTGATATGTTTTTGATACGCATGTATTGGCACGTCAGAGACAGCCTGACAGCCCCTTCGCAGGTAAGCAGGATTCTACCGGCGTCATCCCACATCCTGATTGCACTCCAGCCATGGCTCCGGAACTTGCGAAGGCTAATCGATTCGATCG
This sequence comes from Mesorhizobium sp. M0898, assembly GCF_040319695.1. NCBI lineage: Bacteria > Pseudomonadati > Pseudomonadota > Alphaproteobacteria > Hyphomicrobiales > Phyllobacteriaceae > Mesorhizobium > Mesorhizobium sp. M0898. The sequence goes on along the minus strand of NZ_JAMYOE010000002.1, from coordinate 36,358 downwards.
CGATGAACTCAAGCCCGAAAGACACGGCATTGAACGCCGCCCATTTGGCGGGGGGCCGGTAGGGGAGGACGGTCGAGATGAAGGAAAGGTACATGCTAGGCCCTTCACGATTGATTTCGGCCTTGGTTACCTCGACGGAAGACAGGTCCGGATAGTTGCCGTAGATTGTCTGGAGAAAGATCGGGTTCTCTATGCGCAGCGGCCACATCAATCCGTTCCGTGCCGAAGCGCCAGCGCCGCCGCCACCGGCCCGAGCACGGCAAGGAACAGGGTCAGCGCGGCGAGAATGAGGAAGGGCTGCAGAAAAGGATCGGGGTTCGCCACCGCGCCATAGCTTGCTGATACGCCGAAGATCAGCACGGGAATGGTTAGCGGCAGCACCAGCACCGAGATCAGCAGGCCCCCGCGCGGCAGCGCCACCGCCACCGCGGCACCGGCGGCACCGATGAAGGTGATCGCCGGCGTGCCTACCAGAAGCGTCAACGCCGTGGCGCCGATGCCGGCCGGCTCCATGTTCATGAACAGGCCGAGCAAGGGAGCGGCGATGACCAGCGGCAGCACGCTTCCCGCCCAATGCGCCAGGCATTTCGTCAGAACGGTCAAGGCCAGCATGTGCCGGTCGTTGCCAAGCACCAGAAGATCGAGCGAGCCGTCCTCGCGGTCGGCCTGGAACAGCCGGTCGAGGCCGAGCAGGCAGGCCAGCAAGGCGGCGATCCACAGGATCGCCGGGCCGATGCGGGCCAGCAGCTTCAGCTCGGGACCGACGCCGAAGGGGATGGTCGCGATAACGGCGAGAAAGAAAATCACGCCGGTAAGCGCCCCGCCGCCGGCGCGGATACTCAGGCGGATGTCGCGCAGGAAGAGGGCTAGCATGATGTGAGATGCTTTCGCCTGTGAAGGAATGCCAACATCAGCCGGTCATCCTCAATTCCTTTCCCTCGATCCCCAGCGGCAAATGCGTCGCCGCAACCACGATCCCCCCACTCTCGAGGTGCTTCCCCATCAATTCGCCGAATCTCTCCTCCGAAGCATTGTCCAGTCCTGCCGTCGGCTCATCGAGCAGCCACAATGGCCGGTGGCTTACCAGCAGTTTTGCAATCGCCGCGCGGCGGCGTTGCCCGGTCGAGAGATAGCCGAACGGCAGATGGCCGATGCCGCCCAGCCCGACGGTTTCCAGCGCCTCTTCAACACCCGCGGAACCGGCGCCCGAAAAATCGCGCCAGAAGCACAGGTTTTCCGTAACGCTCAGCGCCGTCTTCATCGCGTTGAGGTGGCCGAGATAGTGACACGCCGAGGCGGCCGACGGAAAGTCTTCGCCACCACCTTCGAACCGCACACGGCCTGCCGCCACCGGCAACAGTCCGGCGACGATCCTGAGCAGCGTCGATTTGCCGGCGCCGTTCGGCCCGGTGACGACCAGCGCCTGGCCATCCCCCAGCGCGAATTCGATGCCGGAAAATACCGTCTCGCCGCCGCGTTCGCCGCCCAGATTTTCGGCGATCAGCCGCATCCGTCCCCCTTCGCCGAAAGTTCAGGCGCGGCTTCGGTGCGCCGCACCAAAAATGGCGATTCCGTGTCTAGAACTATTCCAGAAAATTCTCTATATCCGCATCATCCGTGCCAGCGGTCGGCACGGGAACCGAATTTGCGCCGAACCAGCGCGCGTGCCGCCTTGAACGGCCCGGACGCTTGGGAACGGATAGCGGAAATGGCCGTACCCGCACCTTTGCGCGTGATTTGCATGCCCACTGGCGTCCGTTCCCTTCCGGCAACCGACAGTTAGGGATCGCACGTGTCCAAATCACTCGACAGCTTCAATTGCCGCCGCACGCTGACCGCCAGCGGCACCGAGTACGTTTACTATGACCTTGTCGAGGCCGAAAAGAACGGCCTCACCGGTATTGCCCAATTGCCCTATTCGATGAAGGTGCTGCTGGAGAATCTGCTGCGCAACGAGGACGGCCGTTCCGTCACCAAGGAGAGCATCCAGGCGGTCGCCGGCTGGCTGACTGACCGGGGCACCGCCGGCGTCGAGATCGCCTATCGCCCGGCACGCGTGCTGATGCAGGATTTCACCGGCGTTCCAGCCGTGGTCGACCTTGCCGCCATGCGCGACGCCATGGCCTCGCTCGGCGGCGACCCACAAAAGATCAATCCGCTGGTGCCGGTCGATCTGGTCATCGACCATTCGGTCATCGTCGACGAATTCGGCACGCCACTGGCTTTCGCCCGCAATGTCGAGCTTGAATATGAGCGCAACGAGGAACGCTACAAGTTCCTGAAATGGGGCCAGCAGGCGTTCCGCAATTTCCGCGTCGTGCCGCCCGGCACCGGCATCTGCCATCAGGTCAATCTCGAATATCTCGGTCAGGTCGTGTGGACCAACAGCGAAGACGGCGAGACCACCGCCTATCCCGACACCTGCGTCGGCACCGATTCACATACCACGATGATCAACGGCCTCGGCGTTCTCGGCTGGGGCGTCGGCGGCATCGAGGCGGAGGCCGCGATGCTTGGCCAGCCGGTCTCCATGCTGCTGCCTGAAGTCATCGGCTTCCGGCTCACCGGCAGGCTGAGGGAAGGCGTCACCGCCACCGACCTGGTGCTCACCGTCACCCAGATGCTGCGCAAGAAGGGCGTCGTCGGCAAGTTCGTCGAATTCTTCGGGCCGGGCCTGTCCAACATGACGCTGGCCGACCGCGCCACCATCGGCAACATGGCGCCGGAATATGGCGCCACCTGCGGCTTCTTCCCGGTCGACAGCGAAACCATCCGCTATCTGACAATGTCCGGTCGCGACGAAAGCCGCATCGCCCTGGTCGAGGCCTATTCGAAGGCGCAAGGCTTGTGGCGCGATGCCGGCTCGGCCGATCCGGTCTTCACCGACCTGCTGGAGCTCGATCTCGGCAGTGTCGTCCCGTCGATGGCCGGCCCGAAGCGGCCGGAAGGCCGGGTCGCACTTGAAGACATTCCGGCCGGCTTCGCCAAGGCCATGCAGTCCGAATACAGGAAGGCCGCCGAAATCGACAAGCGCTATGCCGTCGAGGGCACGAGCTACGATCTTGGCCATGGCGATGTGGTCATCGCCGCCATCACCTCCTGCACCAACACCTCGAACCCGAGCGTGCTGATCGGCGCCGGGCTGTTGGCGCGCAATGCCAACCGGCTCGGCCTCGAGCAGAAGCCGTGGGTCAAGACCTCATTGGCGCCGGGCAGCCAGGTCGTCGCCGAATATCTCGAGAAATCCGGCCTGCAGAAGGAGCTCGACCAGATCGGCTTCAACCTGGTCGGCTTCGGCTGCACCACCTGCATCGGCAATTCCGGCCCATTGCCGGCGCCGATCTCCAAGACCATCAACGATAAGGGCTTGATTGCTGCGGCAGTCTTGTCCGGCAACCGCAATTTCGAAGGCCGCGTCTCGCCCGACGTGCAAGCGAACTATCTCGCCTCGCCGCCACTGGTCGTCGCCCACGCGCTGGCCGGGACCGTGACCAAGGATCTGACCACCGAGCCGCTCGGCGAGGATCGCAACGGCAATCCGGTCTATCTCAAGGATATCTGGCCGAGTTCGGTCGAGATCCAGGAATTCATCGAGAAGAACGTCACGCGCGAATTGTTCGCCCGCAAATATGCAGACGTCTTCAAGGGCGACGAGTACTGGCAGAACGTCAAGGCGCCGGAAGGCCAGACCTATGCCTGGGACGACAATTCCACCTATGTGCAGAACCCGCCCTATTTCGCCGGCATGACGTCGGGCTTCGGCAAGATCGGCGATATCAAGGGCGCGCGTGTGCTCGGTCTGTTCGGCGACAAGATCACCACCGACCACATTTCGCCGGCCGGTTCGATCAAGGCGGCCTCGCCGGCCGGCAAGTACCTCACCGACCACGGCGTCGGCGTCGCCGATTTCAACCAGTACGGCACGCGCCGCGGCAATCATGAGGTAATGATGCGCGGCACCTTCGCCAACATCCGCATCCGCAACCACATGCTGGGCGAGAACGGCCGCGAGGGCGGCTACACCATCCATTACCCGTCGAAAGAAGAGGAATCGATCTACGACGCCGCCATGCGGTACAAGAAGGAAGGCGTGCCGCTGGTCATCTTCGCCGGCGTCGAATATGGCAACGGCTCGTCGCGCGACTGGGCGGCCAAGGGCACCAATTTGCTGGGCGTCCGCGCGGTCATCGCCCAGTCTTTCGAGCGCATCCACCGCTCCAATTTGGTCGGCATGGGCGTGATCCCCTTCGTCTTCGAGGAAGGCACCTCATGGGCCTCGCTCAACCTCAAGGGCGACGAACTGGTCGAGATCGACGGACTGGGCAACATCAAGCCGCGGCAGAAGATGATCGCCAGGATCACCTACGGCGACGGCAGCGTCAAAGAGGTTCCGATCATCTGCCGCATCGATACGCTGGACGAGCTCGACTACTTCAAGAATGGCGGCATCCTGCAATACGTGCTGCGCGATCTGGCCGCTTAAGGGAGTAGGGCAATAAGGGAGTAGGGCAGTAGGGTGAAGCAAGGAGAAGCGACTTATTCCCCTACTGCCCTACTGCCCTACTGCCCTAATTCCCGGCTTTCCAAACCGCGCTGTCGCCGCCAGCAGCACGCCGAGCATCAGCCCGTTGAATATGTGCCACAGGAAATGCGTGCCGAGCGGAAAGCCGCCGCAGACCAGCGGATCGATCATCCGGCAGATGACCGACACGACGAAGATCGCCGAGCCCGCCAGATTGTACCAGCCGGCACGGTTGCCGCTGGCCGCCACCATGGCGCCGAAGAAGGCGAGCGCCAGGAAGGGCGGCAGATAGCCGGTCGTCCCGTTCGACGCCTGGCGCAGCCAGTCGGGCACGGCAAAGGTCACCAGCCCGGCGACGGCATAGAAGGCGACGAAAATGGCGATCGCCTTGCCCCATTTCATGCCGAGAAAACGCCGCAGGTTGAACAGCGTGTAGGCCAGCGTGAACCCGGCGATCGGCAGCACGTCGGCCCAGACCGTGCCACGGTTGGCAAAGGTGTGGAACAGCGACGAGCCGACGCCGATCGCCACCACCCACCAGGCCAGCACTTCGGCGAAGGTGCCGGTGCCGCGCTTGCGCACCTGCCAGACACCCCATAGCCCGGCGGCAAAAAAAGCCAGATTGCTCAGCGCATTTAGCGGTTCGGCCCAGAATTCCGGCCCCGTCCGTTCGCAATAGAGGTCGACCGGCGCCAGGAGAGATTGCCACATGCTGATTGCCGCCCGAATCGCTTCCATCGTAAAGTGCAAGTCCACCTATTGCGCCCTTGCCAGCGGTTGCAACGGCAAAATTTCACCGCAACGTGACTTCCCGTTGACTGCCGCTTCTGCCACATATTTCGACAACCAGAACAAAGCCGGCGTCACCGGCGGGATCGGAACGGCTATGCCATCTCGAAGACCATTGCGGCTTGCGGCCCTTGCGCTGGCCCTCTCGGCGTTTGCCGGCAGGGCCCTTGCCGAGCCAACCGACAAGCCATTAGGCGTCGTCGAGCTCTTCACCAGCCAGGGATGCAACTCCTGTCCGCCGGCAGATGAATTCTTCGCCGAGCTCGCCGCCAAAGAGGACATCGTCGCGCTCGCCTATCATGTCGATTATTGGGATTACCTCGGCTGGCAGGACACGCTGAGCCGCAAGGAAAATACCGAGCGGCAATACGAGTATATGCGCGCCTTCGGCAGTCGTTCCGTCTACACCCCGCAAGCCGTCATAAACGGCCGCAGCCATGTCAACGGCGCCAGCCGCAAGGAAGTCGACGGCGCGCTGGCCCGCATGGAGAGGGTCGGCGAAGGCATGCGCGTCGGCATCAAGGTCAGCCGGACCAGCGATCGCGTCATGATCGATGCCGGCGACGCTGTGACCGGCCCAACCGACGCGCATGTCGTCATCGTCTATTTCAATCCGCCGCAGACGATAAAGATCGGCAAGGGCGAAAACAGCGGCCGCAGCATGACCTACTGGAACGCCGTCTCCAGCATCCAGACCGCCGGCATGTGGCACGGCAAGGCGCAGCGCTACGAACTGCCGATGAGCGAGATCGCCAAGAAGGGCGGCTGCGCCGTGCTGCTGCAGTCGGTCGGCAAGGACGGCATGCCCGGGCCGATCCTGGGCGCAGCCTTTATCCGCAAGCCTTAGATAGGGCGCCCCCCGTTCTCCCCTTGTTGTGGGAGAAGGGATAACCGCGCTCAAGCCTCCGACGACAGCCTATCTGGATGGATCGCATCGCCACGGCTAATAAAAAACCGGCGTCAGCTTGCTTCTGACGCCGGTCATTTAGGTTTTGGGATCGTCGCACCCGATCTTTCCAAGGAAAAACCGAGGTTGGTTCGATCCGACGCAGACCCGTGGGCGGGGGGCTTGGGGTTTACGAGCCGGTGCCGGACCGAACCGTCTCAGGCAACGCCGGTAAATTCGTCGGACATTGGGGCATGAGCACGGATAAAAAAAGGCAGGATTGTGGCAAAGCATCACCAATTTCAACAGGCGTTTCGCAAACGTGACTGGACGCTGGAGAAACCGCGCGGTGCTGCCGTTGCCCGGCCGGGCCTTGCAATTCGGCAACGAAAGCGCCAACTTTGGTCGGCGTACGATTCATTGCGAGGATCCAGGCATGACTGATCGCAGCAGCGGGACGGAGGATGGGGACGCATCCGCAATATTGATCCCGCTGCATGAGGCAAGACGCGAACGCCTCGACCAGCCGGTGCGGTTCGACCGGCGCGAACTGGACCAGATCCTCAGGCTCTACGGCCGTATGGTTGCCGCCAATGAGTGGCGCGACTATGCCATCGACCATCTCGCCGACCGCGCCGTTTTTTCCGTCTTCCGCCGCACCAGCGAAGTGCCGCTTTTCCAGATCGTCAAGGATCCGAAGCTGGCGCGCCGGCAAGGCGCGTTCGCCGTCATCGCCGCCGGCGGGCGCATCCTCAAGCGCGGCCAGGAACTCGGCCGGGTGCTTGGCGTGTTCGACCGAACACTGAAGCTGGTCGAGGCGTAACCCTTTATTTTTGCAGGCGGAACTTGCGCTCGGGCAGCGATTGCGGATCAGGCGGGATGGACGCCCCGCCGTTGATCGGCAGCTGCATGAAAACCGTGTCCAGCCAGCGTCCGTGCTTATAGCCTGAGCCTTCCAGGCGGCCGGAATGACGAAAGCCGAGCTTCTCGTGCAACCTTACCGAGGCGCTGTCGGGCCGGCCGTCGCCGATCACCGCGATGATCTGGCGAAAACCCGCCGCCTTGGCCGCTTCGATCAGCCCTTGCATCAAGAGCAGCCCGACGCCTTGCCCTTTGGCCTCGGGCGCGACATAGACGGAATCCTCGACGACGAAGCGGTAGGCCGGGCGCGGCCGGAACGCCCCGGCATAGGCATAGCCGAGCACGGCGCCGGCCTTTTCCGCAACGAGATAGGGAAAGCCGCCCGCCATCAGAGTGTCGAAGCGCGTGCCCATCTCGGCGCGGCTCGGCGGTTCGAGTTCGTAGCTCGCCGTGCCGTTTATCACCGCGTCGGCATAGATTTCCGTGATCTGGTCAAGGTCGGCCAATGTCGCGGCGCGTATCGTGATGCTGCTCATAATTTAGGCACGTCGTTCATCTGCCCTATATCACAGCAAAAGCCGGGACAAAAGAAAAGGGCGGCCATTGGGCCGCCCTTTCCAAACTCGCTGGTCCAGGAAACCGTACTTAGCGACGGTCGCCCATGAACTGCAGCAGAAACATAAACAGGTTGATGAAGTCGAGATAGAGCCTCAATGCGCCCATGATCGCCTTGCGGCCGGCGACATCGGTCTCGTCGCCCTCGAAGTACATCTCCTTGATGTTCTGCGTGTCGTAGGCGGTGAGGCCCGCGAAGATCAGCACGCCGATCGCCGAAACGGCGAAGGAAAGCGCCGACGACTGCAGGAAGATGTTGATTACCATCGCGATGATCAGGCCGACCAGGCCCATGACCAGGAACGACCCGAACGCCGAGAGATCGCGCTTGGTCGTGTAGCCGTAGAGCGACAGCCCGCCAAAGGCGGCGGCGGTGGCGAAGAAGGTCTGCGAGATGCTGGCGGTGGTGTAGACCAGGAAGATCGACGACAGCGACAGGCCGACGAGGCCGGCGTAGACCCAGAATGTCGTCTGCGCGGCCGAAACGCTCATCGACTGGACGCGGAACGACAGGAACATCACCGCTGCCAGCGGGGCGAAGATCACCAGCCATTTCAGCGGCGAGCCGAAGATCGCGTAGCCGAACGAGGTCAGCATCTCGCCGCTTGGCAACGTCGCGACCGCCGAGGCGGGATCGCTGGTGGTGGCCAGCATGATTGTGCCGACCGCGGCAAGGCCGGTGATGAGGAGGCCAAGCCCCATCAGATTGTAGACCTTGATCATGTAGGCCCGCAGGCCCTGGTCGATGGCAGCGTCGACGCCGGCGCCGGGCACGGCGCGCGTCTGATAATTGCGAACGGGATCAGCCATGGAAATCCTCATATTGCTTCTGCCCCGTCCGGTGTCAGGTCCTTTTGAACCCAGGCGCCGCTGGCGGGGCTCCAGCATGCCTGCGCCGAAATATGATGGTTCTTGGCGTAAAGGACAAGACCGTAACCAAGCGTAATGCTCCGTGAAGTGCCGGAGATACGGTTTTATTGGCCTTCCCGCCCGGAACATTACCGAGATTTAATCGAAACCGGCTCTGGCTCAAAGATTCCGCAGCACCGGCGCCGCCTTGTGGCCCAGCACCCGCCACGTGCCGGCAAGGCCGATGCCGACCGTGACCACCAGCGAAAAGCCGATGGTCGCCACCGCCACCTCGGGCATGAAGTGCGATGGCAGCGTCATGATGCGCGCGACGACGAACCATGCCGCCACAGCGCCCGCCGCCAGCGCGAAGATCGCGGTAGCAAGGCCGATCAGCATGTATTCCAGCGAAAACGCGGCGATCAGCGTTTTTCTGGTCGCACCCAGGGTCTTCAGCACCACCGCGTCGTGAATGCGAGCCCGGTTGCCGGCGGCGAGCGCCCCGGCCAGCACCAGCACCGAGGCGATCAACGCCACCCCCGCTGCTGCCCTGATTGCTGTGCCGAGCTGCGCCACCAGCCGGTTGACGATTTCGAGCGCGTCCTTGACCCTGACCGTCGTCACCGCGGGAAAGGCACGCGTGACGGCGTTGAGAAGATGCGCATCGTCGGCTGCCGACGCATTCGTCTCGGTCAGCGTCGCCAACCAGCCATGCGGCGCACCGGCGAACGTGTTGGGCGAGAACACCATGACGAAATTGATGCCTATGGTTTCCCATTCGACGTGGCGGAAATTGGCGATCTTGGCCGTGATGTTGCGGCCGAGCACGTTGACGGTGATGGTGTCGCCGAGCTTCAGCCCGATCTCTTTGCCTTCCTCGGCGGAAAACGAGACCAGCGGCTCGCCGGCATAGTTCTCCGGCCACCAGCTGCCCTCGGTCAGCGTCGCATTCTCCGGCAGCTTTGCGTCATAGGTCAGGCCACGGTCGCCGCGCAGTACCCAGGCGCCTTCGGCCGGAACCTTGACCTTGTCGACATTGACGCCGTTGAGCGCCATCACCCGGCCGCGCAACATCGGCACCTTGATCAGCCTGCCTTGCGGTGCCTCTTTGCCGACCAGCGCGGAGAAGGCATCGACGTCACTGCTCTGGATATCGACGAAGAAGAAGTTCGGTGCCCTTTCCGGCAGGCTGCCCGAGATCTGCCGCCTGAGATTGCCGTCGATCAACGCCAGCGTCACCAGCAGCGTCAGCCCGAGTCCCAACGACAGCACCACGGACGGCGTCAAGGCGCCAGGCCGATGGATGTTGCCGATGGCGAGCCTGAGCGCGGTCGAGCGCACGCGCGGGCTTTTCTTCGCCGCCCACTGCACCAGCGAGCCGACCACACGCAGCACCAGGAACGAAAAGATCGTGGCGCCAACGAAGATCGAGGCAATACGGCGGTCGCCGGAAAACAGGATCGCCAGTACCGCGAGCAACAGCGCGATGCCCAATGCCGCGGCGATATAGAGCGGGCGGGGAAAACCGCGGCCCTCGAAACCCATTTCGCGAAACAGCGCCGTTGCCGGCACGTCCCGGGCGCGGCCGAGCGGCAGCAAGGCGAAAGCCAGCGTCACCAGCAGCCCGAACAGCGCTGCCATGCCGAGGGCGCCGGGATAGAACCCACCTTCCGCCGGCACTGGAATGACCGATTGGAGTGCGGCGCTGGCCGCGAACGGCATCAGCGCGCCAAGCACAAGGCCTAGCGTGATGCCGAGGGCGGCGATCATCAGGATCTGCACCAGATAGACGGCAAAGACGAAGCCGCCCGAAGCCCCCAGGCTCTTGAAGGTGGCGATGACGCCGCGCTTGCCGTCGAGATAGGCACGCACCGCATTGGCCACGCCGACGCCGCCGACCACCAGCGCCGTCAACCCAACCAGAGTCAGGAATTGCGAAAACCGTTCGATATTCGAGGACAGCGCCGGTGCTGCGTTGCTGCGGGTGCGGATCGACCAGCCGGCCTGCGGGAACTGGTTTGCCGCCTGGTCCTGGATCGCCTTGATCAGTGCCTCAGTGGTGCCGCCGGGCAGGCGGACCTTATAGGCGTTCTCGACCAGGCTGCCCGGCTGGATCAGGCCGGAAGCGGCAAGCCCGTCGGTCGACACCATCAGCCGCGGCGCAAAGCCGAAGCCATCCGACACCGCATCCGGCTCGTTGACCAGCCTGGCGCGCAGCTCGAACGTCGCGCTGCCTAGCTTTAGCCGGTCACCGATGCCAAGGTTCAGCCGCTCGAACAAGAGGTCCGGCGCGGCGGCGCCGAAGACCCCGGATTTTTCGCCGAACAGATCTTCTCGCGACAGCACCGGCTCGGTCTCCAGCGCGCCGTAGAGCGGATAGGCGCCGTCGACCGCCTTGGCCTCGACCAGCGCCTGGTCGGAGCCGTCCTCGAGCCTCGCCATCGAGCGCATATTGGCACTGTGCGAAACCGTGCCAAGCCGGTCGAGGAAGCTGCGTTCGGCTCTGGTCGGATCGCGCTGGTTGAGCTGGAAGCGGAGATCGCCGCCGAGCAGCGTCTGGCCCTGGTCGGCAACACCGGCGGAAATCGCTTGCGCCACCGAATTGACGCCGCCGATCGCAGCGACGCCGAGCGCGATGCAAGCAAGGAAGATCAGGAAGCCGGACACCCCGCCACGCATTTCTCGCAGCGAAAACCGAAAGGCGAGCCTCAGCGTGCGCGCCAGCGGCATCATGCGGTCATCCTGCCAGCCCTGGTGGCCGGCTTAGGCGCGTCTTCGATCAGCCCCGACCGCATCGACACCTGGCGCGAGCAGCGCGCCGCGAGTACCGGGTCATGCGTGACCAGCACCAGCGTCATGCCGCGTTCGGCCGCCTTGGCAAACAGCAGGTCGGCGACGTGCCGCCCCGTTGCCTGGTCGAGATTGCCGGTCGGCTCGTCGGCTATCAGGATGCGCGGCGACGGCGCCAGCGCCCGGGCGATCGCCACGCGCTGCTGCTCGCCGCCAGACAATTCGCCGGGGTAATGGGTGACGCGATCGCTCAAGCCCACCGCCGCCAGCTCGCGTGCCGCCACGCCGAATGGATCGACATGGCCGGCAAGCTCCAGCGGGACCGCAACGTTTTCCAGCGCCGTCATATTGGGGATGAGATGGAAAGACTGGAACACGATGCCGATGTTTCGTCCCCGAAACAATGCGATCTCGTTTCGCTTTTGCCGTTGAGCTGCTCGCCGGCAATTCGGACCGTACCCGAATCGACCCTTTCAAGTCCGGCCAAAACCATCAGCAATGTCGACTTTCCCGAACCTGAAGGTCCAACGATGCCGGTCGCTTCGCCGCCCGCCACATCGAGGCTGACGCCCTTCAGCACATGGACCGAGGATGCACCTTCGCCGAGCGTCAGCGATACGTCTTTCAGCGAAATGACGGCTTCTTCCAAAATCAAATCGTCCTATATGGGGGATGAAGGCTAGTGCATCCGATGCTCGACAAAGACGAAAACCTGCCTTCGCCAACAGATGTTCCTGGTCATATGGGGCCTGCCGCATGGCTTTCAAACACACCTTTGCCGCAGCCTTCGCCCTTTTCCTCGCCATTTGCGGCGCCATTTCGTCGGCGCGCGCCGAACCGTTCACCATTGTCGGTTTCGGCGACAGCCTGATGGCGGGTTATGGCCTCGGGCCAGGTCAGGGCTTCACCGAGAAGCTGCAGGCGGCGCTGCGCGCCAAGGGCTACGATGTCACGGTCGCCAACGCCGGCGTCTCCGGCGATACGACGAGCGGCGGCCTGTCGCGGCTCGACTGGTCGGTGCCGGACGGCACGCAACTCGTCATCCTGGAGCTCGGCGCCAACGACATGCTGCGCGGCGTTTCGCCCGCCATAGCGGAAAAGAACCTGGACGCCATGCTGGCAAAACTGAAGCAGCGCAACATCGCCGTTTTGCTGGCCGGAATGCGCGCGGCGCCCAATCTCGGCGCCGACTACCAGAACGCCTTCGACGCGACCTTTCCGAGACTGGCTGAAAAATATGGCGTGCCGCTCTATCCTTTCTTTCTCGAGGGCATCGCCGGTCAATCCGTCCTGCAACTCGAGGACGGCCTTCATCCAAACGCCCGAGGCGTCGACCGTATCGTCGAGGGTATCCTGCCCAGTGTGGAGAAGACCATTGAAGCGGTCCGGGGCAATTCCTGAAGGCGAGGGTTCGCCGTCGCAACACCTTCCGCAAGGGAAGCTTTTAGGCAGGCCTGCGACCAACAAACCCCTTGCCCCGTTTGAATATCGATGATTCGCTAGGGGCAAGAGTTCGATTCGAGGACAGGAGGCTTCCCATGCCGCGTCTTTTTACCGCCCTCGAGATACCGCGTGATGCCGCTCTTTCGCTGTCCCTGCTCAGGGGCGGCCTGCCGGGAGCCCGCTGGATCGACGTCGAAAACTATCATCTGACGCTGCGCTTCATCGGCGATGTCGAGGGCCATGTCGCCGACGACATCGCCAATGCGCTTGACCGTGTTCACCGCCCGTCCTTCCCGCTGACGCTGTCCGGCGTCGGCGCCTTCGGCCAGAAGAAGCCGCATGCGGTGTGGGCCGGGGTCGCCGCTTCGCCCGATCTTTCCGCATTGCAGGCCGAGATCGAGCGCATCTGCCAGCGGCTCGGCATTCCGGCCGACCCGCGCAAGTTCATGCCGCATGTGACGCTGGCCCGCCTGCGCAATTCGAGTCCGCTCGACGTCGCCCAGTACCTGTCGGCACGCGGCAATTTTTCGACGCTGCCGTTCCGGGTCGGCCGCTTCGTGCTGATGTCGTCGCGCGATTCGGTTGGCGGCGGGCCTTACGTCGTCGAGGAGGCCTGGCCGCTTTCAGGTGCCGACAACCGCGTCGCCAGCCGTTTGGTCGGCGCCGCCGACGCTTCGCGGATCATGCGGTAGACGGACATGGCCAGGGAGAAACTAGCAAAAGAGGCGATCCGCGCCGAACTTGCCGGCCTCGACGGCTGGTCGCTGGCCAAGGATGGTGGCTCGATCACCCGCAGCTTCACCTTCAAGAATTTCTCCGAAGCCTTTGCCTTCATGACCCGCGTTGCCCTGGCCGCGGAGAAGATGGACCACCATCCCGACTGGTCGAACGTCTACAAGACGGTAAACGTGACCCTCAACACGCACGACGCCGGCGGCCTGACCGCGCTGGATTTCGATCTGGCCAGGAAAATGAACCGCTATTTCGGCGGCTGAGCCTATCTGCACCTTGCAGCGAGGTTCGGCTTTCACCACATTTTGCGTCGCGGTCACGCGTGAAGTCACGCGACGGCCGCAAGGAGAGGTTGATGGCGCAAAAATCCGGTTTTGATTTCTTCGGCCTCGGCAGCAAGCCGGGCAACGAGAGCGAAGTGCGCGAAAAGTTCTGGCGTACGGCGAAGAAGGCCGCCCGGCAGATCCCGTTCATGGAAGAGGTGGTCGCCGCCTATTACTGTGCCATGGACAAGAAGACGCCGCTGCGCGCCAAGGGCACCTTGCTGGCTGCGCTCGGCTATTTCGTGCTGCCGACGGACGTCATCCCCGATTTCATCCTTGGGCTAGGCTTCACCGACGACATCGCCGTGCTGACCGCCGCGATTACCGCCGTCAGCGCCCACATCACGCCGGCGCACCGGCTCGCCGCCAGGCAGGCCATCGCCGACAAGAGCTGAGCCGGTACGGCGCAAAAAATCGCGCGAGACTTTCCGGCCGTCAAACCCACCGCCGCACCCGCGCCTTGTAGGCGCGATAGGCATCTCCGAACTTCCGCTCGAGATAGCGCTCTTCCGGCGCGATAACGCCGGTATTGATCACCCACAGCAGGGGGATGACGAGCGCGATAGCCCAAAGACTTCCGGCCGCGACGCCGAGGCCCAGATAGACGAGGGTCGTTCCCAGATAGAACGGATTCCTGGTGCGCCGATAGATACCGTCGACGACCAGCGCCGTCGTCGGCAAGGTCGGTGGTATGTTGGTGCCAGCGGCCTGAAAGCGGCCCGCCGCCATAAAGATGAACACGAAGCCGCACACCGCGAGCACAGCGCCGGTCAGATAGCGGGCGAGCGCCTGCCCGGCCATGACCGGGAGCGGCACGAGCACCTCGAGCACGGTTGCCGCCACCAGGAAGCCAAGGAAGATCAAAGGCGGCAGCGCAATGACCCCGGCCACGTCGGGCGCGCCCGATCCGCCCGCCGTCTCCCCGGCATCCGACCGGCGCACCGCGCCACCGGCCGTCCGCCGCATGGCGACACGAATGCCGAACACAATCGCCAGGACGGCTGTGCCGCCCGCGAGGATCAGGACTGTCTCGGAAACGGCCATGGCCAAATCTCCCGTAAGCCGCCAGGGAGGGCACCCTGGCCGAGCGCCGTAGCGGCGAACGCAGACATGGTACCGCCTGCAGGGAAATTCGTCACGCACCTCAAAAAGCGAGAATCGCGGCAAGACCTAGCTGCTTGAAAAGTCAAACTCTTGCCGTTTTCGTGGCCTCCAAGTCGCGGCAGGGACATTGCGCCAGCCGCTTTTTCGAGCGGCAGCGCGAAGACGGCGGCGGTTTCCTGGCGTGAACATCCTTTTCTCAGGGGAATTTCACCGTTTGGTAACCCAGATTAAATCAAAATGAAGCGACGGGCAGGACGCCGAGCCGGCCTGCCGCCGCACCAGTGGAATACGGGAAAAGCGATGCGCGGATTGATTGCTATAGTTTCCAGCCTGGCCCTGGTGGCCTTGACGGCGCCCGCGCTGGCGCAGTCGGCAACCAAGATCGGCCAGCATAATGCCTGGGGCACCTACAGTTATCAGGCGTCGGGCGGCGGCAAGGTCTGCTATGTCCTGACGGTGCCAACCGACAAGCAGCCGCCGACGCTCGATCACGGCGACATGTTCTTCTTCGTCAGCCAGCGGCCGGGGCAGCAAGTGTCCTACGAGCCGCAATTCATTGCCGGCTATACCTTCCAGGAAGGTTCCAAGGCCACCGTCACCATCGACAAGAAGTCTTTTTCGATGTTCACGCGCGGCAAGTCGGCCTGGGTCGAGAACGCCGCCGAGGAGCCGGTGCTGATAGCCGCGATGAAGACCGGCACCGACATGAAGGTGTCGGCCAAGTCCGGCCGCGGCAACACCACCACCTACGTCTTCTCGCTGAAGGGCATCTCGGCGGCGCTGGCCTCGATCGCCAAGTGCAAGTAGGTAGAGCCGGAAGAACAACGAACCTTTTAGGCGTTGAGGCCGCCCTCAGTGCCCTGCCGGGCATTTCTCCCCGTATGGTGACGCGGAGAAGAGCGCCGCATGGAAGCTTTCGCCAATTGCCGGCGTTGCAGGAACGGCGCTGGCGTCGCCGTCGGATGAGGGCAGCGCCGAGGTCGCCAATTTGGTTGTCTCCAACGTAAAACTGGACGCCAGCCTTTTCTGAAGCCCTGCCCTTGCTTGCGCGCCCGGCATGACTCCGCCGCTAACCTGTGCTATGCGCCGCGCTTCATTTCGGGCACGATGCTGTATTCGGCCGCAAATCGCTTATATTGGCGCAACAATGACCCTTTCATTCGATCTTACCGCCGAAGGCGCGCGTGACGCTTTGCGCACCCGCACGACGCCTGAAAAACCGTCGCTGATCGGCTTGACGCGAGCCGAACTCGGGGCCGCCCTCGTCGCCGCCGGCATCGTGCCGGAGCGCCAGGCGAAAATGCGCGCCCAACAGCTCTGGCATTGGATCTATGTGCGCGGCGTTTCCGACTTTGCCGGCATGTTCAACATCTCCAAGGATCTGCGCGCCGCCCTCGACACGCATTTCACCGTTGCCAGGCCCGAGATCGTCGAGGAGCAGATTTCCTCCGACGGAACCCGCAAATGGCTGTTCCGCTTTCCGCCGCGCGGCGCCGGCCGGCCGGTCGAGATCGAGACCGTCTACATTCCCGAAGAAGGCCGCGGCACGCTGTGCATCTCTTCGCAGGTCGGCTGCACGCTGACCTGCTCCTTCTGCCACACCGGCACGCAGAAGCTGGTGCGCAACCTGACGGCGGAGGAAATCCTCGCCCAGCTCTTGACCGCCCGCGACCGGCTCGGCGATTTCCCCGACCGCGATACGCCCGACGGCGCCATCGTGCCGGCCGAGGGCAGGAAAGTGTCCAACGTCGTCATGATGGGCATGGGTGAGCCGCTCTACAATTTCGAGGCGGTGAAGAAGGCGCTGCTTATCGCATCCGACGGCGACGGGCTTTCCCTGTCGAAGAGGCGCATCACGCTCTCGACGTCCGGCGTCGTGCCCGAGATCTTCCGCACCGGCGAGGAGATCGGCGTCATGCTGGCGATCTCGCTGCACGCCACCAACGACGATCTGCGCGACCTTTTGGTGCCTATCAACAAGAAGTATCCGCTGAACGAACTGATCGCTGCCTGCCGTGCCTATCCCGGCCTGTCCAACGCCAAGCGGATCACCTTCGAATATGTCATGCTGAAGGACGTCAACGATTCGATCGAGGACGCCAAGGCGCTGGTCAAGCTGCTCAAGGGCATCCCGGCCAAGATCAATCTGATCCCGTTCAATCCGTGGCCGGGCACCAACTACCAGTGCTCGGACTGGGAGACGATCGAGAAATTCGCCGACTACATCAACAATGCCGGCTATGCCTCGCCGATCCGCACGCCCCGCGGCCGCGACATCCTCGCCGCCTGCGGCCAGCTCAAGTCGGACTCCGAGCGCATGCGCAAGGTCGACCGGCTGGCGCTGGAAGCGATGATGATCGCGGGGCATGGCGAGGCGTGAACCGCCTCGTCGCCTATCTGATCCGCTTCGCCGTCATCCTTGTCGGCTATGGCGTTGCTTCGCTAGCGGCAAGCGCCTTCCTTAACATCATGTTCCTGGCGTCTCTTGGGCTGATGACGGACGAGACGCAACCGGCGGCGCAGGCCTCGCTGTGGTTTTCAATCCCCTTCGTCGGGCTGTTCGTCGCCTATTTCGCTTTCATGCCGGCCGTCATCGCCATCCTCGCCTCCGAGATCCTTGGCCGACGTGACTGGCTGTTCTATGCGCTGGCGGGTGCTGTGGTGGCAGCGGTCTTCCTCGGCTTCGTCCACCAGACGGCCGATGCCAATTTCGAGGTTGCCAATACCAGCGTCATGCTGGCGGTGATCGGCTGCGGCATGGTCGGCGGTATTTTCTACTGGCTGAGCGCCGGCCGCTCGGCCGGAAGCTGGCGTCAGATCGGACGCCCTATTTCGCCTGCGCCGTCAGGATCTTGAGCGCGAAGGCCGAAAAAACGCCGGCAAAGAGATAGTCGACGACGCGGGTCACACGCGGGCTGGATTTCATCGCGGCCGAGAATTTTTCCGCCGCCAGCACCATCGGCGCCGTCACCGGGATCGCCAGCACGACGAACATCGCGCCGAGGAAGAACAGCTTTCCCGGCGCGTCGGGATCATGCGCGGAGACGAATTGCGGCAGGAAGGTCATGAAGAACAGGATGATCTTCGGGTTGAGCAGATTGACCCCGAGCCCCGCCGCCCAGCTGCGGAACAGCGAGATCTGCGGCCCGCTCTTCTTCTCCGGTGAAAACGCCGACCCTTTTGTGATCGCCTGCCATGCCAGGAAGACCAGATAGCCGGCGCCAAAAATCTTCAGCACGAAGAACGCCATCGGCGAGGCGACGATCAGCGCCGAGACGCCGACCACCACCAGCGTGGTGTGAATCAGCGTGCCGCACAAGGCGCCGGCCATCGAGGCAAAGCCGGTGGCACGGCCCTGACTCAGCGTGCGCGAGACGAACAGCGTCATGTCAGGCCCGGGCGTG
Organism: Mesorhizobium sp. M0898; assembly: GCF_040319695.1. Lineage (NCBI taxonomy): Bacteria > Pseudomonadati > Pseudomonadota > Alphaproteobacteria > Hyphomicrobiales > Phyllobacteriaceae > Mesorhizobium > Mesorhizobium sp. M0898. The sequence goes on along the minus strand of NZ_JAMYOE010000002.1, from coordinate 18,040 downwards.
ATCGCCAGGATGAAGGTGGCGATGGAGAACTGGATAAGCGTCGTACTGTCGGGGATGAAGGACATGGCTCGTCTCGTAGTGGCAAAAGACGGCGCAGCCATAGCGCAAGAGCCGTGTCCTCGCCAGCCTCTTGGAGATGAAGCATCTGGTCCAGGCATCGTTCGTCCCTTGCGCTGGCCTAAAACGCCGTGATACCTCGCCCGCGAAGAACCCCTGTCGCGGAACTGCCCACCATGTCGAAAGCAAAAGCCGTCAAGAAAGTCGTGCTCGCCTATTCCGGCGGCCTTGATACCTCGATCATCCTGAAATGGCTGCAGACCGAGCTCGGCGCCGAGGTCGTCACCTTCACCGCCGATCTAGGCCAGGGTGGCGAGCTGGAGCCGGCCAGGCGCAAGGCCGAGATGATGGGCATCAAGGACATCCGCATCGTCGATGTCCGCGAGGAGTTCGTATCCGATTTCGTCTTTCCGATGTTCCGCGCCAACGCCGTCTATGAAGGCACCTATCTGCTCGGCACCTCGATCGCTCGGCCGCTGATTTCGAAACATCTTGTCGAGATCGCAAAAGAGACCGGCGCCGATGCCATCGCGCATGGCGCCACCGGCAAGGGTAACGACCAGGTTCGTTTCGAGCTCTCAGCCTATGCGCTCAACCCCGACATCAAGGTTATCGCGCCCTGGCGCGACTGGTCGTTCAAGTCGCGCACCGATCTCATCAATTTCGCCGAGCAGCACCAGATCCCGGTGCCGAAGGACAAGAAGGGCGACGCGCCGTTTTCCGTCGACGCTAACCTGCTGCACTCCTCCTCCGAGGGCAAGGTGCTGGAGGACCCGTGGAGCGAGCCGCCGGAATTCGTCCATCAGCGCACCATCTCGCCGATGGATGCGCCGGATGAGGTCACCGAGATCGAGATCGAATTCCTCAAGGGCGATCCGATCGCGCTCGACGGCAAGAAACTCTCGCCGGCGACGATGCTGGCGGCGCTGAACGATCTCGGCCGCGACAACGGCATCGGCAGGCTCGACCTGGTCGAGAACCGTTTCGTCGGCATGAAATCACGCGGTGTCTACGAGACCCCCGGCGGCACCATCCTGATCGCCGCCCATCGGGCGATCGAATCGATTACGCTCGACCGTGGTGCGGCCCACCTCAAGGACGAGTTCATGCCGCGCTATGCCGAGCTGATCTACAACGGCTTCTGGTTCGCGCCCGAGCGGCTGATGCTGCAGGCAATGATCGACAAGAGCCAGGAAGACGTCGAAGGCACGGTGCGGCTGAAGCTCTACAAGGGCAACGTGATTGTCACCGGCCGCAAGTCGAGGAAGACGCTCTATTCCGACGCGCTGGTCACCTTCGAGGACGACCGCGGCGCCTATGATCAGAAAGATGCCGAAGGTTTCATCCGCCTCAATGCGCTGAGGCTGCGTACGCTGGCGGCGCGCAACCGTAGAAAATAGCCAGTTTCTCTGCACAGTGATTTTGACGGGTTGGAAGCGGCAGCAACCGTCGATAGTTCTGTCAGCGGCCAATTTCAGCTGCAAATCGCAACCTCGGAGATTTGCTGAGACACCCCTCGACTTCGTCATCCCAGGGCGGAGCAAGGAGCGAAGCGACGCGGCGCAGACCCTGGGATCCATGCCGTTCCCTAGCGGCAGTGCTCCTGCGGACCGGAGTCTACCACCCCGTTCCGCGAAAAAGCTCGAACCACTCCGGGTTGGTCTTCTCGATCAGCTCGTACCGCGCTTCTGGCTCGCGGTCATGGTGGCATGGCCGGTGACGGTTGAAGGGTAGCCGGCGCTGGTGCGGACGCGAGTGCCGTTCTGAACCGCTGCCTTCTTCGGCTGACGTGACGGCATGGATCCTCGGGTCTCCGCAACGTCGCTTCGCTCCTGCTCCGCCCGAGGATGACGAAGATGTGGTGGCTTATCGCTAATCGCAAACCTTGGCGATTGGCAGCCCGATCGGCAGGCTCCCATCCACAGCCCTTTCAGGCTCTGTCAAAGAACCAAAACCTCTGTGCAGAGGAACTAGTACTGTTGCACCGTAATTTTGCCGGCAAACGGCACCCTTGAGATTGGCCGAAGCCTCCCTCGCTTCGTCATCCCAGGGCGGAGCAGGAGCGGAGCGACGTTGCGGAGACTCGAGGATCCATGCCGTTACCCTTGCGGCAGGGGGCCCGGCGGGATTCAATCCGGCCGTGAAATGCTCTGGATAGACCACCCGCAAAAAAGCCCGGCGCATGGCCGGGCTTTCTGTCGAATAGAGATTTTCTATCAGTCGGCGTCGATCGCCGTGGCCATGCGGGCGATGGCCTGTTGATAGACGCTCGCCGAATTCCAGCCAGCAATTGCGCCCATATTCGCCTGCGCGCTCGCGCCGGCCCGCCAACCATGACTCTTGAGGAAGTTGGCGGTAGAAGCCAACGCAGTGGCCTTGTCACGCAGGTTTTTGTTTCCGACACCATACGTCAAAACATTTCCGGGCAGGAACTGCGTGTGGCCAATCTCGCCATGCGCGGCACCGACCGACGAGGCGCTCAACGCTCCGCGATCAACCAGCTTCAGGGCCGCAATGGCATGCGGGTAGAAGAACTCCGGACGGCGGCAGTCATAGGCCAGCGTTAAAATGGCGGAGACCGTATTCTGGTTGCCCATGGCGGAACCGAAGCCGGTCTCCATACCCCAGATGGCGAGCAACACGCCCGGCGACACGCCGTAATTCCGTTCGATCTTGTCGAACAGCGCAGCATTGGCCTTCTTCAGCGCACGGCCCCTGGCAATGATCGCGGACGCGCCACGGCGCTTCATGAAAGCTTCCACCGAGCCGCTGAAAGCCTTATGGATGGCGCGGTCGACGGAGATCGTCTTTGTCGCGTAGGTTGCGCGAGCCAGAGCGGCCAGACCTTTCGAGCCGACACCGTCGGCCTTCGCCTCCGCGGCGAACTCCGGTTTCCATGCCTCGAAGCCGGCGCCGCTCTTGCCACAGCTGGCCGCCGCCTGCGCGCCCGTCGCCAGCGCAAGCACCGCCACCACCGTGGCCACTACAAACATCTTCCCCTTGGCAAGAAATGCCATGCTGCTCTCCTGGTTGCCTGAATCACGTTCCCAATTGCGAACTTGCCCGCGAAACACCTGCTTGTCACTGCCCCGGCGCCACGCCGATGCACTCAATACAGCAGGAACCTCAAATCCACCACACTGGCGGACGCCCGGGAATTTGCCTACGATCAAGTAATTATTGTGGCGGGGACAGAATAAGCATGGAAGACGTTGATGTCGTGATCATCGGCGGGCGCTGAGCGGTTTGTGTGCTATGCGGCGGCGGCGGCCCGGCCGCTCGCAAGTGCGCGCCACGCTGATGCAGCCCGTGGCGGAAAAGATCTTCTTCGCCGGCGAGCATTTGGCCGGTCCGCTGATGCAGACCTGCGGCGGCGCCAGATTGTCGGGCGAGGCAGTGGCCAAGGAGGTCGTCGCCCAGCTTGCGGCAAAATAGCATCTGCCGGCAGGAACGTCGGCAGCTGACAGGCGTTTGGCGTTCTCCTGCTCGTATCGTCCTCCGCATTTCGAATGATTTGAGACGCCAATGAAGCTTTTCGACTGCCCGCAGTGCGGCCACCGTCTCTATTTCGAGAACGCGCAATGCCTGAACTGCGCCAGCCTCGTGCTCTACGATCCCGAGCATGCGCGCTTCGCGCTGTCCGGCGCCGACGTCTTCCATTGCACCAATGCCGACGAATGCGCCTGCAACTGGATGGCGGAGCCCGGCCACGCCTTCTGCCGCGCCTGTGCGCTGAACCAGCTGATCCCGGATCTGTCGGTCGACGGCAATCGCCGCCGCTGGATCCGTGTCGAGGCGGCAAAGAAGCGTGCCGTCTATTCGCTGCTCGCCTTCGGCCTGCCGGTCGCACCCAAGCAGGACGTTGGCGACGAGATTGGTCTCGCTTTCGATTTTCTTGCCGATCCGATCGGCGGCGGTCCGGGCGGCGAGCGTATCCTGACCGGTCATGACAACGGCCGGATCACGCTCAACGTCGCCGAGGCGGATTCGGCAGAGCGCGAACGGCGGCGCGTCGAGATGGGCGAGAACTACCGCACGCTGCTCGGCCATTTCCGCCATGAGCTCGGCCATTATTACTGGGACCGCCTGATCCGCGACGATTCGCAAAAGCTTGCCGGTTTTCGCGCTTTGTTCGGCGACGAGCGCGCCGGCTACGAACAGGCGCTGAAGACCTATTATGCCGATGGCGCGCCGCCCGACTGGCAGCAGCGCCATATCTCGGCCTATGCGACGTCGCACCCATGGGAGGACTGGGCCGAGACGTGGGCGCATCACATGCACATCACGGACACGCTGGAGATGGTGCATGCCCTGAATTTCCCGCTCGGCCGGCTGGAAACCGTTGAAGCCAACGAGCTGCCGCGCGCCGATACCGGCGGCAAGTTGCAGCCGGCACCATCGGAACCCGCCGCCAGCCCAGAGCCCTTCGAAAGGATTCTCGACCGCTGGCTGGTGCTGTCGGAGGCGTCCAACTCGATCAACCGCTGCATGGGCCTGCCCGATCTCTATCCCTTCGTCATCTCGGACGTGGCGGCGCAAAAACTTGCTTTTGTTCACGAGCTTTTGACCGACCTGCCGAAAACGACTGGAACAAATCGTGAGCCGGCCGAAGCCTTTTAGCCGGAACGCATGCGGCTTTGCTTCGTTTTCCGTGCCAAGGGACTGTGAAACGGAGAGAAGACCATGAAACGCATATTGTTTCCGGCGGTGGCCGGAGCGCTCATGGCGATGTCGGGCTCTGCCTTGGCCGACACCGCCGTCTCGGCCATCACTGATCTCAATGTACGCGCCGGCCCCGGCCCGCAATATCCGGTGATCGGCGTGCTTGCGGCCGGCCAGTCGGCGACGCTCGACGGCTGCATCGCCAACAGCAAATGGTGCACCATCGCCGAGGCCAACGGCCAGGGCTGGGTCTATTCCGACTATGTGACGGCCGATTTCGGCGGCAGCCGTGTGGTCCTGACACAGCGTCCGGCCAGCGCCGACATTGCCGTCGTGACGCCGCCCGCCGATAGCGTCGAGTATTCCGACAGCTATACCGGAGCAATCGTCGCCGGCGAGGCGATCGAGCCTATCCGGAGACCGCCGGCCGAGATCCGTACCTATGTACGTACGCATCGGCTCGATCCGGTCTATCTCGAGGGTGAGGTGGTGACGGGCGCGACGTTGCCTGACACCGTCGAGCTGCGCGAGATTCCGGACTATGATTACCGTTACGTCTATGTGAACGGCCAGCCGGCACTGGTCGATCCGGGCAGCCGGCGTATCGTGTACGTCGTGCGCTGACGATACAAACAGGGCGGTCGCCCTGTAATGGCGGCCGCTCGCACTCCCGACATTGCCACAAGCCGGCATTGCCGCTGCAATACCGGTTTCCACATTGGGGCCGATGTTCTAGACCTTGCGAGCCGAAGCACCAGCCAGCGAGCCCGCGTGACGATCGACCCAACCGCCTTCCAACAGTACCGGCACACCGCCAACAACAAGACCACTTTGCCGCGGCTTCTGCTTGGAGCGGTGGTCGTCATCCTGTTCTGGCTCGGAACCACTGCCGCCGTGCTGTTCGGCGGCACCTATGCCTTTGCCGTTTGGCAGGCATCGTCTGGCACCGCCCCGCCAGGTGGGGGAGCGGTGCAGGATTTCATGGCCTCTCCTGCAGGCATCCTTGCGGCGCTGGCTTCATTTGCCGGAATCTGGCTCGGCCTTTGGGCTGCCATGCGCTGGATCCATCAAGAGAAGCTGACAGCCCTGATTGGCGTCAGCCGGCGCATTTCTTGGTCGGGGTTCCTGAAAGGACTGACCGCGGTGCTGATCACCTCGCTGCTTTCCGAGATCCTGCTTTATGGTTTGCAGCCCGACATCGCGCGCGGCGCGATCGGCCTGTCCGCGTGGCTTTTGTTCCTGATCCCGATCGCCGCCCTGACCTTTCTGCAGACCTCGTCGGAGGAGATGCTGTTTCGCGGTTATCTGCTCAGGGGCCTAGCGAGCCGGTTCCAGAACTCTTTCATCTGGGCGCTGCTGCCGGGATTGCTGTTCACCTCCCTGCACTGGAGCCCAGGTTCAAGCGCTGCCATCAATGCCTGCGTGCTGGCCTCGATCGCTGCCTTTGCGCTGCTGCTGACGCTTCTGGTCTATGCAACCGGCAATCTCGGTGCCGGCTTTGGCGCCCATCTCGGCAACAATCTGACCGGCTTCCTGCTGATTTCGCACCAGCAAAGCTATAATTCCTTCGCCCTGTTCAACGCCAAGCCGCTCGAAGCCGCGGGCTGGACGACTTCAGACGCCGTCCTCATCGCTTCGATCGGCATCGTCAGCAGCCTGTTGACCGTTCTGCTGCTTTTACATCCGCGCTCACCGCTGAAGGTCGAGCCGGATATGGCGCGCGCCGGCAGCGTGCGCTGATGTGCATTGCCTGGTCGTCCTGAGCTATTTGACGCAAAGCTTGACCAAAGCTTGACTCTGCGGCCGATTTCCTGTCTACACGCCGCGAATTCCGCGACGAGTATTCCTCCGAGCAAACCGACCGGGACGCCGAAACCTCTTTGAGGTGAAGTGCTGTAAATCGATCCCGGAGGCCAACACCCGGCAGCGCTGTGCGCCCCCGGGTGCTTTTTGGCTTTGGGCTTTGCCCGGACCGGCTTTTGCTTGGACAGTTGGCGCGAACGCATTACCTCTCGGGCATCATCCGGGTGCCAGGGAAAAGGAAAAAGAATGTTTGAATCGCTACAGGAACGTCTTGGTTCGATCCTGAACGGCCTCACCGGCCGCGGCGCCTTGTCGGAGGCTGATGTCTCGGCGGCGCTGCGCGAGGTGCGCCGTGCGTTGCTCGAGGCCGACGTGGCGCTGGAAGTGGTGCGTTCCTTCACCGACAAGGTGCGCGAGAAGGCCGTCGGCGCCGCCGTGGTCAAGTCGATCAAGCCCGGCCAGATGGTCGTCAAGATCGTCCATGACGAGCTGGTCGAGATGCTCGGCGCCGAGGGCGTCGCCATCGACCTCAATGCACCGGCTCCGGTCGTCATCATGATGATCGGCTTGCAGGGTTCCGGCAAGACGACGACCTCGGCCAAGATCGCCAGGCGCCTCGCCGACCGTCAAAACAAGAAGGTTTTGATGGCCTCGCTCGACACGCGGCGTCCCGCCGCGCAAGAGCAGCTCCGCCAGCTCGGCGAGCAGGTCAAGGTCGCCACATTGCCGATCGTCGCCGGTCAGACGCCGGTCGATATCGCCCGCCGCGCCGTGCAGGCGGCCAAGCTCGGCGGCCATGACGTCGTCATCCTCGATACCGCCGGCCGCACCCATATCGACGAGCCGTTGATGGTCGAGATGGCCGACATCAAGAAGATGTCGTCGCCGCACGAGATCCTGCTGGTCGCCGATTCGCTGACCGGCCAGGACGCCGTCAATCTGGCGAAAAGCTTCGACGAGCGCGTCGGCATCACCGGCCTCGTGCTGACCCGCATGGACGGCGACGGCCGCGGTGGTGCGGCGCTCTCGATGCGCGCCGTCACCGGCAAGCCGATCAAGCTGATCGGCACCGGCGAAAAAATGGACGCGCTGGAGGAATTCCACCCCAAGCGCATCGCCGACCGCATCCTCGGCATGGGCGACATCGTCAGCCTCGTCGAAAAGGCGGCCGAGAACATCGACGCCGAGCAGGCGGCGGCGATGGCCAGGAAGATGCAGTCGGGCAAGTTCGACCTGAACGACCTCGCCGGCCAGCTTCAGCAAATGTCGAAAATGGGTGGCATGGGTGGCATCATGGGCATGATGCCCGGCATGGGCAAGATGAAGGACCAGATGGCCGCCGCCGGGCTCGACGACAAGATGTTCGGTCGCCAGCTCGCCATCATCTCGTCGATGACCAAGGCCGAGCGCGCCAACCCCGATATTCTGAAGCACTCGCGCAAGAAGCGCATCGCCGCCGGCTCGGGTACCGACGCGGCCGAAATCAACAAACTGTTGAAGATGCATCGCGGCATGGCCGACATGATGAAGGCGATGGGCGGCAAGGGCAAAGGCGGCGGCCTGATGCGCGGCATGATGGGCGGCCTCGCTTCCAAGATGGGGCTCGGCGGCATGATGCCTGGCGGCCCAGGCGGTCCCGGAGGCGGCATGATGGGCGGCGGCATGCCGGACCTCTCCAAGATGGACCCCAAGCAGCTCGACGCCTTGCAGAAGCAGGCCCAGGCCGCCGGGCTCGGCGGCATGAAGGGCCTGCCCGGTGGTCTTCCCGGTGGCGGTGGCCTGCCTGGGCTGCCCGGCGGCATGAAACTTCCCGGCCTGCCGGGCGGTGGCGGGCTGCCAATGCTTGGCAAGAATGGCCTCGGCAAGAAGAAGTGAGGGCGCCATGAACGAAGAGAAGGACATGGCGGACGCGCGTGCGGCGCTGGCCAATTATCGCGCCTCTATTGACAATATCGACGCGGCGCTGATCCACATGCTGGCCGAGCGCTTCCGCTGCACCAAGGCAGTCGGCGTGCTGAAGGCGGAACATGGCCTGCCGCCTGCCGACCCGGCGCGCGAGCAGGAGCAGATCGCCCGTCTTCGCCAACTGGCGAAGGACGCCCATCTCGACCCGGATTTCGCGGAGAAATTCCTGAACTTCGTCGTCCGCGAAGTGATCCGCCATCACGAGCAGATCGCCGCATCCAACGGCGTGACGAAAACCGGCTGAGGACCAGCCACCAACCGATCAACCAGATCAGAGCTTTTAGGAGAAAAGAAATGCCACTGAAAATCCGATTGGCCCGTGCGGGCTCGAAGAAGCGTCCCTATTACCATGTCGTCGTCGCCGACGCTCGTTCGCCGCGCGACGGCCGTTTCATCGAGTCGCTCGGCTCGTGGAATCCGCTGCTGCCCAAGGACGGCGAACGCGTCAAGGTCGACGCCGAGCGCGTCAAGCATTGGCTGTCGCATGGCGCCCAGCCGACCGACCGCGTGCTGCGCTTCCTCGATGAAGCCGGCATCGCCAAGCGCGAAGCCCGCTCCAACCCGAAGAAGGCCGAGCCCGGCAAGAAGGCGCAGGAGCGCGCAGCCTTGCTGAAGAAGGCGCAGGAAGATGCCGCCGCGGCCGTTGCCGCCGCCGCAGCCGCGCCGGCCGAGTCGGAAGCCGCCAGCGCCGAATAAATCATCTCCACAACCACGAAACGGCGGGCCCTGCCCGCCGTTTTGCTATTGCATCCATATGATGCGGCCCGATCAATAGCCTTCCGGACAACTCGCAACGTAGACACGACCGTTACGATCGCGATAACGGCATTGGCCGCTTTCGCTGGCACGGCCGATCAGCGCACCGGCCAAAGCGCCGGCCGCACCGCCGATCACCGCGCCCTTGGTCGGGTTGCCGGCCACAGCAGCGCCGACCGCCGCACCGCCCAGGCCACCAACTGCCGCGCCTTGCTCAGTACGGGAGCAGGCACCGAGCGGCACCAGCAGGGCCATCAAGATCATCACCTTTTTCATTGTCGTTCCTCTCCAACAGGGTGCCGTCCTCGCCGCTGCACCCCCTAACTCGCAACCAGGCGATTTGATCCAAAGAAGAAGATCGGCTGCCGCCCGGCGGCGCTCAATTTGATCCAAAGAGTAGAAAGGCGGCGGCAGACCGCGCCCGCTCTGGCAGCGTGGCCACCATCGAACGGCTTTCGATGTCGCCGCTATTGGCTGAACGGGAACAACGCGCGCACCCTTGGATCGCGCAGATACAGGCCACCCCAGAGGACGGCGCCGAGATAGACGCCGAACAGTATGTGCGAGAACAAAGGGCTGCCGATACGCACATGCGTGGCGACGGCGCCGCCGAGATAAGCGGTGAGCAGGATGGCGCCGAGCACCGAGGTGCGTGGCAGCGCGTAAAGCGCTGTCGAGACCAATCCAATGGTGCCGAGCATGCGCGAGACATTGGCATCGGCCGGCCAGCCGAGCTGCACCATGGTCTGGGTGACGATTTCCAGCGGCGGTAGCTTGATGACGCCGTCGAAGATCATGAACAGCACGATGACGGCGCTGAGCACGCGGCCGGCCCACAGGGCACGCGGTGAGACGGGTGCTGCCTGAGACATGGTCATTGATGTTCCCTCCGGTCGTTGTGAGCACTGGCTCCTTCGCCAGCTCGAACCAAGGACGCGGCCCATGACGGCGATCCGACACGCCTCCAGCTCTTTTTCACTCCGGGGGACGGCGACCTCGGATGTACAAGTTCAGCCGGCAACGAACCTGGTCAAGTCCACCTTGCGAGGTGAGATGGAGGGCGTTATTGAAAATCCGTAGGGGTGTCTTCCGACGCTCGACGGCAGCCGCCGCCTGATCGCACAACGAAAAGCAACCGATGGCCGGAGAGACCGACCTGAAACAGTTGCTGGCGGCAATGACGCCGGAATTGCTTGCCGGCGTTCATGTCTTCACCACGTTGCCACCCGATGCGCCCGCTCCCGACAGGCTCCACCCGGTGATGCTATTTCGCGAGCGCGAGGGCACGACGCTGATCGTGCTTGAAGACCATGCCAAGGCCGCTGGACTGAAAAACGTGTTCCGCTGCCGGATGCTGACGCTGAACATCCATTCGTCGCTGGAAGCGGTCGGCTTCCTCGCCGCCATCACCGCGCGGCTGGCCACCGCCGGCATCGGCGTCAATCCGGTCTCGGCCTTCTACCACGATCATCTGTTCGTGCCCGCCGACCGGGCGGCGGAGGCGCTGGAGTTGCTGTTGGACCTAGCGGAGGAGAACCGGCTGTGACGCCGGCGCCTTGCTGCCTATTTGAGACGCCTGCGCTGCCCCTCATACGCCTGCCGGAACCTTCTCCCCGTGAACGGCGAGAAGGGCGCAAAACGGCCGAAGGCCGAGCCCGCGACTGCGGGCCGCCGGCCTTCCGGCGCCCCCGCGGAGGCCAGCCGCGTAGCGGCGATACGGCCGTGAGCAAAACAACCGCCGAAGGCCGAGTCTGCGACCGCAGGCCGCCGGTCGTCCGGCGCCCCCGCGGAGGCCAGCCGCGCTAGCGGCGATACGGCCGTGAGCGAACTATGCCGCCTTCTTCTTCGGCTGGATCAGCCCGCGCTCGACCAGCAGCTCGGCGATCTGCACCGCATTGAGTGCCGCGCCCTTGCGCAGATTGTCGGAGACGATCCACATCGACAGGCCGTTGTCGATGGTCGAGTCCTCGCGGATGCGCGAGATGAAGGTGGCGTCCTCGCCGGCCGATTCCAGCGGCGTGATATAGCCGCCGTCCTCGCGCTTGTCGATGACCTGGCAGCCCGGCGCCTCGCGCAGGATCTCGCGCGCCTCATCGGCGGTGATCGGCTTCTCGAACTCGATGTTGACCGCTTCCGAATGGCCGATGAACACCGGCACGCGCACGCAGGTCGCCGTCAGCTTGATCTTCGGGTCGAGCATCTTCTTGGTCTCGGCCACCATCTTCCACTCTTCCTTGGTGAAGCCGTCGTCGAGGAAGACGTCGATATGCGGGATGACGTTGAAGGCGATACGCTTGGTGAATTTCTTGACGTCGACCTGGTCTGCGACAAACACCGCGCGCGTCTGCGTGAACAATTCGTCCATGCCTTCCTTGCCGGCGCCGGAGACCGACTGGTAGGTGGCGACGACGACGCGCTTGATGGTGGCCGCGTCATGCAGCGGCTTCAGCGCCACGACCAGCTGCGCCGTCGAGCAGTTCGGGTTGGCAATGATGTTCTTGCGCGTGAACAGCGAGATCGCATCCGGGTTCACTTCCGGAACGATCAGCGGCACGTCCTGGTCGTAGCGGAAGGCCGACGAATTGTCGATGACGACGCAGCCCTGCTTGCCGATCTTCGGCGACCATTCCTTGGAGACGTTGCCGCCGGCCGACATGATGCAGATGTCGGTGTCGGAAAAATCATATTGGTCGAGCGCCCTGACCTTCAGCGTGCGGTCGCCGAACGACACTTCCGTGCCCTGGCTGCGCCGCGAGGCCAGCGCCACCACCTCGCTCACCGGAAAGCCGCGTTCCTCCAATATATTGAGCATTTCCCGGCCCACATTGCCCGTGGCGCCGACGATCGCAACCTTGAAACTCATCGAAATCTCCTGTCCCTCTCCGCTCGGTTTCTGAAGAAAACCCGCCGGCCGATGCGGGTTTCAACCCCCGGGCCGGACCCGGGAGAGGGTGGTTAGGCCAAGGGAATCAGACCGTTTTGGTGGTCGTTTTGCCGGTTTTTTTGAGCAAGAACGTGATTTTGCTGGAACGAGGAGACGCAGCGACGCGCCCGGCCCAATGGTTCGCATTGGGGCCGGGGATGTCGAAGGCAGAAAGCGCCATCAAAAGGCCGCGCATCGAAAACTATCCCGTTCGGTGCCGGCTTTTACGCGGTTTACGTCTAGAGTCAATCGCAAGCAGGCCGACCCGCCCGCCCTGTACAATGACGGCGGCACCAAGTACGAACGAGCATCGTCTGGCTCGTGGCGCCCGTCTGTGGGCGCTTGCCGACATTTGACCCGTCGCCGGGTATTCAGAATCCGAATTTCGAAAGAGCAAGATGTCCAACTTCGAAGCTATTGTTCCCGCGCTGGCAAAGGCGCTGGAAAAACGCGGCTATGTCGAGCTGACGCCGGTGCAGAACGCCGTTCTCGAGCTTGGCCAGGCCGATGCGCTGGTTTCGGCCCAGACCGGCTCCGGCAAGACCGTCGCCTTCGGTCTGGCTTTGGCGCCGACCCTTCTCGATGGCGCGGAGCGCTTTTCCCACGCGGCGGCACCCCTGGCGCTGGCCGTGGCGCCGACGCGGGAGTTGGCCCTGCAGGTAACGCGCGAGCTGGAATGGCTCTACGAACTGACCGGCGCCACGGTGGCGTCCTGCGTCGGCGGCATGGACATGCGCACCGAACGGCGCGCACTGGAGCGCGGCGCCCATATCGTCGTGGGCACGCCCGGCCGCCTGCGCGATCACATCACCCGCAATTCGCTCGACATGTCGGCGCTCAAGGCAGTGGTGCTCGACGAGGCCGACGAGATGCTCGATCTCGGCTTTCGCGAGGATCTGGAATTCATCCTCGATGCCGCGCCCGCCGACCGCCGCACGCTGATGTTTTCCGCGACCGTGCCGCGCTCCATCGCCACGCTGGCCAAGGGCTACCAGCGCGATGCTGTGCGCATCTCGGCCTCCGGCGAGGAAAAGCAGCATCTCGACATCGAATACCGGGCGCTGAGCGTCGCCCAGGCGGACCGCGAAAACGCCATCATCAACGTGCTGCGCTATTACGAGGCCAAGAACGCGCTGGTGTTCTGCAACACGCGCGCCGCCGTCAACCATCTGACGGCACGCTTCAACAACCGCAACTTTTCCGTCGTGGCGCTGTCCGGCGAGCTTAGCCAGAACGAGCGCAGCCACGCGCTGCAGGCGATGCGCGACGGCCGCGCCAAGGTCTGCATCGCCACCGACGTCGCGGCACGCGGCATCGACCTGCCCAATCTCGAGCTGGTGATCCATGCCGACCTGCCGACCAACCCGGAAACGCTCCTGCACCGAAGCGGACGCACGGGTCGTGCGGGACGCAAGGGCGTCAGCGCGCTGATCGTGCCCAATAGTGCCCGCAGGCGCACCGAGCGGCTGCTGCAAAGTGCCGGCCTTGCGGCAACCTGGGCGAGCCCGCCGTCGGCCGACGACGTGATACGGCGCGACGATGAGCGCATTCTCGCTGATCCGGTCTTCAGCGAGCCTATGAAGGATGAGGAGCGCGGCTTCGTCGAGGCGCTTCTCGATCAGCACGGGCCCGAACGGGTTGCCGCCGCCTTCGTGCGGATGTGCCGCTCCAGCCACTCAGCGCCGGAAGATCTTCTCGACGTGGCACCGTTCACGCCGTCGGGCGAAAAATTTGCGCGCCGGGATGAGGCACCGAGCCGCCGCGACGATTTCGGCGACAGCGTCTGGTTCTCGCTGTCGGTCGGACGCCGGCAGAATGCCGAGCCACGCTGGCTGATCCCGATGCTGTGCCGGACAGGCGGCATTTCTAAGCGCGAGATCGGCGCCATCAAGATGCAGCCGGAGGAAACCTTCGTGCAGATCGCGGCGGACTGGGCCGAGCGTTTCCTCGCTGCGATCGGCCCCGACCGCAAGCTGCAGGGCAACATTGCGGTCAAGCGGCTGGATGGCACGCCGGATTTGTCGCGGGCCGGCTACCAGGAACCACGACCCGACAAGAAGCCGCACCGCGGCAAGCGCACCTTCGATCAGAACACGCCCAAATTCGAGAAGCGCGCACCGGCCGACCAGCGCCCGGCATTCGAGGCGAAGCCCTGGGCCGGGAAACCGGCCAAGGCGAAGTTCGAAGGCGGACCTGCGAAACACAAGAAATCGAAGAAACGGCCGGGGTAAATAGCCAGCACTCTCCATTTCCGCACGCCCCTTGCGGTCTGCCGGAACTTTGCACAGTCTGGGGCGGGGAAATGGGGGTGGGCAGGACATGCGCGGCGAAGTTCTTCATTACGACGAAGACCAGGGTTTCGGCTTCATCACCGGAGCCGACGGCAACCGCTACACTTTGGCGCGCGAAGATTTGCGCCGCGAAGCATCGGTTGCCGGAGGTACGACCGTCGAATTCCAGCCGGCTGGCGGACGGGCACGCGATGTTTTTTCGATCCGCGCCCAACCTGCCAGTGCGCCCGCCGACGCCTCCACTGCAACCGCCGCCCCAACTCAGGCCGGCAATGCGCCCGCGGCACGTCAGCCGCAACATTTCGGCCGTTCCGCTGAACAAAGTCCGGCCGAATCGGCTGGCCTGTGGAGCTACTTCTGGTGGGGTCTGACCGAGAATTACTTCAACTTCGCCGGCCGTGCCCGCCGCAAGGAGTATTGGGGCTATTGTCTGTTCTGGACGATCGCGCTGATCGTGATCATAGGACTCGGCGTCTTTATCGACGACGCCATGGGCAATCTCGACAACAGTGAATTGCCGGCAGTGACGGTCGGCCTTTCCGGTCTCTTCCTGCTGGCGACAGCCCTGCCGTGGTTCGGGCTCAACGTGCGTCGCCTGCACGATACCGGCCTGACCGGCTGGCTCTTCCTGCTTTTCCTGATCCCGACCTTCGGCACCGTGATCATCCTGATCTTTGCGCTGATCCCGACCCAGCCGCGCGAGAACAAGTGGGGTCCGGTGCCGGCGGGTGTCAGGGTTTAGCGATCGCCTTCAGCACCTCGCTCGAAAGCCTGAGGAAGACCTTCTGGCCCTGGCGCTCCGCTCCGAGTCCGACGTAGAAGCGCAGCGCCCCTTCGTTCCAGTCCTCCGTGGTCAGATCGATGCGGCCGATGCCTTCGCGCAGGCAATGGCCGGCGAGGAATGCCATCAGTGCTCGACCGACACCGCCATTGCGGGCATCATTGCGTACGAATAGGTCCTTGAGGAACAGCAGCCGCTCGAGATCGATGCCGGGATGCGCGATCGCAACGGAGGCCAGCCCGCAAACTTCACCATCGACGAAGGCGAGCGCAAAATGCGGATAGGCCGGACCTTCGTCGCCAAGCCATTTCTGTGCCGCCGACAAAGCTTGGCTGGCGTCGAGTGGCGGCTGCCGGTAATGCACCGCCATTTCGCAAAGCATGGCGGCGAGTGCCGCCGCATCCCCGGTCGTCGCCCAGCGGACGTCGACCGACACGGGATCAGCCCAGGAACTTGGCGATGATCGCGTCGCCCATCTCAGCGGTGCCGACCTCGGTCATCCCCGGCGAATGAATATCCCTGGTGCGCAAGCCCTGATCGAGCACGGCGGCGATCGCGCCTTCCAGCCGGTCGGCCTCTTCAACCATGCCGAAGGAATAGCGCATGCACATGGCGAAGGAGGCGATCATGGCGATCGGATTGGCGATGCCCTTGCCGGCGATGTCGGGCGCCGAGCCGTGCACCGGCTCGTAGAGCGCCTTGCGCTTTTTTGTCTTCGCATCCGGCGCGCCGAGCGAGGCCGACGGCAGCATGCCGATCGAGCCGGTCAGCATGGCGGCGATGTCGGACAGCATGTCGCCGAACAAATTATCGGTGACGATGACGTCGAACTGCTTCGGCCAGCGCACCAGCTGCATGCCGCCAGCATCGGCCAACATGTGATCGAGCTTGACGTCGGCATACCTGGCCTTGTGCGTCTGGGTGACGACCTCGTTCCACAGCACACCCGACTTCATCACATTGCGCTTTTCCATCGAGGTGACGTGGTTCTTGCGCGTGCGTGCCAACTCGAAGGCAACGCCCGAAATGCGCTCGATCTCGAACGTATCGTATATTTGGGTGTCGATGCCGCGCTTCTGGCCGTTGCCGAGGTCGATGATCTGCTTAGGCTCGCCGAAATAGACGCCGCCGGTGAGCTCGCGCACGATCAGGATATCGAGCCCCTCGACCACGTCCTGCTTCAGCGAGGAGGACGCCGCCAGTGCCGGATAGCAGATTGCCGGCCTGAGATTGGCAAACAACTCCATGTCCTTGCGCAGCCGCAGCAGACCCGCCTCCGGGCGCACCTCGTAAGGCACCGCATCCCATTTCGGCCCGCCGACGGCGCCGAACAGCACCGCGTCCGACGCCATTGCCTTGGCCATGTCGGCATCGGAAATCGCCGCGCCATGCGCGTCGTAGGCGCAGCCGCCGACAAGGCCCTCATCGGTGACGAAATCGCTGCCGAGCTTGTCGTTCATGGCGGAAATCAGCTTCTTCACCTCGGCCATCGCCTCGGGGCCGATGCCGTCGCCGGCAAGCAGGAGAAGATTTTTCGAAGCCATGGGGAACCGTCCTGATTGTGTCGTGAGCCGCGGCCTTGCTAAACGCCAAGCGGCCGGCGCGCAAGCCTGCGGTTCAGAGCATCGGACCCAAAAGTGGAAACCGGTTTTGGGAAACTCCGATGCTCAAGACAAAATGCCTAGAGATGCGAAAGGATATTGACCAGCCTGCCGAACGGGTCGCGTACGAAGAAGCGCCGCACACCCCAGGGTTCGTCCGCCGGACCGTATTCGATGGCAAAGCCGGCCGTCCTCATGCTTTCAAGCGCGGCATCGACGTCGTCGACTTCGATAGAGATGTCCGGCACCGGCGTTCCTGATCCCCCTTCGGCCATGAAACTGACCTGCACGGACATCGTCTCTTGCGAGCCATAGGTAGCGATCCAGCCCATATCCATCTTGAGATCGAGGCCGAGCACATCCTGATAGAAGGGTTTTGCCGCCGCGATATCCTGCGTGTCTATGTTTGCAACGATGCGCCTGACCTTCGCCATGGGCCGATCCTCGTGCTAACCGTGTCGTTGTCGCAACCGTGACAGGCATCAGGCTGTGCGCCGCAGCGCCGTCACCTCGATCTCGATCTTCATCTCCGGCTTGTTGAGCTGACACACGATCATCGTTGCCGCCGGCCTGATCTCGCCAAAGACCTCGCCGAGGATCGGGAACACCACATCCACGAAAGCCGCATCGGTAATATAGTAATGTGCCCGCACCACATCGGCCATCTCGAAGCCGCCGTCCCCGAGCGCCTTGGCGATCGTCGCCAAGCAATTGCGCGTTTGTGCCTCTACGGTCTCCGGCATCGACATGGTCGCATAATCGTAGCCGGTCGTTCCGGACACGAAACACCAGTCGCCCTGCACCACGGCGCGCGAATAGCCGGCGGTCTTCTCGAAGGGCGAACCGGTGGAGATCAGTTTTCGCATGGCTTCCTCGCAGTGGTTGCGGCCATCCTGAAGGTATAGGGTCCACCCGGCCATGGGCCAGAGGCAACCGATTGTTGTTACGACGTGGAAAGCGCAGACCTCGGAGATTGGCCAGAACATCTCTCCAGCCGTCATCCTGGGGCGAAGCAAGGAGCGAAGCGACGCGGCGCAGATCCCAGGATCCATGCCGCTACATCAGAGCGCTGCAGCGGTGCAGCATCCTGCTCCGCTGCACCCTTCGGCTAAGGTCACGGCATGATGGGGTGGACGGCGCCCGACGGCATCGGATGTGCCAGAATGAGTTCGTTGAGATCTCAAACAAGGGAGCCGTCCGT